>CAIMZS010000422.1 GCA_903846015.1 uncultured Anaerolineae bacterium | reverse complement strand
GTATACTCGATTCGTTTTGGATTATTCAACCGGGACAGTGGACAATTTCTACCTGATCGACGTGATCGCCCGACTGGATGACCCGACATCCGGGGCTCATTTTATCATCTTGACAGGAATACCGGTCGCGCCTGCCAATAAATATGTGATCATGATCTATTACAATGAACCATCCACGGGGAAAAAACGATCGAGACCCTGGTTCGGAGACGAAGGGTTTTGGAACGCCTGGCGCCACAACCGCGACCCTGGCGGGTCAGGCTGGTGGCTGTCCTTCCCGCTTCCAGCAGTTTTGACACCGATTAACGGCGCTGGCAATGTGTCAAAAACAAATTAAGCTTGACAATCTTTGAAGTGAGAAAAGTAGCATCCCAACTTTCCGCTGCAGCGCCTGGGGCAAGATTGCCGAAGTTTGTAATCAATATTTTTACCAGCTTGAAAAGGTTATCCAAATGTGTCGAAATATCAAGAGTCTCTACAATTTTGAACCGCCTGCCAGCGAAGATGAAATCCGCGCAGCCGCGACCCAATTCGTTCGCAAAATTTCAGGTTTCAATAAGCCATCCAGGGTAAATGAAGCGGCTTTTGCTGAGGCAGTTGATGCAATTGCCTCAGCTTCCCGGCAGTTGTTGGGATCGCTGGAAACCGCGGCACCGTCCAGGGATCGTGCCGATGAAGCCATTCGGGCGCGTGCGCGCTCCTCGCGGCGGTTTCCGAGCTAGGGAGCCCGTTCTGATTGGTATGTAAGAAAAAAAATTACGTCCGACAAATGACTTGCTGAATGAATAATGATTTATACTTCTGGGATTCCTGCTTTCAGCTTCAAAAAGGAAACCGCATGAGTAAAAATAAATACGATCTTGATACTCCTTGTCTGGTGTTGGATCTGGACATCCTGGAAAGTAATCTCCAAAGCATGCAAACCACCGTTGGCATGGCTGGGAAGAATTTGCGCCCGCATGCCAAAACACATAAGTGTTCGGCGCTGGCGAAAAGGCAGCTAGCGATTGGCGCAATCGGTGTCTGTGCGGCCAAAGTTTCAGAGGCCGAGACATTGGTCAGGGAGGGAATCGACAGGATTCTGGTCACAGGACCAGTAGTGACTCAACAAAAGATTGCGCGGCTTGTCGATGCGCTGGAGGCTGCTCCAGCCATGATGGTGGCTGTGGACAGCCGCAAGGGTGTTTCGCTGCTGGCAGCGGCGCTGCACGAAAGGCGCATGCGCATGGATGTGCTGTTGGATCTGGATGCTGGCTTGGCTAGAACAGGTGCGCAAACGGCTGGCGCGCTCGATCTGGCTGATTTTATCCTGTCTCATTCGGAATTGCGCTTGAGGGGTATCCAGGCTTATGCCGGACAGGTTCAGCATATTCCGTCTTTCGATGCCCGAAAAAGAACTTCACTGCAATCATTGCTTTCCCCCACTGCCATATTTCGCGAACTGCGCAACATAGCCGAAAGCTGCACTATTTTTAGCGCCTCCGGCACAGGCACGTTTGATATTGATATCACTATTCCGGAATTGACCGAGCTGCAGGTGGGGTCGTATGCGGTCATGGATGCGGAGTATCTCGCGGTCGGATCGGCGCAGGACCCTGAGCGCTTTGTGTCGTTTGCCCCAGCCTTGCGGCTTTTAACAACAGTTGTAAGCGCGAACCAGGATGGTTTTGTTACAGTCGACGCCGGGCTTAAGTCACTGTACAGAGATGGGGCCGTCCCGCAAATCATTTCTCCTGAGAATTCTCATCTGGTTTACAACTGGTTCGGGGATGAGTATGGGAAAGTCAGCTGTTCTGGCGACTTTGATCTCCCGGCGCTTGGCACAGTGCTGGAACTTGTCACATCGCATTGTGACCCTACCATCAATCTGTTTGATCGTTTTTATCTTACAAGCGGCAGTGAAGTTGTTGATATTTGGCCGATCGATTTGAGAGGCTGCAGCCAATGAAAATTCTGGTTGACATGGATGGGGTTTTGGCGGATTTCGACGCCGGATTTTTGAAAATTTGGCAGATGCTATACCCAGAAAAATCTTTTATTCCTCTTGAATTACGCACGACTTTTTACGTTGTTGACCAATATCCGGCTGAGCTAAGCGACCTGGTTCGTCAAACAATCGCGGCGCCTGGCTTTTTTCTTTCACTTGAACCAATCATGGGCTGCGTGAATGCATTAACCGAAATGCGCCAGTTGGGTCACGAAGTTTTTATTTGTACAAGCGCGATAACCTTCTTCCGAAATTGTGTGGTTGAAAAATATGAATGGGTGGAGCAGCACCTGGGCAAAGAGTGGGTAAAAAAGCTTGTCATTAGTAAAGATAAAACCATCATCAGCGGCGATGTTCTGATTGATGATAGGCCCATTGTGGCAGGCTGTGTGACTCCTACCTGGGAGCACATTTTGTACGACCAGCCCTATAATCGTGAAGTCAGCGAAAAGAGGCGTCTGAATTGGATGAACTGGAAATCGGTTCTATTCAGCGCTGCCGCATAGCCTGGTATATTTAATACAACCTTTCAAGGAAGCCTGCAGCATGGATTTATCGGATTCGCAATCGGAATATAACTCTCAAGAGTTCAAGGGTATTAATCTCAGGAATGGGCAGCTGAACTCGAAAGAGTTCACCGGGTGCACTTTTGTGAAATGTTCTTTTCGCGAAACGATATTCCGGGATTGTTCTTTTCGCGAGTGCCTGTTTCGAGGCTGCGACTTGAGTCTCGTTAATCTGAAGGGCTGCTTATTTATTGGCACCCGGTTTGAAGACTCGCAAGTGATCGGGGTCAATTGGGCCGAAACAGCCTGGGGGAAAAGCAAGTTTCACAAACCTGTTGATTTTCAAGGTTGCGCCATTAATCACTCTACTTTTATGGGTTTGGATCTGAAGAAGATCAATATCATCAGGTGTGTTGCCAGGGAGGTGGATTTCGCGGAAGCTAATCTAACCCAGTCGAACTGCCAATTTACTGAGTTTTCCGGCAGTCGTTTTCTTCATACCAACCTGACTGAAGCCGATTTTACCGGCGCCACCAATTATTCCATTGCCGCAAATTTAAATACCATCAAGAAGGCGAAGTTTTCGCTCCCAGAAGCCATGTCCTTACTGTATGGTTTGGATATTATCTTAACAGAATATCAATAAGCTTATTTTCCTCGTTGTGGAAAAAGACCAAAGCATAGGAGGCGTCTATGAGCATTTCAGCAAAATATGTTCACACCAATCTGATCGCGATGGATTGGCACGCGTTGGCGGATTTTTACCAAAGCTTGTTTCATTGTGTCCCCGTTCCACCGGAACGCGACTATGCCGGTGAGAAACTAGAAGCCGGTACCGGCTTGCCGGGCGCTCGTATGCGCGGCGCGCATCTGCGGCTGCCAGGCTATGATGACCATGGTCCCACGCTGGAAATATATCAATATAATTTCCTGGAAGCTCGCCCTGCAACGGCTGTGAACCGCCCTGGCTTTGGGCATATCGCATTTTCGGTTGATGATGTGGCTGATGCCCAAAAACAAGTGCTGGAAGCAGGCGGGCATGCGGTTGGTGAAATCGTCACATTGCAAACTACGACTGGCGCTCAGGTAACCTGGTGTTATGTCACTGATCCGGAAGGTAATATCATCGAACTGCAGGCCTGGAAAAATTGAGCAAAGGTGATTGCTCGAGTTAAGGTTTGTCCCAATCCACCAATAGTAAACTTATTCCAGTGTGATAATGGACTGGTAGTGAATATTGCCTATAATTGTTGTATGATTGGTCAAGGTTTCTTAATCCGGAATAGCCGGAAGAATAAACAACCCACCATGAAGATCACGGAAGAACATAAAGTAAGAGTTTATAAGGCTTTCCATGAGCGAAATTCATCCGACAGGGACCGTCACCTTTCTCTTTACCGATATTGAAAGCAGCACGGCATTGGCTCATCAATACCCCGAGAATTGGGAAGCCATGCGAGCTCGTCACCATGCCATTTTGCAAAGGGCTATTCTGGCGCACAGCGGAAAGGTTTTTCAGATAATCGGGGATGCTTTTTGCGCTGCCTTTAATAATGTCACAGATGGGCTGCTTACTGCTGTTGAAGCCCAACGGGTCCTTCAATCAGAGGATTGGGGCGGCCCATTTCTGAAAGTGCGTATGGGGCTGCACACCGGCGCGGCAGAGTATCATGATGATGAGTATCACGGTTACCTCGCGCTTGCACATGTTCAGCGCGTTCTTTCTCTGGGTTTCGGAGAACAGATTCTGCTCTCCAGCACCAGCGCTGAACTACTGCATGACCAACTCCCCGAAAACATCGAATTGTTGGACTTGAAAGAACATCGCTTGAAGGGTTTTCCCAACCCGGAACGTATCTGGCAGGTGATAGCCCCGGGGTTGTGGCAGGATTTTCCCGCTCTGCAATATCTAAACTCAATACCCAACAACCTGCCATCCGCCATGACGATTTTTGTGGGACGTGAACGCGAAAGAGATGAAGTGCTCACGTTGTTGGGTAAAGCGCGCCTGGTAACCCTGATCGGATCCGGTGGGGTTGGAAAGACACGATTATCTTTGCACGTTGCTTCTCACATGATCGATACCTGCCCTGGCGGGGTCTGGTTGGTGGAATTGGCGCCGGTCGTTGATCCACAGCAGCTGCCGCTGGCGGTTCTCGAGGCCCTGGGTATTAACGAACAAAAGGGGAAAAGCTCCCTGAAAACGCTCGAAATTGCGTTGAAGGAGAAGATTGCCTTGATTGTATTGGATAACTGTGAGCATCTGATCGAGGCTGCCGCCAGTTTCGCTGCCGCGCTGCTTGCAGTGCTGCCCGGGTTGCACATCCTGGCTTCCAGCCGCGAAGCCCTGGGTGTGCCGGGTGAGGTCTCGTTTCCGGTGCGTTCGTTGGCTTTTCCCGATGCAAATAAATTACCCCCGTTTGAACATCTGCCCACATTCCCAGCGCTTCAATTGTTCCTTGATCGCGCGGCATTGGTTGCGCCATCTTTCAAGCTGACAAGTACCAATGCTTTGGCTATTGCCCAGATCTGCCAGCGCCTGGATGGTATTCCGCTTGCAATTGAGCTGGCTGCCGCGCGGGTGCGTTCGATGCCGCTGCATGTAATTGTCGCCCGCCTGGATGATCGCTTTCGCTTGCTGACCGGTGGCAGCCGCACAGCTTTGCCGAGACAGCAGACTCTGCGCGCGTTGATCGATTGGTCTTATGATTTGCTTTCCGAAACCGAAAAACTGGTGCTGATGCGGCTGGCGGTTTTTTCTGGTGGTTGGAGCCTGGCGGCGGCCGAAGTGACCTGTTCAGATTTCAGCGTTTCAGCCTATGATGTCGATGATCTTATTTCGCACCTGGTGGATAAGTCGCTGGTGTTGATGGACGAAAGCGGCCGTTATCACCTGCTTGAAACCATTCGCCAATACGCGCGCGATAGGATGTTCGAATCCGGTGAGGGCGAGCAAATCCGTGACCGGCATGCCCATTATTTTCTGCAGCTTGCCGAATCAGCCGAGCCGGAAATACGCGGGCGTGACCAGCTGCCCTGGCTGAACCTGCTGGAAATTGACCATGAAAATTTGCGGGCGGCGATGGAATGGACCCGCGACCGAGATCCGGAAACCTGCCTGCGGCTGGCCAGCATCATGTGGCGTTTTTGGGATTTGCGCGTTTACCTGACTGATGCAATCAGTTGGGCAGACCAATTATTGGAGCACAGCCAGGCTGCCAGCCCAGCGGTGTATGCCAAGGCCCTGGTAAGCGCTGCCAGTTTCTTCCGCAACTCGTTTGACGAAGATCGTTCTGTTTTTCTGTCAGAAAAGGCGGCTGCGCTGGCACAGCAGGTGGATGACAAAGCCAGCCTGGCCCAGGCGCTGACATTCCAGGGTGAATTCTTGATGTTTACCAGACCGGATGCTGCCCTGGAACTGTTCGAAAGAGCGCTTGCTTTCGGGCGGCAGGTTAATGATCCCTGGCTGATTTGCAATACCCAGTATATGCTTGGTTTTTTTGCAACGACTAAAAACGAGATCGCGCGAGCGCGCTCACTATATGAGGATGGTGTTCAGCAGGCGCGGCTTTCAGGCGATAATCGCCGCATCTCGGTCGGCCTGGCATACCTGGCAATCCTGAATATTGGGCAAGGTCAACTGGCTGCAGCGCGCGATTTGTTCGAAGAAGGACTGGTTCTGGTGCGCGCAATTGAAGATCGAAGAGTGATCCACGAGAGGCTTGGTGATATGGCTTATGTCGATATTCTTCTCGAAGATTATGCCCAGGCAGACCGGTCATTGAATTTAGTCATCAAATACAGAAGCGAGACCGGCGACTTTAATGATTTGGCTCTTAAACTGATCGATTCGTCCGTGATCTGCTGGTCAAGAGGCGAACTTGGGCAGTTTGCGGAGAAAGTTGAAGCAGCCGCTTCGGCTGCCAGGCAGTCCAACAATCGTATGACCATCGCTGGTACGCATTTGATCTGGTCGGTTAGTTCGCGGATTACAGAAAAGTGGGCCAATTCAAAGGAACACCTGGCCCAGGCGCTTGCAATTTTCCGTACAGAAAATTTTCAAGTAGGTATCTCCACCAGCCTGGCTTGTTTTGGGATGTTGGCTGCCGATCTGGGGTCCGCTCATCATGCTGCCCGCTTGTTTGGAGCAGCCCAAAAAATGCGCGCTACTCTGCCATCCTGGATGGATTACCCCGTATTTCGCCGGGATTACGAAGCGCATCTTGCATCAGTCCATGCGCTTTTGGGTGAAGATGTTTTCAGTGCTGCGTGGCAGGATGGTCAGCAGCTCGACATTGATGCAGCCTGCCAGTTTGCGCTTGATTTGTGAAAAACATCTCAAAATTACGCTTTTTACAAAACTGGTTATACTGGATGAATATTTCTCGACGGTGACCCTGGCACCGGAGCGGGAATGATCTGGAATGCCATCCCATTAGATAAAAAGGTCCATATGAGTCGAACCCTTGTCATTTACAATCCAGTTGCCGGGCGTGGGCGTGTTCAGGCACAGTGGCCTCAAGTTGAGCAGGCTTTTCGCCAGATTGGTTTGGATTTCGATGCTGTCCCGACGAAAGCGCCGTTGGATGCTTTTCGAATGGCGCGCGAAGCCTCTCAAAAATACAATAGGATCGTCAGCGTCGGCGGCGACGGCACTGCTCATGAAATCGTGAACGGGTTAATGCAGGCATCTGGCGAGGCAGAGACCATTCCGCTGGCTATTATTCCATTAGGCAGTGGTGATGATTTTGCCAAGATCATCCCACCAGAAACGCCGGTTGGGGGACGGCCATTCGAGTGGCCCGCTGCCGTTCAGAAAATCGCACGTGGTCAGACCCATCTGTTTGACGTGGGCCGCATGACGGGTGACCATTTGCGAGCCGATCTGGGGGATGGTCCACACTATTTCATGAATGGTATGGATGTAGGTTTTGGCGCGCACGCCACGCTGAATTTCACTACCATCCCGCGTTTCATCAAGGGTTTTAGCGCCTATTTGCTCACCATTCTCAAGACCATGATCAGGTACCCGCTCTTGCATATCACTGTCCAAATGGATGACCAGGCGCCGTTTGAACAAGCTACAACCATGACCGCCATCACCAACGGTCGCTGTTTTGCTAATGGGTTCTGGGTTTGCCCGCATGCCCAGGCCGATGACGGTATGTTTGACCTGATGATCGCCCAGGGTCTCAACCGGTTGCAAATATTAAGGTTGATCCCAAAGATTACCGGCGGAACTCATATCGGTGACCCGGCGGTCAGCATGGCGCGTGCCCACCGCATTGTTATCACATCAGAAGAACCGCTGGTCGTAGAAGCTGATGGAGAGCTGCCTTACCTGGAGACTCACCATCTCATCATTGAAATCTTGCCCGCCAGGCTTTGCCTTGTTGTATAGTGACACAATCATTTTTTCCAAATTGGAGCACGCTATGAAATACACGGGTAATCTCGAATTCGAGCTTGAAAGCGTTGATGAGACACGTGCGCTGGCGCGAATGTCGATCCAGTCTGGTGTGCTCAACCCATTCGGGACCGTTCACGCCGGTGCCATCATCTGGTTGGCTGATGTAACTGCCACGGTTCTGGCGCTGGGTGGCGAGAGCATTCCTGAAGAGGGCAAGGGTTTTCCCCTGGCGATCAACATCAACACAAACCTGCTTGCCAATCAGCGCAGCGGAGAAATCGTCGCAGAAGCACGTTTTGTGCGCAGAGGGTCGCATGTGATTGTCATTCGCACCTCTGTTAGTGGAGAGAATGGCCGCCTGTTGGCTGAAATCACTACCACACATGTGCTTGCCAGGTAATTGATCCGCAGTTATGATTGAATGATCCCATTTCTGAAAGGTGCTCACATGCCTCAATTTCCAGCTACCGACCTGAACCGTGTGCGACGACTTCCTGATCGCGCTCATTACGACACTGAAACCATATATCCTATCCTCGATGAAGGCCTGATCTGCCACGTCGCCTTCTTAGAGGACAACCAGCCTTTTGTGATCCCAAGCCTGTACGCCCGCCTGGATGATACCATCCTGCTGCATGGCGCTAAGGCCAGCCGCATGCTCAAGTATATCCAGAATGGAGGCTCGGTTTCAATAGCCGTATCCATGATTGATGGGTTGGTCATTGCCCGTTCGGCTTTCCACCATTCCGTCAATTTCCGTTCGGTGGTGTTGTTTGGGAAGGGCAGACTGATTGATGATTATGACGAAAAGATGCACGCAATGGAAGTCATCACCAATCATATCCTGCATGGGCGCTGGGACGATGCCCGCAAACCTAACCGCAAGGAAATGAACGCCACCTCGGTGGTCTCCATTCCCATCGATAGCGCCACGGCCAAGATACGCAACGCCCCGCCTGGGGATGACGAAGCCGATTATCAACTGCCGGTCTGGGCTGGCGTACTGCCTTTACGCCAACAGGCATTCGCCCCAATTAATGATCCACTGCTGACCGTGGATGTTCCTATTCCGGGCTATGTGGCGGATTACAAGCGTTAGTTGAAGCCAACTTTGCTCCAAAATGCCCAACGACATTCCGCAACCACCCAAGAACCGGGGCTCAATTTTCAGAACCGCAGTTCTTGGGCAGATGGGTGTGTCTGTATTACTGTTGCGGCGACAATCTTGTAGCGAGTGTGGATTTTTTATACGCCGGATTATTTATAGACCAGGAAAATAACCATCATGAGTATTCAGGAGATTTACAACTATATCTGGGTGGATGAGCAGATCAGCACTGCCGGGCAGCCGACCGCACAGCAATTCATCTCCGTGGCGGAAGATGGCTTTCAAACCATTATTAATTTGGCCCCTTACAATCCCGAACACTCCATTGAAGACGAAGCCGGGCTGGTGCGCTCGCTTGGCTTGCGTTATGTGCATATCCCGGTCAATTGGGATATGCCGTTGGAAAGCGACTTTGAAACCTTTGAAATTGTATTGAAAGGGCTGTCTGCTGGCAGAACTCTGATTCATTGTGTTGCCAATTATCGCGCCAGTGCCTTCTATGCGCTCTATGCTCAAAAAAACCTCGCTTGGTCAGAACAACAAGCTGAAACCTTTCGCGCAGCCATATGGAAAGGCAGCGATTACCCGGTGTGGGATGACCTTATTGCACGTATTCGGATGAACTTTTAAAAGCGATCCTGTTTTCTATTCATTTCTGTGCAGAGACCGGGACTGTAATTTTCGAGAAGAAGTAGTGTCGTTGTCGATAATTTCGATATTCGTCTGTTAACATCCAATCACTCAGCGATTCGGATTATATTCGCCTGAACAATATTAAAAATATTCTTAGAAGTGAAACCCTGTCCGATGCGCCCATGTATTCCCGAAGATGAATTTATCCAGCGCTGCAAAAAACTCCCAGATTTTATTCGGGAGTTTTTTGCACCCATTCCAGGTCTCAAACCTTTGTTTCTGATGCTTGTGTTCTGCTCTCACCCAAATGTATCAGGGCTGGTCAGTCACATGACAGTCACAATTTCGTAATTACATTAAAATTATATTAGAATTATTGACTTGTGGTAAAATGAACAATGCTTTAGCTGTAAATAAAAAAAGCTTACATTAACGAAGTGTATCTGGGAGGGTACTTTGTTGATTTTATATCGTAATTCTCAGCTTTTATTCCCATATAGTAGTTATTAATCTGTCAATTTATGCTTATTTAGCCTTGTTAATCCAACAGGGCTGTTTATATATATTATTGTCACTGTAATTACCAAAGGAGAAAAGGTATGTCAGAAGAAGAAGAACAAGATGCCAGTACAGTTAGTCGCCGCGATTTTATGAAAACAACGATCGTCGGTATTGGCGGCCTAATCGCTGCGTCATATGCTACCTCTGCAGTTGCATATGTGCTTGGACCAGCATTGCAACAGGAAGCTATTGACTGGATCCAGTTGGGATCGGTTAGCAAGATCGAGATGGGCGTCCCCACCTTGTTCAAAGCGACCCTTAAGACTCAGACAGGTTGGATTACAGCCGATGAAGAATTCACGGTTTTTGTGCTGACGGAAGATGGACAAAATTACGTCGTTATGTCCAATGTTTGCACGCATCTTGGCTGTAGAATTCGCTGGATTACCGAGAAGGAATCTTTCTTCTGCCCGTGTCATAATGGCGCATTCTCAAAAACTGGAGCCGTAATTGGCGGCCCACCCCCTCAACCCCTTGTCCGATACGAAAACAAGGTTGAGAACGGTAATCTTTTCGTAAAGCGAGGCTAACCATGTTCGGAAACCTTGGTAATTGGTTAAATGATCGTTTCGGGTGGCGCGGGGTCTGGGAAGCAATCTTCTTGCGCAAGATTCCGCATGTCAACTGGTTTTATGCTTTGGGGAGTGCTACTCTTTTTGTGGCTTTGAATCAAGCCATTACAGGAATATTGCTAACCCTTTATTATGTGCCCACCCCAGATCATGCTTATGACAGCGTGATGTATATAACCACTCAATTACCTATGGGCTGGTTTATACGTGGTATGCACCATTGGGGCGCAAGCGCGATGGTGGTGCTGACCGTTGCCCACTTGTTGAGAGTTTTCTTCTATGGAGCTTATAAATTTCCACGTGAAGTGACCTGGATGACAGGTGTTATTCTTCTCATTGTGGTGATTGGTTTTGGTTTCACCGGTTATCTACTGCCCTGGGATCAACGTGCTTATTGGGCTACCACAGTAGGTACCCGTATCGCCGGAGTTGCCCCATTTGTAGGAGGTTGGCTGCTGCGAATTGCGCGCGGTGGAGAAGGGTTGTCTGCAGTAACCCTGGCACGCTTCTTCGGAACGCACATCTGGGTACTGCCTGCCGCCCTCGCCCTTTTGGTCGGGATTCATTTATATCTGGTCATCCGGATCGGAATTTCGGGTGTGCCTTCCAAGGATGAATAAACCATGAAGAAACAGGACCAGGAAAAATACACCGAAAAATATCATAAAGCCAAGGAGACGGGCGTCCCCTTCTTCCCGGACATTATCTTCAAAGATGCGGTAGTATCTCTGATTGTCTTTTTAATACTGATTGCTCTGGTATTTTTTGTTGGTGCTCCGCTGGAAGCGCGCGCCAATCCAAATGACACCAACTACACTCCGCGCCCTGAATGGTACTTCCTCTTCCTTTTCCAGATGTTGAAATATTTCCCTGGCAATCTGGAAGTGGTTGGGGCTATGATATTGCCAACGGTATTCATCATTGGCCTTATCCTGCTGCCGTTCATTGATCCAAGCCCTTACCGTCATTATCTCAAGCGTCCTCTTGCCAGTCTGGTTGCAATCGTTGTCGTGGCGGGGATTGGATTTTTGACTTACCTGGCTACCACCGAAGTTGCCCCACCACAGGCAGCGGTTGTGGTTGACCAGGCTGCGGCGCTCTACGCCAAAGATTGTGCAAACTGTCATGGGCAGGGTATCACTGTTCCATCTGGTGTAGATTTGCACAAAATAATTGCTGTCGGTAATCACCAGGGCATGCCGGCCTGGGGTGGCGATCTCAGCTCGGACGAGATTGACATGCTGGTCGGATTCTTGATTTCTCCGAATGGGAGTGCCCTGTTTACCAAGGAATGTGGTAATTGTCATAAGAATCCAGTCCTAGCTTCAGGTAATCCGGTTCAGTTGCAGCGGGTTTTTGATGAAGGCCTAACCTTTGCACCTCATAAGGGTAAAGGAACTCCGGATTGGAAGACTACTCTGACAGCCGACGAGCAAAACTCCCTGCTTAATTTCCTGGCCGCGCCGGATGGGCAGCGTTTGTTCGCTATCAACTGCGCAGGCTGTCATGGACAGGGTGTCGGTTTCACCGGGACGAAAGCCGAATTAAAAACCATGATCGTTAAAGGCGGTCATGAAGTAAAAATGCCAGGCTGGCAGGGTACCCTCTCGGCTCAAGACTTGAATACCCTGGCTGAATATGTGGTTGATCCCAAAAATAGTCAGGGTGGGGAAAAGTTATTCGGGCAGTTTTGCGTATCCTGTCATGGCGATAAAGTGCCAACCTCCCCAACGAAGGAAAGCGCACTTCAGACCATTGCTATTGGTGGTTCCCATGTCACCATGCCAGTTTGGGGTGATATTCTTACTCCTGAACAAGTCACTGCACTGACAAACTACTCTTGGGATACCAGCCAGGGGGTAGGAGTTTCTTCCGGGGCGAAGTTGTTCGCGAGTAATTGTATCGGCTGTCATGGGAAATATGGAGAAGGCGGACCAAACCCATCCTTCCAGGGCGATATGATTCTCCCCATCAGTTCAAGCGAATTCTTGGCAACTCGTGACGATCTTACTATTCGCAATATCATTATGCAGGGTCAACCAAACTATGGCATGTCGCCGTTTGGCGGGGTTTTGAATTCTGATCAAATTGATGCTCTAGTCGCATTCATCCGAAGTTGGCAAACTAACCCGCCTGCGGCCAACCCGCCCAAGGCCCCGTCGGTTGTCTTCCAGCCCAAGGAGTTGAGTGCAAAAAGTCTGTATGATGGGATGTGCGCGCAATGTCATGGGACCAATTTTGAGGGTACCAGCACTGCCCCTGCTCTGGATGCCACCAAGCTGCGTGCCAAGTATGCGGATGATCAGATCTTCAGTATGATTAACAATGGTGTTTTGAAGGTTGCAATGCCAGGCGTAGGGCACATGTTTACTGAAGACCAGGTCAAAAAATTGGTTGTTCTGGTGGCCGGGAAAGACACTGGCAGCGGTGCCGCCCCAGCCCCCGTTACAGGTGCTGCAGTCAGTTTTAAAAACGATGTTCAGCCGATATTCCAGGCAAAATGCTCTATGTGTCATAACTCAGCGACCACCTTTGGTGGTTGGGACAGCAGCACCTACAAGTCTGCGACAACGAGCGGCACCGCAAAATCTGCCATTGTTCCTGGTGATGCAGACAAAAGCCCGATTATCGAATTGCTCATGGATACCAACGGTGTATTGATGCCTCCTACCGGTACCTTGTCTGATGAAGAAATTCAAATTATCAGGAATTGGATTATTGCAGGTGCTCTGGATAACTAATTTCATTTCAGCTTAATGGAAGTAAAATAAAAAATCCTCCCGTAAAAAACAGGAGGATTTTTTATTTGCCTGATCAATGCTGTGGTATTGTGTTCTGATTTACTTATATTTTCCCATGATAAGAAATATCATAACCGTAGTGAAACAGCACACCAATACACCAAAAGACGTTCCAATCAAACCAATCAAATAGATATAATTTGTGCCCTCTGGTCGTTTCTCCAATGATGATTCGGATGGATTATCCGGATTATATTTTACCGGTACGTACATATTTAAAGGATGGTCTTTGAGAATCCTCAGTGCAATCGGTTCGCTGAAATAAATGTGGTCGCCAGGGAATAACCTGTTGCCGTGATACTCTGCATCTTTGACAGTGTATACATATTCGATGATTGGTTCAAAATTGTGGTTGATAATAACGCCACTTGTATTATCCTTCGGGACTTCAACTTCATTAATTCTTGTCGCGATGATTTTCCCACCCGTAGTGTCCCAATCTTCGATTTCAATCTGACCAGATTCTTTCTTCCGGCGGGAATCGATGAATAAAAACACAACTCCCATTACCGAAATAACCACCCCAAAAATCACTGGAAGTAAAAAATAAAACGCAAATGTAGGGTCCATGGTTTTGCCTCCTGCGCATTGGTGAATAAAATTTTTAATCTTTAATATTATAACAAGATTGGGGTATAAGTTGACAGTTTTATTAAGAAATTATTAAAGCTATTAGAGAAACTGAATTCATTATGCTCGTGG
>CAIMZS010000421.1 GCA_903846015.1 uncultured Anaerolineae bacterium | reverse complement strand
CCGATCTTTCATATGTTTGCAGATATTTTGGTTAAGAATCTTCCAGACAATATTTTAGAAGAGATGTTAAATTCATTGAAGCGATCTAGAAAGTGGGCGAGCGATTTTTGGTCTTTACAATCTTTGAAATTGTTATAGGTTGGCAAATAAGTATTTGATAGTTTTATGCGTTTTCAAGGTAAATTGAGAAATTTTTGTGATGTCTAAATTCAAAGAACTGGCTCCACGTCAACTTTCACTACCTTTCGGCAGAATTTTCTGTCCTGGTCCAATCATTTATTCCGTAAGACAATTGGAAAATATGTTCTAATAACCTTGCGCAATTCTTAAACTTTTGGTAATATCGTTCCCAACAACTGAATAACCTTGGCCATTCGGTCGCCAAAACTTCCTGTGTAATTCAACCTTAGAAGCGACCACCCACACTATATCTTTGGGATTCAAAGATCACTTGTGTCGGTGGTCGCTTTTTGCGTTAAGCCCCAATCCTCATATGGGGAAGCCACTTTTCTCTCCGGTGCTACCCGGAACAAGGAGCAAAAAAAATGGAAAAGAAGAAACGCTCACCCATCATGGTCATCGGCTTTGCCATCCTGATCGGTTTTCTGGTCATCGCCCTGCTGAACGGCACCATCCGCCCCACCAGTGTCGTGGCTGCCAAAGTCGGCCTCGCTCCCGGTACCTTGCTGACTGCCGACCTGCTCGAAGTCCGCTCCATCCCGTCCGGCGGTGTGCCCACGGATGCCTTCAAGGACATCAAGGATGTCGAAGGCCAGATGCTCACGGTGGGCCGCGCACCGGGCGACCTTATCACCGCATCAGTGATCGGGGAATCGGCTGCATCCGGCATTCCCTCACAGCTCGAATCAGGTCATGTTGCCATGGCGATACGGGTCAACATGTCCTCCGGTGTGGCCGGCCTGATACGTGAAGGTCAGACCGTGACCCTGATCGGCATGCTTGCGCCGGACGTGGTGCAGAGCGCTCTCACTACCATCGCCACAGAGCCCCAGGTCTACAACGTCAATCCGGCAGATCCTTCTGCTCCTACCACCACCCCCAGCCCCACGGCCACCCCCGCGCCGATGCAGTCCCCGATCGTGCGCATTGCCATCAGCGGCGTGAAAGTCCTGCTTGTTCCGCAGTCCTTCCGCTACCAGGAACTTCCGCCTGGCAGCGGCAATGATCAGATGTTTGCTTCTGCTACCACCTCGCAGTCTGCACAATCCGGCAGTGTCGTTGTCCTGGACGTGCCGCTCCAACCGGTTGAGATCAAGCCTGGGCTGATGGTCAACCCGACCACTTTGATTGCCGCGCTCAACGAATACGGCAAACTGCAGCTGGCGATCGAGCCAGCGGGCGGCCTGCAAACTGGTGAGATCCTGACCTTGAATCTGGGCGAAATGTACCAGGCGCTGAATAAAGACACGGTCATCAGCGATCCGGCAGCTGTCGTTCCAACAACCACCCCAACCATTATCCCAACAGCATCCCCTTTGGGGAACGCAACAGTTGCCCCATAGGAGCCTCCATGAACGAACGCTTCACTGTGCTTCTGGCCGGCCCAGGACATGAAACCGTCATCTACCAGATGCAGCCTGCATTCCTGAGCGATCCACGCTTCACCATCGCCGGTTATGCCCAGAGCTGGGAAAGCCTGCAAGGCACGCTCATGCAGCTCAAACCGGACATTCTGGTCATTCAGGCGGATGTCGCTCCCGGTCCGGATGCGCTCAAGCCGCTGCTGGCCGGTATGCAGGCCTGGAACGGGATCGGCACCGTGATCCTGCCCAACCAGCAATCCATGTTCAAGGGAGTGTACGAGTCGATGAACTCTGTCGTGCGCGGAACATTCGTAGCCCCGGTATCCTGGACGGATATCGCCAATCTGGCCTATGGCTACGCCATGACCGCCCGCGCGCAGGTTGTCAACGCTTCTCCGGCGCTTACCGTCCAGCATGCGCTTGCAGGAAATTTCGGCGCAGGTGCAAGCCAGGCAGTTTCCCCACGATTTGCCCAGCAAATCGTCACCGGAACCAAGCGCATCGCCGTACTTTCCCAGGCGGGTGGAGCCGGCGCATCCACCATCGCAGAGAACCTGGCTTATGAACTGGCCGCCCGGCTCTCGGTGCGCTCGCTGCTCTTCTCATTTGGCCTGCCGCCTGCAGCCGCCGCACATTTCAAACTGCGTTACGTTCCCAACCTGACCGAATTCTTCGCCCGTCCTGGCAAGACAGCGGTTCAATCCGCCATCCAGCGCATGGAAGGGCTGGACATCCTGCTCGGTCCGGAAGACAGCGAAGAGTATGCCTCGGCGGCCCGGAAAGCCTCGGATGTGCGCGCACCGAACAGCATCTACTCGTCTTTGTTGGCCGCCGAAGATGGCTCGTATGGTGCGATGGTCATGGATATGGCTCCGGATGAAACCGAATGGATGACCCACCCGCTGCTGTTTGCAAACGCGGTGCTGCTGGTCTACCGCCCGATCATGGCCGATCTGTTTGCGCTGCGCCATACCTTGAATATTCTCTCCCGCCTGGGAACCCAGCCGCGCGAGGCGATTTACCTGGTACTGAACCAGGCATCCGAAGCCAGCAGCCTGACACCGCGCGCGGTACAGACCGAACTCTCGCAGGCCCTGGGTTGGGCTCCGCCCATCATCGGTGTGATCGAGCAGGATCCGGCGGTGCTTCTGGCCCAGGAACAGCGCGTCCCGCCCATCTTGCGCAGTGAAAAGCTGACGCGCGGCATTCGGCAGATTATCGGCTCGCTGTTCCCAGGTATGGAGCGGACACTATCCGAAACACAAACCGAATCGCGCAGCCTGCTGCGTCTGCCCAAGCTGAGATTTGGATAGGAGCGGGCCATGGTCTTGAGCATGCTGAACATCCAACCCGCCGACACGGCCCTGGCCGGGGAAGAACGCGACCGGCTGATCAATGAAGTCATCGATCAGATCAACGCCGAATTCACGCCCGCTGTCCTGAGCAGGCCCAACGCCGCGGACCGGTTGAAGGTCGAAGAGCGGGTTGTCACGCAGGTGGCCAATGCTTATCGACGTCGCAACCTGCGTCCTGGTCCACAGGCCGAGGAAAGCCTGGCAGCTGAGATCAGCCGCAGATTACTAGGGCTGGGTTTCCTGGATCTGCTTCTGCCGCCTGCCAGGATAGATATTTCTGAGATCACGCTCTACTCGCACGGCCTGCTGCAGATCATGCGCAAAGGCGAAGTGCGCTTCGAGACCGTCCCGATGCGACCGGAAGCGGGCGAGGTCTGGCGCGTGCTGGATCGGCTGCTCGGCCCGCAGAATAAGCGCCTGGATGAGGCCAACCCTTCTGTCAACGCCAAATTGCCATCCACCGAACACAACCCGGGCGGCGGGCGCATCAAGGCTCTGCATCCGGTCATCGCCCCGCCTGGCCGGATGCCCTCCATCAACATTCGTCTGTATGAGTAAAAACCGGTCCTGCCGCACTGGTTGATCGAACGCCAGGCACTCTCGGCCGAGATGATGGACGATTTACAGACATGCATGCAGGACGGCCGCCGCACATTAATCTGCGGCGGAACGCGCACCGGCAAGACCACCATGCTCTCGGCTCTTTGCAACTTTCTGCCTGAAGGCTGGAGGATTCTCAAGATCGAGGACCCGGAAGAGATCTGGATTGACCGCGAAACCGTTCAGACGGTGGAAGCCCGCCCGCAGGCGCGCGGCACGGAAGTAACGCCTTACTTGCTGGCGGACGGTGTGGACGATGCCATGCGCATGTCCCCAGACTACCTGATTATCGGCGAGGTCCGCGATGGCAGAGCAGCCATGTCACTCTTCCGGGCGCTGATGACCGGCCACTCCGGCTGCTGCACCCTGCATGCCGAAAGCCCGCGCGAAACCGCGGATCGCCTGGCCGGCCTGATGGGCACGGACATGGGCATCAACCGCGCGGATGCGCTGCGCACCGTGGCCAGCGCCATCGATGTCCAGGTGCAGATCGGCATCCGCCATGACAAACGGCGCGTCATTTCGATCTCGCAAGTCGAGAAGGAATTAAAAAACGGCTCGGTCTGGTTCAACACCCTCTGGCGTTATGACGAAAGCTCATCCCTGGGCGATCCTCGCTGGATGCGCACCGGCGAATGGAAACAGAACGGACAGGAGCTTGATTGATGGATCTCTTTGAACTGGATGACTTCGGGATGGAAGAACCACCCATCAACCAAAAGAAGTTTGTGCTTACCGACGATCATGTTTTGGTAGCGGTCTTTGGCTTCACCATCGGCTTGATTTTCGGGACGCTGCTCGGATCGCTGATTCCTATTTTGATCCAGAGAGGTATTTAAATGGCTGGCATTATTTTTTTGAT
>CAIMZS010000420.1 GCA_903846015.1 uncultured Anaerolineae bacterium | reverse complement strand
CCCGCAAAAGCTGAGCGAATACAACGCGCTCGCCGTGAAATTCCACCTGGAACCTCTGCCGCGAATTCTGGTTGTACTGGACGAGGCCAGTTCAGTGCTCACCGCATTGGGTGGGGCCAAAGGTGCGATGGGCCAGGCGCTGGCCACGCTGGGCTGGCGTGGGCGAAAGTTCGGCATCCACTTTGTCTTTGCGGCGCAGGAATTCACCAAGGACATCGTCGGGCCAGTCCGCGACCAGGTTGGTCTGACGCTGTGCTTCCGGGTGCGCAATGGGCAAATGGCCGAACGCATGGGTTGTAAAGGCGCGGAACGCATCCCCGGGAATCGACCAGGCTTGGCGATCAGCGACCGGCATGGGCCGATCCAGACTTACTTTGTGGACCAGTCTGCGCTGGGCAATCGTCATCATCAGCTTCTGGCGCTGAGCGAATTGGAGCGTAACCTGTTTACTCGCGCGCTTGCGGATGGTGGCAAACTTCCAGCTGCCAAAGTGCAGGAATGGGGTGGAACCTCGGAATGGCAGGCTCGCCGAATGATAGAGACCTGGGCACTCAAAGGTTGGCTTGGAAAAGATTCCAATCGCGATAACGCCTTCTGTGTTACGCCCAAAGCGCAGGTTTTACTCTCAAACCACCAAACCGCTCAAACCGTCTCAAACCCCTCAAGCCGTCTCAAACCGCTTGAGGCTTTCTCTCAAACCCAAAACAAGGAGAATTTTCATGAACGACACCAACTTTTTCTACATCGGCGAGGATCTCGGAATGGGCGCGAACAAACTGTTCGGCGCACCGGGTGGCTTGCAGGTTCTCTCTCAAGTAGCCACAAACGGCACTCAGCACCTGATGAATACGCTCGGACTGCGTCACCGCCAGCGCCCGCTGGAAATCACCACCGAACACGGCTCATTCTATATTGGCGAAGGTTCCCCTGATTATGGACGCCCGGTCGAGAATCTGAACTTCGACCGTCTGACAGGCGCACCCGAAATGAGCGCGCTCTTGTATGGCTCTCTTACCCGCTACCAGCAACAATATGGCATCATCAATCAGCCGGTGATCATGATGGTCGGCCTGCCCCTGCAAATGCTCTCCGGGGACACGGCCAAGGAATCGGCCAACCAGGTGCGTCAGTGGTTGAAAGGGGTGCACACCTGGCAGGCGGATGGGCAGGAACAGCGCATCGAGATTGCCGAAGTGAAACTCACCCCTCAACCGGTGGGCGCCCTCTTTGATTATGTTCTGGATGATTTTGGCAAGTTTATCCCTGAACGCGCCAGTCTGCTGAAAGAGGAAGTCGGCATTTTGAGTGTGGGCTTCAACACCCTGGAGCTGCTGGTAGTCCGTGATCGCGCGCCAGTAGAGCGGTTCACGGTTGGACAGACGGTGGGTGTGCGCCGCTTGCTGGAGCTGCTCAACACCCAGGGTACCTACTCGCTCGGTGAACTGGATACTGCCCTGCGTGCCGGGCGATTGGACATCAGCGCGGTGCTGCCGGTCTGGGCGCGCGAAGTCAATGGCGAGATCGAAAAGCGCTGGGGTACGGCCCTCAAGCGTTTCGCGCGCGTGATCATTGTTGGGGGCGGTGCGCTCCTGCTCAAGGATGCGCTCACCCGCCAGTTCAATGGCAAGGCCGTGCTTTCGGATGAGCCAGTCCT
>CAIMZS010000419.1 GCA_903846015.1 uncultured Anaerolineae bacterium | reverse complement strand
GGTTTGTTCGCTCTTGATCTTGCTCTTATCAGCGACATCTACTTAATCAGCGGCAATCTGCGGTTCAGACAATTTGGTGGATGGTTTTTCTATGCTTGCGCGCTTTTTACGGTTTCAGAAGAAGAATAGCCTTGCGGGCGCTTTGCCTGGCAAATTGTATGCTGGCATTCTTATCCTTCTAGCCATCAGCGCAATGGTAATGTTATATAGTTCCACACCGGCGGGAGTCGGCTTGTCGAATGACTCTGCAGCCTATATTGCCGGAGCACGTTCAATATTGCAAGGGACGGGTTACAGCGACATCTGGCTGGACAGCGCACTGGAACCCATCACGCACTACCCGCCGCTGCTATCACTTTCTCTGGCTGCCATGTCTGAAGTGCTGCGGATCGATCCATTGCGCGGCGCACGTATCTTGAACATCCTGCTCTTTGGTTCCAACACTGCATTGATGGGGTTGCTCGGTTGGCAATTAACGCGTTCTCTTGATCCGGCACTTAATACCACTCGAAATATTCCCAACAAAACGCCCGCTGGTTTTGGAAATATAGCCGGGTTGTGGCTGGCAGCACTTTTTTCCTTTAATCCTGCCATGCTGCGTATCCATATTTTTGCCCTGAGCGAGCCACTTTTCATATTCTTAAGCCTGCTCTCATTCCTTTTTTTTGATTTTTCCCAGACAGCCCAACAAGTACCGGGGTACTCCAAGGGAACCGGGATCGTTCCATCCTCATCGGAACCGAAGCGCCTGTCCAACTTCGGAAAGCGAGATGGTCAGAAAAAACTGTTCTGGCTGGCAATGACTGGAATCACCATCGGGCTGGCCTTCCTGACGCGCTACTCAGCATTGGCCTTGATACCCACCTTTTCTATTTTACTGCTCCTCTTTCAAAAAAACGGACGCGCCCGCCTGGCAAACATCAGCATACTTCTGTCTGGGGCTTTTCTAGCGATGGCTGCCTGGCTTATACGCAACAAACTTGCTGCCGGAAACATCACCAACCGCACCTTTCAATACCATCCGATTACTTCAGAAAACATAACGCCTGGTATTTACAATATTTCGCAATTCCTGATACCTGTCGAACCCTGGCGGGCTGCCCTTGTAAAATCTGGCGGACTTATTTGGATATTGGCAGGCCTGGGGCTTGCCCTGTTCATCTGGCTATCCACATCTATCTGGACACTGCTTTTCCAAAGCAGTGACAAGCCTGACTCACAGCCACAAATACTACAATTTGGTATTGTTTTATATACATTTGCCTATATTGGGGCGATCCTTTTTTCGATGGGATTTTTCGATGCAAGCACAAAATTCCAACCGCGCATCCTTGCCCCGATCTATATCACCTTCATGATGTTGATCGTAATATTTGGCGTCCAACTTTGGCGCATAAAAAACCTCGTTCTGCACGCATGCGTTATCGGACTGATCATCATTTCGCTGGCTTTTTCTATCTCCAATAATTTTCAAGAAATCGCGAATTACAAAGAAGCTGGCCAGGGATATGCTTCGTGGAAATGGCATGATTCGCTCATCATGGCCAGCCTGAGCAATTTACCGCCTGAAATCGCGATCTACACTAACTCACCTCCAGCAGTTTACCTTGTTACCGGGAAAGCCAGCCGCGTAATCCCAACTTCAATTGACCCGGTGGATAATCTTGCGCGCAGCGATTACCAACAAAACAGAACTGAAATGCGTTCCAACCTGTTGGCAGGCAGAGCAGTCTTGGCGTTATTCGACACATCCAATATCGATGATGCGCTGGGTACACAAAACGGAGACACAACTATACCTGGGCTTAAAATATTGCAGAAAACTCAGGGCGACATTCTCTTCGGATTAGATACGATCCATTTGAAATAAAATCCAGAATTTTCGAGCAGACCCTGGTTGCTGCAGGGTTGATTCTGGAGTGATTTAGACGAATTTTATTCGTGATTCAATCGTTCTTGCCCTTGATATAATCCGCGTCATCTTTAGTCATTGTCCCGGTCGCAGCACGAGATCAGCGACAATCTGCGGTTCAGACAATCTGCGAAATCCGTGTTCAATTTAAAAGATGGCGTAGGAACAAACATAATCAGGAGAAACATGAAAATTCAAGAAAAATTTGACTTGACCGGTCGGGTCGCGATCGTCACCGGCGGCGGTGGACAGCTTGGTTTCGAGTTTTGCAAAACACTGGCCGAGGCAGGCGCAGCAGTTGTTGTTGCAGATCTAAATATGGAACATGCCCAAAGAGCTGCGACCCGCTTATCCGAATCGGGCTACACTATACTCCCCTTTCAACTCGATGTAACCAATGTTTCATCCACCCATCAATTAGTGGATGAGACGATGAAGCAATATGGTCGTATCGACATTCTCGTCAATAGCGCTGCGCTCGACCCTAAATTCGATCCGGACGCGGCTGCCAAGGGCATTGCGCCGGGGGCATTTGAAGATTATCCGCTCGATCAATGGAACGATGCTCTGAATGTGAACCTTACCGGCCTTTTTCTCGTTACGCAAGCATGCGTCAGGCAGATGGTCGCCCAGGGAAAAAAGGGCAGCATTATCAATATCTGCTCCACCTACGGGCTAAACGGCCCTGACCAACGCATATACATAAAGGACGGCAAGCGCGTAGCCTTCAAACCAGTTTATTACACCACCACCAAAGCTGGCGTAATAGGCTTTACAAAATATCTCGCTGCCTATTATGCCGGGACCGAGATTCGCGTTAACGCCCTTACTCCAGGAGGCGTGTATAACAACCACGAGGAATATTTTGTAAAAAATTATTCCGCCAAGACAATCATGGGGCGCATGGCCCAAAAAGACGAGATGAACGGGGCCCTGCTATTCCTTGCATCAGAAGCATCATCTTACATGACTGGCAATAATGTTATCGTGGATGGCGGCTGGACGGCATGGTGATAAAGCCCGAAGTTCTCGTAATAATCCCTGCGCGCGGTGGATCAAAAGGCATTCCTCGCAAAAATATTCGTCTTTTTTCAGGTTACCCTTTAATAGCCTGGAGTATCGCTGCGGCCAAACAATCCAAACTGGTGACACGTATAATTGTCAGCACAGATGATGATGAAATCGCTGCAGTCGCGCGCGAGTGGGGCGCAGAAACACCTTTTTTACGCCCGGCGGAATATGCCCAGGATAAAACCACCGATCTGCCAGTTTTTGAACATGCGCTCAAATGGCTGATCGAAAACGAAAATTATCAACCAGATGTTATTGTACAGTTACGACCCACATCACCAATAAGGCCTCAGACTTGTGTGGATGATGCAATAAAGATCCTCCTCCAACATACTGATGCCGATTCTGTCCGGGGAGTGGTTCCGGCCGGGCAAAATCCTCATAAAATGTGGAGACTGGGTGCGGGGAACAACAGTCCCATGCATAATCTCCTTCCAGTCGACGGCATCGAAGAACCTTACAATGCCCCCCGCCAGATACTCCCACCCGTTTTCTGGCAGACAGGCCACATCGATGCCATTCGCCCATCTGTCATTTCGAACGGCTCGATGAGTGGGAAAAATATCTATCCTCTCTTAATCGATCCGACGTTTACGGTTGATCTGGATAATCTTAACGATTGGATGCGCGCCGAATGGTTGGTTGCACTTGGCGCGCTGGATCTGGTCTGGCCTGGTCGTGCCAAAAGACCCATGCCTGAGAATATTGACCTGCTCGTGCTCGATTTTGATGGCGTGGTGACCGATAACCGCGTATGGGTTAGCGAAGATGGGCATGAAATGGTGGCAGCCTACCGTAGCGACAGTCTGATTATGGGTAAATTAAAGCGCGCCGGCACCAACGTGATCATCCTGTCATCAGAGGTCAATCCTGTAGTGGCAGCCCGGGCACGCAAGATGCAAGTGGAAGCCATCCACGGCGTAGGCCTGGACAATAAGGCATCTGTACTGGATAACATTCTAAAAGAGCGTAAAATTAACCCCTCAAATACCATCTATGTGGGAAATGATATCAATGACCTGCCCTGCTTTGAAGTGAGTGGATGGGCCGTGGCAGTGGCAGACGCCCAACCTGAAGTAATTCGCGCCGCAGACTTCGTGACGATTAAGCCCGGCGGACATGGCGCGGTGCGTGAAATATGTGATCTAATACTGATGAAACGGAGAAGAACATGACTCGCGAAATCAAACTTGGGAAGAAGCTTATTGGTGAAGGGCTACCCACCTATATCATTGCAGAAATCGGGATCAACCACAATGGCGATCTCGATATCGCCAAAAAAATGATCGAATCAGCGGTACATGCTGGCGCTGACGCCGTAAAATTTCAAAAACGCACCCCGGATGTATGCACACCTCTTGAGCAGCAAAAACAAATGCGCGAAACCCCCTGGGGCTACATCACCTATCTGGATTACCGCTACAAAGTGGAATTAGACCTGGAACAATACCGTGAAATTGATCGTACTTGTAAAAAACTTGGTATTGACTGGATGGTTTCTGTCTGGGATGAGCCTTCAGTGGATTTCATGGAACAATTCGATACCCCTGCATATAAGGTACCATCCGCTTCATTGACCGACCAGGCATTGCTAAAATATGCGCGCAAAACTGGCAAACCAATCATTATCTCCACCGGCATGTCCACCATGTATGAAATCCACCGCGGCGTAGATACAGTGGGAATGGACAACTTGATCATCATGCACTGCACCAGCGCCTATCCATGCGAACCGGATGAGCTTAACTTGCGCATGATCGAAACCTTGCGCCGGGAATTTCCGACCAACCCGATCGGTTACTCAGGACACGAAGTAGGGCTCGTGCCTTCCGCAATCGCCGTTGCACTGGGTGCGTGCATCGTAGAACGACATTTCACCCTCGACCGTGCCATGTGGGGCGGCGACCAGGCGGCATCAGTAGAACCAGGCGGTTTTGAAAAATTGGTCAAATATATCCGCGTAACAGAAGCAGGATTGGGTGATGGTATAAAAAAGGTTTACGCCAGTGAAATGAACTCCCTCAAAAAACTGCGCCGTGTTCGATAAAACATAAGAGGTTTCATCCATGAATCTTTCTGAACAAATCCGTCATACTTTACGTGTCCCCAGTAAATATGTCAAAGCTGTCTTACGTTGGAAGCGACTGACGTTTTACGAGGCACCGCCTATCTTTGCTAATGCAAAACCCAAGAGCGGTTCACACCTGCTGACTCAAATCATGCGTGGATTTTGCGAAATCGCCCCATATGTCTATGTGACCGAAAAACCAGTACGAACGGTCAACTCAAATGGCGGGCGAAGATCAACGCGTCAAATCCTTGCTGATATTAAAAGAATCCAGGCCGGTGCTATTGGTTGGGGCTATGTCGATGCCACTCCAGAGAACGTGAATTTTCTATGCCAGCCAGGGCGCGCCAACTACTTTATTTACCGCGACCCGCGCGACACGCTCGTTTCGCATGTCTTTTTTGCCACCGACATGAACAAGAAACATGGTATGCACGCTTACTACAAATCCCTGCCCAATTTTAACGAACGTTTGAAAGTCGCAATCACTGGCATCGATCTCGAAGAACTCCACATGGTGAATGTGGTCCAACGCTATGATGGCGTTTTTAGATGGCTCGAACAACCATCGGTTTTATGTATCCGTTTTGAAAATCTAATCGATCATCGTGAAAATACCTTATTGGCCATACTGGCGCACCTGGAAAAGACCGGATATAAAATTCCGACACCGCCAAAACAGGCGCTGAATATTTTGATGGATTCAATCCAGCCGAGTCAATCACATACTTTTCGCTCAGGAAAAACTGGCGACTGGAAGGAAAATTTTTCAATTGAGAACAAGAAGTTATTCAAAGACGTCGCCGGGGATTTACTCATCAGGCTCGGATACGAAAAAAATAATGATTGGTAATCCATTGCTGATGTAACTACTCGCCCCAACAACCATGCGCAAATCATGGTAAAAGAAGCGCAGCAATTAACGTTTCGAGTTGGCTTGTGTTTTTAACCCCCACAACAAGCGAAACGATCGCCGGCTGTTCCAGCAAACTTTTCAACGCATGTTCAAGCAAAGTACGATCTAACTTGCTAGCATCTGCTTGGATTTTCTCCAGCTTATCAAATAATTCACTGGTAAGAGCCATCGTCCATTCCGGTTTTTCAGCTTGCCGAGAATCCCCCGGGACAGCCTGACCACGTTGGTATTTGTCGGTCAACAGCCCGCCTTGCAATACCTGATATGGAAGCACCGCAATCTGCTCACGCTGGCACAATGGCAATATCTCAGACTCAATATCGCGCTTGAGCAAGCTGTATGCCGGTTGCAAGGCGACAGGGCGGCGCCAACCATTTTCATCGCATATTTTCAGCACATTGATTATTTGTTCCGCCGTGAAATTGGAAATCGCCCAATAACGGGCTTTTCCCGCATCAATTATCTCATTGAATGCCTGTACAGATTCTGCCAATGGCGTAGACAAATCAGCTTTATGCATATAGTAAATATCTACGTATTCACATTCCAACCGGGTGAGTGAGCGGTCAATTTCGCGCAACACATGGTTACGGCTCAGCCCCTGATCATCATCCCCAGGGCCAATTTTCATACCCACTTTGGTAGCCAATACCACCTGGTCTCGCTTGCCTTTCAAGGCTTTGCCTAAAATTTTCTCCGCCACGCCACCAGGAGACCCAACATATCTTGAGTAACCCTCATACATGTTGGCCGTATCCAAAAAGTTAACGCCGTGATCCAAGGCCCAATGCGTCAGTCGAATGGCATCAGCTTCCACAACAGGAGTACCAAAAGTCATTGTTCCAAGGCAAAGTGGGCTGACTCTGATATCCATAATGTTCCGATAGATGGAATTTATATTCAAATTCATGCTTATTTCCCTTTCAAGGTTGAGATACCAGCCTTAAGAGAATCAACCAGATAATCCATTGTGTCATCAGGCATGCCAATCCACCAAGGCAAACTAAATGAGTTATCCCACCAATCATCAAGCACCGGACATTTTTGGTCCGCCGCTCCTAATTTCTGGAAGAGCGGATAACGGAATAGTGGGTAATACTGAACAATAGCACGTATCCCAGCTTCCTCAGTTAAGAAATCCAACAGATCATTGCGCGACTTACCAGATTCCGAACTATCAAAATGCAGTACAAACTGATGGAATACATGTCGGTAACCATCAGGAATTCTCGCAAAGGTAAGTTCAGGAATCCCAGCCAGTGCAGCGCGCAATTTCATGGCCTGAGCGATCAATATGTCATTATTATGATCGAGGCTCTTCAAAAGTTCGCTTCCTAGCGCGCATTGGGCTTCACCAATGCTGAAATTATTCGGCCAGACACTTTCAAGATCCATATCCACATTTGACATGGCCGGAACCCAGTATCTTTCGCGGTCAGCAGGAAAAGACCGAACACCGTTGTGACGCAAGCCTGGGGTAAGCGCGGCGTCCGCATCAGACTTGACCGTCAGCATCCCGCCTTCACCCAGCGTAGTAATATTTTTGGCGCCATGAAAGCTAAAGCAGCCAAAATCTCCAAAACTCCCTACCTTCTGCCCGTTAATGGCAGCTCCTGGCGCCTGGGCACAATCCTCAACCACACGCAGATTATATTTTTGGGCTATTTCCATAATGGCAGCCATGTTCGCCGGCATACCCAAAAGATGTACCACAAGTAAAACTTTTGTCTGCGGAGTGATCTTTCTTTCAATGTCATTAATATCGACCACCCATGTCTGCGGATCAATATCGGCCCAAACCAGTTTGGCGCCAGTAGTACCAAATGGGATTGCTGATGCACAAAATGTATACCCTGGAGCGATCACTTCATCGCCAGGACCAATGCGACACATAATGGCCGACAGGCGCAAGGCACTTGTAGCATTGTCTACTGCAAAAGCATGCTTGGCGCCGGTGTAGGCCTTAAAATCTGCTTCAAATTGGCGCATATAGTTACCCTGCGTTTGAACTTCAGCATTGCGCATCACATTCACTACGGCGTTGATTTCTGCTTCAGTATAGGTTCGCATACGAGCAGGAAAGTTCACCCGATACCCTGCCACCGAGCCACGCCCGGAGGCATCACCCACTTTTGTTGTTTTCGATTGATTTGACATAAAACATCTCCTTGTGTATTTATTAATATTGTAAATTTAGTTCGTGGCTAAATCGCTCTTAACCTTGCTTTAATCATGCTCATCCTTCGTGGTAAACCCCAATTCTTGTGGAGCAGTTGGGGGCAATCCGGATAATCATGGTCAAATCATACGGTTCAGACAATTATACTTATTAAAGTTAAGAACTGGCATTTTGTTTCTTTAAGAACTCGCGCGATATTTCTCATATGTATGGGCAGTTTCGCAAAAAACCGCCCGTTTTGCCGCTATATATAGCTTTTTTTACATAGATTAGCAAAGAACCATAGGTTTTTACGCGTGCAAAATGCTAGTTTTCATGCTTAACCAGTATAGTAGAAAGGGTATGAGAAAATTATGACTGCACCTGCTGGACGTTGTTTTGAGGATTTTGAAAAGGGGATGGTAATTCAGCATGAATTGGGCCGCACGATCAACACGGCAGATAACACCTGGTTCACGCTGATTACCAATAACACTAACCCGATCCACTTTGATCGCTATTACGCTGCCCAAACTGAATTCGGGCAGCCGCTGGTGAATTCCACCTTGACCCTGGCGATCATCGTGGGTCTGACGGTCAGTGATGTATCCAAAAATGGAGTCAACCTGGGTTGGAAAGAGATTAATATCCCTGCGCCCGTGTTTGAAGGCGATACGGTATATGCCCAGACTGAAATACTGGGTACCCGCGAATCAAAATCACGGCCTAATATGGGAATTGTGAATATCAAAACCATCGGCTTCAAGCAAGATGGGACTGTGATCATGACTCTGGAGCGCACAATCCTGGTATACAAACGCGGGCATGTGCCCGAACTGCCAAAACCAATCATCAAGGAGTAAGCCGTGGATGAATCGGGAAAATCAACTCATTGGGCCGAGGGTGTGCATGAATTATTTACAACTCAGGCCGTTGAGATCGTGCCGTTTGTGCCGGACAGCGGACTGAAGCAGTTGATCGAATTGTGCCAGGCCGATTCAGGAATGCGCGCGGTGACACTGACAACCGAAGAAGAAGGCATCGCGCTCGCGGCTGGGGCCTATCTTGGCGGAAAACGTTCGGCGCTGCTGATGCAATCCTCTGGCGTGGGCAATTGCATCAACATGCTTTCACTGCCCAATATTTGCAATATGCCCTTGTTCATGTTGGTGACAATGCGCGGTGAGTGGGGCGAATTCAACCCCTGGCAGCTGCCGATGGGGCAAAGCACTCCAGGTATATTGGCAGCCAGCGGCGTCATCGTCCATCGGGTGAATTCGATCGATGAAGTCTATCCGACGGTGGAGGCGGCGCTGAAACTGGCCTTTGACAGCCGCTGCCGGGTGGCGGTGCTGCTCTCGCAAAAGATGATCGGTACCAAGCATTTTGGGATAGGTGCAAAATGAACCAAATCAACCGGCGGGAAGCCGTTAAAGCGCTGCTGCGTGAGCGCGGTCAGTTGTTGGTTGTCACCGGGCTGGGTGCGCCTGCCTACGATCTGGCCTCGCTTGGTGATAATCCTTTGGATTTCCCCCTGTGGGGGGCGATGGGCGGGGCCGCCATGCTTGGCATGGGGCTGGCTTTGGCGCAGCCGCAGCGCGATGTGCTGGTGTTGACCGGAGATGGTGAAATGTTGATGGGGCTGGGCAGCCTGGCTACGATTGCAACACAGTCCACCCAAAACCTGCATATCGTGGTGCTTGATAACGAAGCGTATGGCGAGACCGGTAAGCAAGCGACTCATACCGCCGCCGGGCTTGATCTGGCGGCAGTGGCGAAGGCTTGTGGGTTTCCAAAAACGAGTGTTGTGACCGAATTATCTCAAATTGAGAGTGCGCGAGCAGATATCCATACCGGCAAAGGGTTGTCCTTCACCGTGATCAAAGTCTCAGCGCAGGAACTGCCGCGGGTGTTACCGCCGCGCGATGGCCCTACCCTGACCCAGCGGATGCGCGAAGCATTGCAGATTGTCTGACCCACTTTGCCCATGCCCGTGCAGAACCGGGTACCATGCCCGTGCAGAACCGGGTACCATCAACCCACCTTCCCTGTGAGCGGCGGTCGTCAGTAACAAGGCAACCCCGCTCTACAATCTACAATCTACAATCTACAATCTACAATCTTCATTTAAGGAGAGTACCATGACTGGATATAAACTGACCTACGCAAGTATGTTCAATTCCCCCGAAGAATTGCATACTCATTTTGAAGCAGCATTGGCGGATGTGAAAGCCAATCAGCTAGGCAAAACACACGCCATGCTGATCGGTAATCAGGATGTATTTGCTGAAAGCACATTTGAGAACCGATCGCCCATCAATCACGGCTGGATGTTGGCCAATATTCAGGCGGGTACAAGCGAACATGCCAACCAGGCAGTTGCCGCAGCCAAAGCCGCCTTTCCAGCCTGGAGTGCGAGGGATTGGAAAGAAAGAGTCAGCCTGGTTCGGCGAGCGGCGGATATCATCGAACAACGCTTATTTACCATGGGGGTTGTCACCAGCCTGAATGTGGGCAAGACGCGCATGGAATCGCTTGCGGATGTGCAGGAAGGCGCGGATTTGATGCGTTCTGCTTGTGATGCCATGGAAGCCAACAAGGGCTATATCGTCCGGCAGGGCAGCGAGCCGTTGGCCGGATTTAAAGTGACCAACTACAGTGTGATGAAACCGCACGGAGTATGGCTGGTGATCAGCCCATTCAACTTCCCGGTGGCGCTGACTTGCGCTCCCAGTGGAGCAGCCCTGGTGGCCGGGAATACGGTTGTGACCAAACCATCCCCAGAGACTTCCTGGATACTGCGATTGCTGGCCGAATGTTTTCGGGATGCCGGCCTCCCGGAGGGGGTCTTCAACTTCGTTTCCGGGCAGGATGACGAACTGGGTAAAACGCTGGTGAACCATCCGGATGTGGACGGAGTCACCTTTACCGGCTCTTATAAAGTTGGCATGGAGATCTACCGCAAGTTTGCTCAGCGGGATTATCCTCGCCCGGTGGTGCTGGAGATGGGTGGGAAAAATGCCACGATTGTTTCCCGGAATGCCAACCTGGAACATGCTGCCCTGGGAATCGTACGGGCCGCGTTTGGGACTGCGGGCCAGAAGTGCTCCTGCACCTCACGGGTATATGTTGAAGCACAGGCCTATGATGAACTGGTGGCTTTGGTCAAGGAATTCACAGAAAAGCTAAATGTGGGTGACCCCACCAGGCGCGATGTTTATGTGGGGCCATTAATTAATAAGAATGCCTTGCAGGCTTTTCAGACCTATTGCGAAGAACTTGCCAATGATGGTGAAATCATCACAGGTGGAATCACTCTCCATGATGGCGAACGTGAACACGGGCTGTATTGCGCTCCAACTGTTGTGACCGATGTGCCCCTGGATCATCGCTTATGGACCACTGAATTGTTCGTGCCGGTGTTGATGATCGGGAAAGTGGACAGCCTTGCGCAGGCGATGAAACTGACTAATAATACATTTTATGGTTTAACCGGGGGCTTCTTTGGTTCGCCGGAAGAGACCCAATGGTATTTTAGCCAGATTCAGGTTGGTACTTCCTACGCAAACCGAATGCATGGAGCCACGACGGGCGCATGGCCGGGCTACCAATCGTTTGGCGGCTGGAAAGGCAGCGGCGCATCGGGAAAAGGGACAGGCGGGCCGTATTACGTGCTCTCTTATTTGCACGAACAAGCTCAATGTGTTGTGGAACCCGAATAAGGTGATGCTGTGAGCAGTCCTTCGGCAGAGGTTGTCATCATTGGGGCCGGTATCGTTGGAGCCTCCGTGGCCTATCACCTGGCAGCGCGTGGCTGTACGGATGTGTTGATATTGGAAAAAGCCAATGCCCCGGTAACCGGCAGCACCGCTTTCTCTGCGGGCGGGGTGCGGCACCAATTTGGGCAAGAAGTTAACATCCGTCTCTCAAAGTACAGCATTGAACGGTTAAAAAACTTTACGGACGAGATTGGCGGGTATGCTGATTTGCGCCAAAGCGGGTATCTGTTTTTGCTTAACGATGAAGATACATGGGCAGATTATCAACAGCAAGCCAGGCTGCAGCGCAGTTTGGGGATACAGGTGGAACTGCTTGGGCCGCAGGATGTACTCAAGCTTGTGCCGGGTACACGACTGGATGATATTGTCGGCGCGACTTTCGGGGTGGATGATGGGTTCTGTAATCCGCATGGAATCGCTACCGGGTACTTGAAACGGGCGCGCGAACTGGGTGTGCGCATGGCGCTTTCCAGCCCGGTTACTGGCGCCCAGGTATCGGGTGAGCGCGTCACGGCGGTTGAAACTCCAGAAGGATGGGTGAATGCCGGGTTTGTCGTGAACGCATCTGGGGCCTGGTCTGGCAGGTTGGCAGCGTTCTTCGGTATTGACCTGCCCGTCCAGCCGTATAGACGCAATGCCTATATGACCGAAGCCTTCCCCTTATTTCCACAACCGATTCCGTTGACCTTTGATGTGGGCAGCGGTTTCTGGATGCGCAAGGAACAAGACCGGCTGCTATTCGGCATGGCAAACCCTGATGACCCTGCCGGGGAAAATTTGAATGTGGATTGGGATTGGCTCCCAACCGTGTTGGATGCGGGGATTAATCGTTTTCCACTGCTCGAAAATGCGCATCTGGTAAAGGGGCATAGTTGGGCGGGTCTGTATGAAATTTCTCCAGACCACATGCCAATCCTTGGGCGGCATCCGGAGATGCAAAATTACGTGCATGCCAGCGGTTTTAGCGGGCATGGAGTCATGCATTCTCCGGCGACCGGGTTGTTAATCGCAGAAGAAATAATCGATGGGCGCGCGCACAGCATCAACATCGATGAGCTGCGTATTACCAGGTTCCGGAATAGTCTGACGCACACTGAAACCAATGTTTTTTAGCATCGGAGCAGCACATGGAACAATCTTCCTCTTCTTCAAATAACCCGCTGCCATTGGCGGGAGTGCGCGTCATAACCCTGGAACAGGCAGTATCTGCCCCGTTTTGTTCCCGCCAATTGGCAGACATGGGTGCAGATGTTGTGAAAATTGAGCGCCCGGATGGGGGCGATTTTGCGCGTTCGTATGATGCGGCCTTGAATGGCTTATCGGCTTATTTTGCGTGGCTCAACCGGGGAAAACGCAGTGTGGCGCTGGATGTCAAGAGCGAAATTGGGAAAACGGTCATGGATAGATTGTTGGAAACCGCCGATGTCTTCATCCATAACCTGGCGCCGGGGGCGGTGGAACGCCTGGGTTGGGGCTATGAACTGTTAGAGAAAAAATTCCCACGCCTGGTGTGGGTGGGCATCTCTGGCTATGGTCCCGACGGCCCTTTTAAGGAGAAAAAGGCTTATGACATGTTGATCCAGGCTGAGGCCGGGGTGGTGAGCCAAACCGGTACGCCTGCCTCCGCTGCCAAAGTGGGGATGAGCATTGCGGATATCGCTGCGGGGATGTACGGCTATTCCAGTATTCTGACAGCGCTGTTAAACCGTGAGAAGACCGGGCGTGGGCAGCGGATTGATATCTCTATGTTTGAGTGTTTGACGGAGTGGATGATGCCGTCGCTGAATGTGTTTATGGGAACGGGCAAGACCCCTCTCCGCGCCGGACAGCGGCATAATATGATCGTGCCCTATGGCGCATACCCTTGTATGGATGGGGAGGTCATGATTGCCATCCAAAATGAGCGCGAATGGAAACAATTTTGTGAGATAGTGTTGGAGCAGCCTGAACTCACCCATGCTGAAAATTATAAAACCAATCATTTACGGCTGAAAAACCGCGTGGAAATTGAAGAGATCATTGAACGAAAATTCAGGTCGTTTTCTACTTCCGCAATTATTGAGCGGCTTGAGCAGGCCAGTATAGCCAATGCAAGTGTCAATGATCTCCCGGGCGTACTAAAACACCCGCAACTGGCTGCGCGCGAGCGTTGGACTGAGGTGGCAGGTCCCTTCGGATCCATCCAGGCATTGGTTCCCCCTCACAACCTGGCTGGAATTTCGCCACAAATGGGCAAAATCCCAGCCCTGGGTGAACATACCCAGGAGTTGCTGACGGAATTGGGGCTGGAGATGAGTGGGTAGATAGCGGTAGTTTATGCTATCATCGTAGGGTAAACTGATTTTGGATGCCGGTCTGAACCGGTCCTGCTATAGTTTTTCAGATAATGATTTTGCATGGCAGCGGCGACTTTCATTGTTTTTCCTCGCTAAACGACTGAAGTCGTTACTACAAATCCGAATTCTTTTTCTGAAGAGCTATAAAACGGGCACTATCGCAGATTTACGCAGATTACGACGATTACGGCCGTGCAAGAACCGACACTATCGGCCCTGTTGGAACCGGGACACGGTATTCGACACAAACGAGGAGTAAAACGTCAATGGGTAATGATATCGCTGCCACAGTGAATAATATTTACACTGATTTTCTGCAAAAATATCCGGCTTATGCGAGCACATCCGGCATCGATAAACTGCGTGCCGATGATTATGGTCGAATTGACCGCGCGCACCATATCTATCTTGACTACACCGGCGGAGGGATTTACGCCGAATCCCAGGTAAAAAAACATCAACAAATATTGTTGGAAAACACCTTCGGCAATCCACATTCATCCAACCCCACATCGATATACGCCACTCATTATGTTGAATCTGCGCGCGCTTATGTGCTCAAATACTTCAACGCTGACCCCAGTGAATACGATGTCATTTTTACGGCCAATGCCAGCGGCGCGTTAAAAACGGTGGGAGAATCGTATCCCTTTGCCGGGGGTGATCAGTACCTGCTCACGTTTGACAACCATAATTCTGTCAACGGAATCCGCGAATTTGCCCACAGCAAGGGCGCTGAAGTGACTTATATTCCGATGGCGCTGCCTGATATGCGCGTGGATGAGAGCATGTTGGAAGATTTGTGGAAAAAGGCCCGCCCGGGCGGCAATAATCTTTTCGCTTATCCGGCCCAGTCCAATTTCTCATCCGTCAAGCATCCGCTTGAATGGATTGAAAAAGCGCATGCCAGGGGCTGGGATGTGCTCCTGGATGCGGCTGCGTTTGCCCCCACCAACAGCCTGGATTTATCCAGGTGGAAACCGGATTTTGTCCCGCTTTCATTCTACAAAATATTTGGCTATCCCACCGGTTTGGGTGCGCTGGTGGCGCGCCGCCAGGCACTGCGTAAATTACATCGTCCCTGGTTTGCGGGCGGTACCATCACGGTCGCATCTGTACAGGGGGATAAGTATTTTCTGGCGGATGGCCACGCTGCCTTTGAGGACGGTACGGTTGATTATCTGAACATCCCCGCCGTGGAAATTGGCCTCAAGCATATCGAATCCATTGGCATGGATAATATTCAATGCCGGGTGAACTGTCTGACTGGCTGGCTGCTGGATAATCTGGTTGCCATGAAACACACCAGCGGTGTGCCGCTGGTCAGGTTGTATGGCCCAACCTCAACCCTGGCGCGCGGTGGCGCGGTGACCGTTAACTTTATGGACCAGTTCGGGCGCACCATTGACCACCGCTTCATCGAAGAGGCCGCCAACAATGTCAATATCTCGCTGCGCACGGGCTGTTTTTGCAACCCGGGTGCCGGAGAACAGGCCCTGGGCATCTCGCGCGTTGAATTGGATGTGTGTTTTAACGGGCCTGGTCACGAAGACCGCCTGTCGCTGGATGACTTCCGCCTGTGCATCGATGGCAAATCCAGCGGGGCTGTCCGTATTTCGATTGGCATGATCACCAATTTCGATGACGTCCAGGGCTTTTTGACGTTTGCGCGCAGCCTGGTCAATTAATCTACCGCTGTCCCTGTTTTCAATCTAAAAACTTACCCGGGCAGCCAGCCTGGGGTAAGCTTTTTGGTATCCCACGGCTCCCCCAGCAGCACCACTGTGATGTTGTCAAATCCGCCCCGTTCGCAAGCCAGGTCGATCAGGGCTTGTGATGATTGCTGCAGCGTGCGACCCTGCAGCAGGTTGAGAATTTCGTTATCCCTTACCAGGTCGGTCAACCCATCTGTGCATATCAAGATGATATCCCCTGGGACGGTGTTCAGCCCCTGGTTGTCTCTTGCGCGTTTATCGCTTTCACCGGGCGCGAGAAACAGGCGCAGATCTGGTTCGGCTGGTTCTGCTGAGCCCAGGTAACGACGAATGACATGTAAATTGGGGTGATTTTTCATTAATGAGCGGTCGAGGATGCCCTTATCCAGCGCATCCTGCACCCAGGTGTGATCTCGTGAGATTTGGTGGATTTGTTTCCCCCGGATCAGATAGATGCGCGAGTCGCCTACATAGGCAATAAATAATTGCTGTCCAATCACCCAGGCGCAGGCTGCCGTTGCCCCCATGCCTTTACGGGTGGTATCCTTCTCAGCTTCATTGAAGATTGTCTCGCTGACTCGATAAAAGCTATTCTCAAAAACATCGAGCGGATGTCCACCGCTGCGTTTTTCCACGGCCTGGCTGATCAGGTTAACTGCCATTTGTGAAGCAACTTCCCCAGCATTGTGACCCCCAATGCCATCCGAAACAATGGCAAAAACAGACGGAGTCGGGTTTATCTTGCTGACTACAAAGGCCGACACCGCGAAGTTATCTTCGTTATTTTTACCGACCAGACCTGGGTGAGTCTGGGCGGCAACGTACAGATGGGCGTGAGTTGTGCGTATCATTGTTCCTGTAAAATTTCCGATCCCGGGGACCTGCTAGAACGGGCACTATGGCAAGCTCCCGGAATCATCTCACTCTACAATCTATCATTAGCAAGCATCAAAGGGCGGTCAGGGTTGGTTTTATCGCAGCCGGTGGTTTTGTCAATACAAACCGGTAGGTTAACTTCGCAAAGTGTACTACATCGCCATGCTTGAGCACACGCCCTTCCGACGGGACCAGGTCATAGTTCACCCATGTCCCGGCCACCGAGTTCTGGTCGAGCAGGGTGAAGCTGCCATCCTCTGTACTTCGCAGGCGGGCATGCAGCGCCGAGAGTGAAGGGTGATCCAGTACGTGGGTTGCCTGGGTGGGATCGGTGCCAAATGTCATTTCGCGTCCCATCAAAGCGATCGGGTCGCCCTGGGCGGGAGCGCCGTCATCTGTCAATTTGACGAAGTATGCCGGAGGCCGGTCTGCATTGCGGCGCAGCCAGGGGAAAGGATTGGCACGTGAAGCGTTGTGAGCTCCAATATCTGAAGCAGAAGATGCTGGGACAGGTTGTGAGACCGGGTCGAACCGCGCAGCGCGCGCTTTGCGGCGTTCACTCAGCGTTGCCAGCCCTTTGCGCCCACCCAGGATAATAATCCCCAATACGACTGCGCCAGCCAAAACCAGGAATGTGATGGTCACCGCTGCGCGATTGCGTAGAATCAACCCGGCCATACCTCCGGGCGGTTGGATGACTGTCACCTGCACGGGTACTTCCGTGCTGGTGCGGATGAGACCAAGCGCATCCTCGGCTTCCACTTGCAGCAAATGGTCGCCGCTGACCACGTAACCGGTTAGATCCCAGGAAAAAATATTGAACGGCTCAACTGTGTTTTCAGCGATTTTTTTCCCATCCACATACAACGCCGTACGCTTTAGTAGCCGCGGCATGCGATCCGGGAACTCCACCAGGGCGGAGATATCCTGTTGTTTGGGCGAAAAGCTGTCCGTATTAAAGGGCTGATCCGGGTTCTGGCGTACGATCTGGATCGGAGCTGAAAGCAGCGTCACACTCGGCGGTTGTATTTCCAGTGGAAAACTTGTCATCGGACTGGTAATCGCCTGGCTGCCGTTATTTACCTGAATACTGACTGTATGCTGGCTTCCCTCCCGGATTTTTGATGTGTAGGTGACATGATACACAATTCTGAGGGTGGACAGCCATTCTTCCAGATCGGGCAGGGTTTCACTCCCGGTAAACACTGCGTATTGTCCGCCGGTGGACAGAGCCAGGTTTTGCAAGGCAGTTGAGCCAGGGTTATCCTGGAAAGCGCGCGAATCCGTGATCCAAACAAAAACCCGCACATGCGCTTGTTTTGCCCGGTTGACCAGGTCGTTCACATTGGTCTGGTCATTCAAGCTCAGATGCGGTGAGATCAACAAGATCGCTTTCTTGCCCCCCGGCCCCATTTCCGTTTGCTGGGCTGCATCCAATCCAAAGGCCAGGGCTGCCAGGCCGCCGGTTGATGAACGTGGGGCCGCATCGAAAGTGCTCAGGCGGGTTTTCCACTCTGCTGGTGATAGCCGGGTGGCGATCACTCCGCCGTTCCATACCAATGCGAGCTTATCCAGGCTGTCGGTCGGGCGGGCGCCGGCCCAGCCGCCCAATACCGTGGCTATTTTGTCATAGCGAGAGTCGCCAAACCCATCGCGAGTCGCCAGCGCCGGGTCCGAGTTGACCGCCAGCACAAAGATCAACGGCGTCTGCAGGTCTTCCACCTTATCTGGGGTGATCTGCTTGCCATTCTCGAGCACAACTACATCCGTCGGAGTCAGGCCAGTGATGAATTTTTGCTGGTCATTAAAGACGTCCAGGTAGGTGGTGATGACCGGGAAATTACTTGTATCAGGGTTTGTGATGGTTGCAAAAGCTGTTCCTTGCGCGCGCGCTGAGGGTGCCAGTGCAAGCAGGCATATTAGGAGCAGAAAAAAAGCAAGGAAAGTCCAGCGTGGGCGAAAATGAGACAAAGGGTTGTGTCCTGAGATTGTTTGAATCATACTCGAAAAACATACAAGCGCGAAGTCTTTTGATTGACTTCGCGCTTGTATTGTGTCACTCAAAATTCCACCTGTGGGGGAAAACCACCGACTTTTGCCTCGTTCCTCGTGCTGGAACCGGGACTTTCGCCGGTTGACTTCACGGCAAAAACCTTTTAACCACGAAGACACGAAGAGCACGAAGGAAATTCAAGGATATTTTAAGAAATATTAAACTTTTTCGGCTCGTGTCTGGTGTCTCGTGCTGGAACCGGGACTGTCGCCTCGTGCTGGAACCGGGACTTTCTCTTGCTAATGCTTGCAAAAATTGCGAGCATTAGCAAGAGAAAGTAGTACGAAATCTAACTCTCGGGCAGGGCTGCCGCGTTGACTGTCGCTTCCGGGGTGGTCAGGCGGCGGTAGGTCAGTGTCCAGGCGGACTGACAGTAGGACTGTAAGATACCGCTAATGGTCAGCAGAACCGGCAGGTAAAGAATGACGCAGCAGCCACCAAGAACAAGTGGGAGCATAAAATTTTGTGAACCTGCGGCGAATACACCGATTCCCGCCGGCAGGATGATTGCGATGAGCGGCAGCGCGCTCAGCAGGCCGATGATCCAATTGATGATGCCCAGGATGATGGCCATGACAATGACTGAGAGCACACCTGATTTGAAGACTTCCCATCCACGGCTCAGACCGGCGAGTACGCCCAGGTCTTCCAGCACGATGGCATTTTGGGCCTGTTCAATCACCATCCCGAGCACCAGGGAGACGATCGATATGACGCAGATGACTGCAATCAGGACTCCCCCCAGACCTAAAAACATGGCAACGATTCCAACGTTGGTCATCCCGCCGCTTGCGGCTGAATATCCAGTAAAACCCATCCCGACCAACAGGATCATGAACAGGATAAAAATGGGCAGACCGAACAGCATGTTCAACCCAAATATGCGCCAGAAATACGGGCTGCTTTCTGTCCACAATTCTCCAAAGGACAGCGCTTCTGCGCCTTGATCGGCTTTGTTGGCGCCCTTGATCAGCCCGGTTTTTCCCATTACGCCCAGGAAATAGAACAGAAACCACAGTACGCACAGCAGCAGGATCACTCCGGCAATGATGGCAGCGTACTGCCCCAGGAAGTCGCGGATGGCCAGATCGGGGTTCATGCTCATAAAGCGGCGGAAAGGTTCCGGCAGATCGCCGCTGCCCGTTCCCCCGCTGCCAGTCCGGCCGCTGTTACCGCCTCCGTTATAGTTAAAGCGGCTTCCATTTGCGCCGCCGCAGCCCGCCAGGATGCCAAAGATCCACAGTACTTTAAATTTCCAGACGATCTGCCAGGATTTTGTTAATATTTCTCCGAGGTTTATTTTGATGCTCATAGCTGCTCCTTCAGTGCAGTAACTTTAACAGCGAGATTGCCACGTCGCTGTGATGCGCTTCTACTAATGACAATTAATGTCGTGTTGTCATACTGTTTCTACGCAAAGGGGCAGGGAAAGTTGCGGCGCACGGGCAGCGTATTACTCCCACTCGATCGTGGCGGGTGGTTTGCTGGTGATGTCGTAAACCACGCGATTGATTCCGCGAACTTCATTGACAATCCGCGTTGAAACCCTGGCCAGCACGTCATAAGGAATGCGGGCCCAATCGGCAGTCATAAAATCATCGGTCAATACCGCCCGGATTGCGCAGGCTTCCTGGTAGGTACGCTGATCGCCCATCACACCCACCGAACGCACTGGCAGAAGCACCACAAAGGCCTGGCTGGTGCCAGCGCCCTTGCCGATCAGCCCGGCGGCGGTCAACTCATCAATCAGGATCGCATCGGCGGCGCGCAGCCGCGCTGCCCGCTCGGGTGTTACTTCGCCCAGGCAGCGCACGGTCAACCCGGGTCCGGGGAAAGGCTGCCTCCAGACCATCTCGGATGGCAGACCGAGTGCTTCACCCACCGCGCGCACTTCGTCCTTGAATAAATACCTGAGCGGTTCCACCAGCTGGAATTTCATATCTTTTGGCAGGCCGCCCACGTTGTGGTGGGTTTTGATCTTGTCAGCCTTGTTTCGGTCTGGCGCGGAGGACTCAACCACATCCGGGTAAATCGTACCCTGCACCAGAAATTGGGGTAGACCGATATGTTTGGCCTGTTCTTCGAAAATGCGGATGAATTTCTCTCCGACGATCTTCCTTTTTATTTCCGGGTCGGTCTGCCCACGCAGAGCGTCGAAATATTCATCGGCAGCGTTTACCGCGATCAGCTCCACGCCCAGCATTTCGCGGAAGGCGATCACCACCTGTTCCGGTTCGTCCTTGCGCAGCAGCCCGGTGTTGACAAAGACTGCCACCAATTGATCTCCGATCGCCCTGTGCACCAGCGCTGCCGCCACCGAGGAATCCACCCCGCCTGAGACTGCCGCAAGCACTCTGTTTGAGCCCACCTGTTGGCGGATACGCTCAACCGAAAGATCTATTATCGATTGTGGCGTCCAATCTGGTTCCACGCCTGCAATCCCGGTCACAAAGCGCCTGATGATTTCGGTCCCACCGATGGTGTGATTGACCTCCGGGTGAAATTGCAGGCCAAAATAACCGCGCGCCGGGTCCGCCATCGCCGCAAAAGGACTGCTGCCACTCTTTGCCAGGGCCACAAACCCCTCCGGCACACTGGTAATCCGGTCACCGTGTGACATCCACACCTGGAAATCCCCGGCAGGGAAAAGGTCATTGGCCATTATAGGTTCCACAACGGCTTTTCCATATTCGCGGTGGGCAGAGGCATCCACGCTGCCGCCCAGGGCATGGGTCAATGCCTGCATCCCGTAACAAATGCCCAGGATGGGCAGCTTTGATTCAAGGATAAATAGCTGAATGATGGGCGCATCCGCTTCATAGACCGAACTCGGCCCGCCCGAAAGGATGAAAGCCTTCGGGTTGATCGCCATGATCTTTTCGCGAGGGGTATCCCACGGGAACAACTCGCAGTACACGTGACACTCGCGCACGCGCCGCGCAATTAATTGAGCATATTGTGAACCAAAATCAAGGATAGCGATGGAATTGGGCATTCAGGTTTTCCTAACCCGGACCAGCCGGAAGAGCTTAACTACAAATCTGAACCGGCCCTTGTCTGAACCGGCCCTTGTCTGAACCGGCCCTTGTCTGAACCGCAGATTTACGCAGATTACGATGATTACGCAGATTAGTGCAAGTGCAAGAGCAAGAGCGAGAGCGAGTGTCTGAACAGTTCTGTGGCCGTGACCGCAAAGAACCCAAAGGGTATTAAGCAAAAAACAGGCAGTTCTTTTTCCATATAAAAATTTGGCGAACTTCGCGTCTTTGCGGTTTAAGAATTTCTTGCTATTTGTGCAAGAAACGCACTGATGGAGTGCTATTATTCCGCAAACGTGATGGTGTCATTATCAAGCGAAGCAATAACAGCCAGAGATTCGACCTGCACGCCAACCTTTTTCAATGCTTCGCGGCCGCCCTCGAAATTCTTTTCGATCAGTGCGCCAATCCCAACGATCTCAGCCCCGGCAGTCTCAGCCAGCCGTACAAGTCCCAGAATGGTAGCTCCTGATGCCAGAAAATCATCGATGATCAGTACACGCTCACCCTTTTGCAGATGTTCCGGTGAAATGATCAACTCCACCATGCGACCTTTGGTATGCGAAGGCGCCAGCGTCAGGTAGACCTGGTCTGGCATGGTAATGGGTTTGGTTTTGCGCGCATACACTACCGGCAGCCCCAGGTGAATGGCGGTGGTCAGCGCCGGGGCTATGCCTGAGATTTCTGCCGTCAGCACTTTGGTGGCGCCGACGCCCGCGAACCTGCGCGCGAATTCCTTGCCGCAGATATCCATCAGCATTGGGTCGACCTGGTGGTTGATGAAGCTGTCCACTTTAAGAATACCATTACCAAGCACCTTGCCTTCTTTCAAAATCTTTGCTTTGAGTTCTTCCATATCTCTTTCTCCTTTGGATCTTATTCCACAGCTTGTCTATGCAAATTTGTGAGATCATTTTACTTCGATTGGGCCGAACTATCCAGATGATCACAGCACTGTACGGGGTTAAAAAATACGGTTTTATCCGCGCTTTTCCCGGTTCCCGCGATAGTGCCGGTATTAGCGATAGTGTCGGTTCTAGCACGGCTACGAGGGCCCTTATCCGCGTCCATCCGCGCTCGTCCGCGTCCAATGTTTTTTACCACGCCAATTTCCAGAGAGCTTCAATCTTCTGGGGTGTGTTAGAATCTCATCTTGATGACCATGGAAACACAACCCATCCTTTTACTTGCTTCCAGCTCCCCCCGCCGTAGACAACTTCTGGCCCTCGGCGGCTGGATGTTTGGCATTGAAGTCGCCAACATCGACGAAACACGCCGCCCCGCCGAAGATCCAGCCGTATACGTTCGTCGCCTGGCCGAAGAAAAAGCGCGCGCTGTGCTGCCTCGCGCGCATCCTGACCATGTTATCATCGGCGCTGACACATCCGTGGTGATCGATAGCGATGTACTTGGCAAACCGGCCAGTGTGGAAGAAGCCTACCAAATGCTGGTGCGTTTGCGTTCCCGCACTCATCAAGTCTTTACAGGCATTGCCGTTTTACGCGTCAGCGATGCCAGGCTGTGGAGTGAGGTTGTCATCACCGATGTACCCATGCGGGCTTACAGCGATGCTGAAATTGACCATTATATTCAGACTGGTGACCCGATGGATAAGGCTGGCGCTTACGGAATCCAGAATCCCTACTTTCAACCGGTTGCCACCGGTGAGATGGCTGGATGTTATGCCTCCGTCATGGGACTGCCGCTGTGCAGTCTGACTGTTTTGCTGCGCCAGGCGGGTATCACCCCGCGCGCAGATGGCCCCCGAAACTGCCAGGCCACCATCAACTATCAATGCCCGGTGTTTCAATCAATCTTATCGGCAGAGTAACGGGCTGGTTATGGTACCCGGTTCTGCGATAGTGCCGGTTCTAGCACGGCCACGGGCAGGGCCCCGATCCCTGTGGGGTTGTGGCAATCCTAATTTAAAGTCAGAAGGTGAACTAAAATGAAACTTAACCGGCTAATTACCGTGCTGATGGCCCTGATGATCCTGGCCGCATGCGTCGGGCAGCCAGCAGCAGGCGCAACCCCGTCCCCCACAGCTCCCCTACCCAGCCCGGTTGTACGTGTGACCGACGCTCCTGATCCTCACAGCGCCATGGGTATTTTCCTGGATGCCTGGCAAAAAGATGACTTCGCCGGTATGTATGCCCTGCTTTCCAAAGACAGCCAGGCTGCCATCTCGCAGGATGATTTTGTGACGCGCTACCGTTCATCAATGGCTGCCCTGACTCTTAAGCAGCTTTCTTACCAAATATCAGCGAATGATTATACGGCCAGCTCGGCCCAGTTGAGTTTTCAGGTAACATTCAAGACCCGTATGGTTGGTGATTTACAGCGTGATATGACCGCCCAGTTGACCCTCGAAAACGGCCAATGGCGGATTGTTTGGAATGATGGGCTGATCTTGCCTGAGCTGCTGGGCGGCAGTCACCTGCAGATGGATTTCAGCGTCCCGCCACGCGGGATTATCTTTGATCGGAACAACCAGCCTCTAGTGACGCAAACGGATGCGATGGCTATCGGGGTCATCCCCAACCAGATCAACCCGGGTTCAGAGCCGCTGCTGGTGAGCGAATTAAGCCAGCTGACCGGCCTATTTCCTGGCGAAATCGTTTCAAAATATGATGACAAGCGCAGCGTTGATTGGTACGTAGCCATTGGAGAAGCTGCGCTGCAGGAATTTAATGGTCATTTCGGCTCGTTGAGCGGTCTGGGCGGCGCGGTATGGTCTCAGTACAATTCACGCTATTATTTCCAGGGTGGTATCGCTCCCCAGGCTGTTGGCTATGTATCGCCAGTACCCCGCGAACAGGTCGACGAATATGTTCGCAATGGTTATTCGCAGGCCGCCAGCATCGGCGCCAAGGGTATTGAAAAATGGGGCGAGCAGTATCTGGCCGGTAAAACCGGCGGTACGCTGTACGTGGTCGACAAGGATGGTAAAGTTGTCAGTGAGCTTGGAAAATCCGTATCCAGCCCATCCTCATCCATTACCCTGACCATCGATCGGGACCTGCAGCTCCAGGCCCAAAAGGCAATGGTCGGTTTCCGCGGCTCCATCGTTGTGCTCGAACGCAACACCGGACATGTGCTGGCGATGGTCTCGTCACCCCAATATGATCCTAACCTGTTTGATCCGAACAATGCCAACAGTGGTTATGCACTTGGAAACCTGGTCAATGATCCTGAAAATCCACTTTACAATCGCGCCACCCAGGGTCAATACCCGCTTGGCTCCGTTTTTAAGGTGATCACCTTCTCCGCGGCGCTTGAAAGCGGGACCTACACCCCAGAGACACCCTATGACTGCGGTTATGATTTTACCGAGCTGAGCGACCGCACTCTTCACGATTGGACCTGGGATCATTACCAGAAAGAATTGGCCAACGGCGACACAGCTTTTACACAACCATCCGGCCATCTGGATCTGACTGGCGCATTGATGCGCTCCTGCAATCCCTACTTCTGGCATATCGGTGTCGATCTTTTCAAACAGGGTCGTGTCTCTGCCATCGCGGATATGGCCCGCGGCTTTGGCCTGAGCAAGATAACCGGCATAGTCGGCATGGACGAATTGCCCGGCACAATTGTCAACCCGCCCGGCTTGCTGGATGCCACCAACCAGGCGATTGGTCAGGGCGATGTGCTGGTCACGCCCCTGCAGGTTGCCAATTTTATGGCTGCCATTGGCAACGGCGGCAGTCTCTATCGACCGCAAATCATTTCCAAGATAACAGATGCCAACGGCGTTGAAACATCCATGCTCAAATCTGAAACAATCGGCATCCTGCCGATGAAACCCGAGACGATTGCGGCCTTGCGCAATGCCATGTTGCAAGTCATTCGCAACTCGCGCGGCACAGCCTACCAACGCTTTTATAATCTCAAAGCGATCTCCATCTATGGCAAAACCGGCACAGCCGAATCAAATACCGGCATACCTCATGCCTGGTTTGCAGGTTACACCGATCAGCAGAACCCGGATAAGCCTGATATCGCCATTGCCGTCATCGCGGAAAACGCGGGCGAAGGCTCGGTGGTTGCCGCGCCCATGTTCAAACGGATTGTTGAAATTTACTTCTACGGCCAACCGCGCAGCTTCTACCCGTGGGAATCCAATATCGGCATTACTCGCACGCCTACCGAGCCAGTTACCCCCACGCTTGCGCCGTAGGATAAACGGGGGGCGGAGCGCCGCTCCGCTCCCTACTCGATTACGCGGATCAGCCGGAAGTGCCGGACGCAGCAGTGCTGCGTCCCTACCCCAAATCTGAACTGCAAAGACACATGGTACTGGTCTCTGCACGAGAAAGAACTCAAAGGGTATTAAGCAAAAAACAAGCTTTTATAATAAAAGGTACAATTGCGCCAATGCATCCTTCGGAATTCCCCACTGGTCTTATTATCCGCGCCCAATCCGGCTTCTTTTTTGTTCTCCCCGCCGGAACTTCCCAACCCATCACCTGCCAGCTGCGGGGACGCCTGAAACAGGGCCGCCGTGAAGGTGATCTTGCCGCAGTGGGTGACATGGTCAATTTCACCCTGCTCGCTGACGGCACCGGCTCCATCGAGGAGATACTGCCCCGTAAAAGCGAGATCGTTCGTCTCGACCCGCGCCCCCAGGGCGAATATCGCCAGATATTGCTGGCTAATCCGGATCAGGCCGTGTTCGTTTTCGCATGTGCAAGCCCGGCTCCGCGTCTGCGCATGCTCGACCGCTTCCTGGTGATTGCCGAGAAACAAAATGTCCCGGCTGTGATCGTGGCTAACAAAATTGATATGGTCACTCCGCAGGCTGCCAATGAAATCTTCGGTTTTTATCCTGGTCTGGGCTACCCGGTGATCTACACATCTGCTAGAGAAAATATCGGCCTGGAGCAGCTCAAAGAAACCTTGCAGGGCAAGCTTTCCGCGTTTGCCGGGCCTTCGGGCGTTGGTAAATCCAGTTTGATGAATGCCATCCAGCCTGGGTTGGGGATCGCGGTTGGCGAGGTCAGTTCATTCAATGATAAGGGCAAACATACTACTAACTTTCGCCAACTGCACCCGCTCGAGGGTGGCGGCTGGGTGGCAGATGCCCCGGGTTGGAAGTCGCTGGCTCTGTGGGATACCGAGCCGGAAGAGATCGATGCCTACTTCCCTGAACTGGCTCCGCTGGTGGAAGATTGCCAGTTTAGTGATTGCAGTCATATCCACGAACCGGGCTGCGCTGTTTTGGCCGGGTTAAAAAATGGTCTGGTATTGCCGCAGCGCTACGACTCATACTTGCGCCTTAAAGCTGGTCAGGAATAGTCCCGCTTCCGGCACGAGGCGATAGTGCCGGTTCAGACACGAGCCACCCGAGGAAATGATGAATACTGCCAATCCACTTGCTGGTTGGGAAATTTATGGTCATGATTGGGCTGTTGAAATGCTGCAGCAGCACGCAGCCCACCAGACCTTGCGCCATGCCTACCTGTTCACTGGCCCGAGGGGAGTTGGCCGCCGCACGATCGCTATTCGCCTGGCCCAGTCTCTCAATTGTCAAACCCTGCTTGCGCCCGGGCTGCCCTGTCGTGTCTGCCGTTCCTGCAAACAGATCGAGGCCGGGCGCCACCCGGATATGCTGATCATTCGCAAACCCGACGATAAAAAAGACATCATTGCCGAGCAGGTCAGAGAAGTCAGCAAATTCCTCTCCCTGAAACCTTACATGGCCGACTATAAAGTGGTGCTATTTCTTAATTTTGAAGATGCCAATCGAAGTTCGCAAAATATCCTGCTGAAGACACTGGAAGAAGCCCCCTCATACGCCACACTGCTGCTTACCGCCAATAACGCCGAGCAGCTGGAACCCACCATCATATCGCGCTGCGAGATCATGCGTCTGCGCCCGCTGCCCGTGCCAATAGTGGAAGAATTCCTGCTTTCGCGCGGAGTGACCGGCGATTTTGCTCATTTGCTGGCGCACCTGTGCTCTGGCCGTCCCGGCTATGCCCTGGAGCTGTCTGAAGATAAAAGCAAACTCAGCTTTCGTGCCGAAAAGCTGGATGATCTGCGTAAATTGCTTTCAGCCAAGCGCCGCGACCGTTTTCATTATGCCGAAAAATTAGCCAAAGATAAGGATGCCTTCAACCAGACTCTGTTGGTCTGGCTTTCCTATTGGCGTGATGTGCTCTTAAAAGCTTCCGGCGCATCCGTCGCGCTGACAAACATCGACCGCGCCGAAGAAATTGAAGAGCTTTCTTATGACATCGCGCGCCCGCTGGCCCGTTCCATCACTGTCGCCATCGAAAAGGCTATTGACCGCCTCGACAAAAATGTTAATCCGCGCTTACTGGCTGAAGTCACTCTGATGGACTGGCCCCGGGTGAAATCTCGTTCTTGATCCTTGCGTGTCTTTTGGGAGGTAAAATCCTGTCCTGTGTCTGAACCGGCTCTGCTGGAACCGGTACTGTCGCAGATTAGAGCAAGAGCAAGGTCAAAGACTATCTCGTGC
>CAIMZS010000418.1 GCA_903846015.1 uncultured Anaerolineae bacterium | reverse complement strand
GTGACTGGAGTTCAGACGTGTGCTTTCCGATCTCCCGCCCGAGATCACGGTGCAGTTTGACCTGGATGTAAACGGCATCTTAAAGGTGACAGCCCGTGACCGCATCTCCAACCAGCAGGAATCAATCTCGGTTGAGGCCTCCCACACCCGCATGAGCGAAGCTGAAATCCTGGCGGCGCGTGACTGGGCCAACCAGGAAGCCGAGCCTGCCGAGGTGGATGTACTCCCTGAAGATACAGCCGTCTTGCTGCGCCGCGCAGATGCTCTGCTGGCCGGTGAGCTGGACGATGGCAACCGCCAGAAGCTCTCAGACCTGGTAATGAATATTCATACTGCCCAGAAAGACGGCGACTCTACCGATCTGGATGAGCTGGTGGAAACGTTGGAAGATATGCTCTTCGATCTGGATCTGGAATGAGAAAAATAGTTCCTGGTTGATGTAAACCCCAGGCTGCGAAGCAAATTGCTAAAAATTCGCCAGGGCAATGCCACCTGGCAATGTACGCCACGAAAAATAGTTCATCTCGCTAGATGACGAAAGCAGCTAGCCCGACCAGTGCCACAGAGCCTGATCCGTGCCCAGAAAACAACCAGCGGGTTTGCCTGTTAACCGATAAATCTAATGAAATCTACGCTTAACGATTCCGACTGGACAATAAAAGGCGCCAGCCTTAGTGACAAAAGTGCTCAAAAAGAATTCGAGCTCACCTTCCAAGAAATTGTAGCGGGCTGACTACCTAACCCGGACTAGTCGGAAGAGCCTAACTACAAATCTGAACCGCAAAGACACAAAGAGCGCAAAGGGTATTAAGCAAAAAGCAAGCTCTTTATAAACATAAAAGCTTGGCGCCTTCGCGGTTAAAGAACTTTTAATTTTTTTGTGCAAGAATCTCACTGATAAAGTATTAATGCAATAAATATTCAAAAAGGAATTGGCGGATGTCAAGAAAACCCTGGCTGCGCTGAAATCCCAGGTGAAGGCGCTTGGAAAGTGGATTTGTCTGTTGACCGGAACTAACCCGTAACAGTTTGCCAGGCTAAAGGAGATGCCATGCCTCGTAATCCAGGTATTCCCCGCGAAATACAGGCTGAAGTTCATGGGTTGGTGGATGATTTCAACACGAAGACGTTTACCCAAAGGCAGCATCCCATAATACGCGCGCTTTTTGGAGAAAAGAGACCAGGTTATGTCGCCAGGTTTAGAGGTAAATTTCTGTACCTTGATCGCACAGATCGCGGACGCCCATCAGAAATCTGTCGTTTGACCTGGAATGGGAAAATTGACAATTGGGATTTTGCCATTTACCGGCATTCGCGTAATTTCTACGATCTCAATGTGCGGATGTTTCCTGGAGAAGAGTATGTAAATGGCACCGTTGAGGGCGCAATGAAGGCCGGGATGGCGGCTTATCCAATGTAATGAAGGATCTGCGCTATTTATATTTATTTTTCAATCGCCAGCGAGTCCCGCCGGAAACCCGGAAATCAACGCTCTAAAATTCAGCAGCCTCTACTTGTTGCTGATGGATTTATGGCAACAAATCATCCCAATCCTGTCATCAAGCAAATCAAGGTTAAAACAGTGGTTTGGAATGTAGTTTGATTGGGAATAATTTGATAATTTAATCACTAAAAAGAGCGCGAATTGGACGAATTTCACGAATAATTGTAATGGTCAAAGAAAGCTTGGACAAAGGTAAACCAAATTGGCCGCGGACGAGCGCGGAAAACGCGGATAAAACCTTTTTTAATTATTGTTGAAGGAAGATATTTCCCATGTTGAACCCAAATTTTGCGATTTTCAGATTGGTCAGCGATTATTCGAGCAAAACCGC
>CAIMZS010000417.1 GCA_903846015.1 uncultured Anaerolineae bacterium | reverse complement strand
TGGCAATCGGATCTTATTGTCATTGCGAGAAACGTGCCCTCCGCGACGTGGCAATCGGATCTTATTGTCATTGCGAGAAACGTGCCCTCCGCGACGTGGCAATCTGGTCTTGCGGAGTTCCCCGGAGGGGCGGCCGGGAGTGCTGGCCTGTTCTGCGCTGAAAGAAAGCTATCGTCAAATTCTAACCCCAAGCAATGCTAGTATTCAATGGGTCTATCTTAAAGGCAGTTATAACCTGATCCAGGCACGCATGACAGCGCGTAAGGGCCATTATATGAAACCGGAAATGCTCCAAAGCCAGTTTGCCGCCCTGGAAGAACCTGAGAATGCGCTTGTGATCGACATTCAAAATTCGGTGCATGCCATTGTCGAGAAAATTATCTCAAACATGAACAGCTCGAATGTTTTGTTTTGACAAAAGGGTCAAAAAATATAAACTTGCCAGGAAACATTCTTCCACTATGGTACCCGGTTCTGCACGGGCATTGCCTGAGAAAATGTTCAACCGACCTTTTTGCAGTAGAGTTATATATTTTTAGCCAAATCCGCTGGCTGGTTATTCTCGCTTCTATTGGTATAAAATACATAAGGATTGGTGACCACCACTTCCCAATTAGAGGAAGTCATTCGACGCCAATTCTGAATATATTCATACCATTCGTCATCTTTGAAGGTCTCAAGCACCATTTTCATCCTGGCAACAGGCAGGGTTGGATTTTCATCATCCGGGACGGTTACATTCTTATCCCAATACTCAATCGATTCCTGCAAATCAGTGGCAGTTCTGATACCGAGCATGGCAAACTGGGTCCAGACTTGCTTATTTTCCTCTTTTTCCGGGTTGAAATGCAAATACAGGATCGATTGGTCAAACATATCAACCAATCGCGGAGTTGGAATACGTGTGCGCGCAATCAGTTCCACCAGGTTGTGATGAGCCAGGTTCTCGATATTCTCGATACCTTCTTCGATGAAACGTGCGCGATCGTACAAATTGATGCCCTCGAGTGAAGTCAGGGACAACCCATCCCTATCTTCACCTGGAATTTTACTGTTTGCGAACAGTTTCCTGACAACATCCTGGACCAATGTCAAACCAGTTTCAGGAAAGATGCCAATCACAAATGCGACCGCCAACAGGCCGGTTTCTAAAAAGGAATCACTTGAAAAGGTTGGCAGGATGCTGACAGTCCATACCAACACAAGCGTAATGAGCAGGCGCACGATGATATACGCGTAGGTTTTGGGGGTCAGATCGGATCGCACGTAACGCCTGAAAATCATGTTCAAGGTAAAGAAATAAACCCCAAGGAAACCAAACGTAAAGGGAGTTTTTGTTGGGGTAAAGAAATCGATCAGATTGATGGAATCTGCCGGGATCGAGCCGATCGGCGACAGGGTAATCACCCAGCCCATCACCAATAGTGTGGTGCTGATGACCAGCAGCAGGATCGCAAAAGGGGAATTCCCGTCTCCATAAACCGAATCCAGCAGCGGGTCATATTTCGTGCAAGCTTCAGACAAGGATTCAACGTTTGGATCTAACGTCATCACTTCGCGGTAGAAATTGTTCTTTTGCTTTTCCACCTGCTGGCGCCCAAACAGATAATACAAAAGCGCTGGAAGTAGAGATGCGATCGAGATGAACGATAACTGCATCAATCTGCCCAACACCGGCAGTGAATGTTCCGCGCTTGCAAGCAGTCTTTGCCCATCTCCAAAAAAATAAACCACAAATGTGGGCAGCCCCACTCCTGAGGCAAGCACCAAAGCCACTCCGGGAGACAACTTCAGCCATTCCCACAGCGAAGCCAGGCTTTTTATTTCACCGGTTTTTCGTTCTGAAAAATACATGCTGATGCCCACCAGGACAACAAAAACCAGTGTCACGATACCAATCGTCCCCCAACTGATCGAATTTCTGTAAAAGATCGCCAATGGCACACTGACAAGCACGAAAAGACCGTAAGCGATAACAGATAAGCCCATTAAAACCAATCCGGTATTATTGGCAGGAGTCTCACCATGCAATGAAATCAGATTTTGGCGCTGCCAATCTACAAAATCGTAATCTTTGAGAATTTCACTGCTCAAAGCACGAGACCCAAAAGGTGGGATGATCAAATCCTCATATTTTTTTGACCTGATGCTAATCTTTTTTGCCGTCTCGTTTTGAAGGGTGTAGTTGGTATCCGGGAAAATATTCAACTCTTCAATTGAGATGGCGTTGTAATCAAGATATGGCTTTAGCTGATCCTGATCAATCATATCCACAACGGTCCCAGTCAGGGTTTTGAATGATCCTTTTTGAATCACAGTCACGATTTCGGCGCTGCGATTCTCATTTTTTTCATGATGGGCTTCCAACCCTTTTTTCTGATTATCTTGAGTCCGGTTCTCTTCATCCAGCTCTCCAACAACAGCATTATTCGTGGGAAGTGGAGCATCTTCAAATTGGGCAGGCCTACTCAAAGGGCGTTTTTGGGCGGTCTGGACATCAATTTCGCCGCTCTGAATTCCAGTTGTGGGCCCAGGCTGCACAGGCTTGCTTTTCGACTCACCCATCAAAGGAAATTGAATCTTTCGAATTGCTTCAGCAGCTTTATACAACGTAATATCGCTATTCGTATTATTCCTGACGCGATAATAAAAATTAGCTTGATAAGTTGCCATTGCGGCCTCCTGTAAATTGGTATGAAATCAGTATACAGGAAAACCGGATAATTACAATATGTAGGTCAAATTAGTCCTATTTTTTTTGGAAATAAAGGCTCAAAAGGGCTGGGATTTTAGCGGGCCAATCCTAAACTGAACATTCAAAACTGGCAGCAAAACCGGGCTGAGCAAATCAAATTAAAACACAGCAGGAAAATATCCTGCTGTGTTTGACGGTCCGGTTTCTACACGCGGTCAACACATCCTGGCATCAGGCGCCTAAATTAATGCTGCTGCCTTTAAAAAGACTGGTAGACTGCAGCTGCTGGATCAGGCTGGTCTGTTCGTCAGGAGAGATATTGGACAGGTTGTATTGGTTAAGAATAGACTGAAGTGATTGCAGCGAGGATAAATCAATATTCTGGCTGGCGCTTTGGGAAGCCCAGAAATTGTTTTCACCACCATTGTTCTGGGGAATTTTCAAAATTGAGTCAGAATTGAACCCGGCGTTATCGATGACTTCTCTCAAACCTTTGGCAGGTCCAATACCTGCATCCCGGAAAGACTGCAAGATGGAGCTGATATCGGTGGTCGAGAGGTTATCAGGGGAATACTTTGAAAGAATGTCGGTGACAGTCGTTTTCTGTTCATCGGTCAGGGCTGGGGGGCGGTGCATCCCACCGTGATGCCGGCCCTGCGTCTCAAACCTCGCGGGCATGCCCAGTTCGCGAAGTTTCTCCGCATCGAAACCCGCTGCTGCAATGGTCTCCTTCATCCCGCGCCCGGGTCCAATACCGGCATCGCTAAACTTCTGGAAGATTTCTCTTGCGCTGGTTGCAGTGATGTTGTTTGGATCATAGTTGGAAAGGATTTCCTGGATTTTCGTTTTCTGTTCATCGGTCAAAACCTTTCCCGCACGGGCAGCTCCCATTTGCCCGGTGTTCATCATCCCATTAATGGAATTCGTGCCAGATATCGTGCTCATTTAAGTCTCCTTGTGCCATGCCCTTGCAGAACCGGGTACCATTGACGTTAATAATTAGATCGTAAGCTTGGACACATTATATGAATTACCTGGCTGAAATGATGTGGACTTTATGTAGATGACGTAAAAAATAGATTAAAAACATGACGGGGTGCACTCTGTCATGAGTGCTCCCTGTCATGGATGGACAGCAGACCTTCGCTGTGGTTTAGTTTTAGATGGATGAGATCAGCGAACCCTGCGAAGAAACGTTAGCTTGTTGATCCTGTTGATAAGATTTCAAACCGGTCTGCAACTGGCTGGCTGGTGAGGAAGCCTGGTTTTGAGTCTCATTCGCAGGATGCGTCAAGGAATAAAGCAGCTCTTCCTGATAGGAGACTACGCCATCCTTATTGGTGTCTGCCGCTTCATAAATCTTTACTGAACTTGAGCTGCTGGTACTGCTGCTTGATTCAGCGGCTTTCACCCCTGCCCCACTTCCAGCGGGGGGCGCACCGGCTGCTTTTTTCGTTGAGGATTGGTCAGACTTACTGGTCGACGTGTTGGCACTGGTCGATTGGGATTGTGCCAGTGGACCCAAATCAACCGCGGTTGCGCTACGGATCGCCTCGATTCCCATATTACCTCTCTTTTTAGCCTATAGTTGGGTATCCAGGATGTTTCAGATATCCTTATATTATTATCGACACCAACCATTGGAATAATAGGGGTGTTCAGGCTTTTTAAGGCATCTACATAATCTTGCCATAATTGACAATGTGCTGCCCAACAGCCATTTTTCGTAACTGGCTATTTGTGTAAATTCTTTGCGGCAATAAAGCTCAAACCGTGCTCGGTGAGCGCTCGAGCGGAGTGATCGCAGGCGGCTACCTTATCCAGGAAGTTAATACGCAGGTTATCCCAGTCGCCGCTTTCGATGACTTCTTTTTTATCGCGGAAGTAATCCAGGATGTCGGAGAGGTGCGCACGGGTGACATCCACCTCAGGGTCACCGCCTTCGTGTTTGGCGGCGATATTGGCGACATGATCGGCAATTTGCACCAACTCGTCGCGGCGGTTGTAGGGTTGAATGACAATACTTTTTTGCGGCTCAGTAATATGATGCTCAAAGCGAACAACCTTCTCAAATCCGAGCGCCTTGCGAAAATCAGCGCTCAATTCCATAGTCTGGTTGTTGATTGAATTTGACCAGTTAAAACCGATCAGCGGGCTGCTGCCATCGTCTCGGCTGAACAGCTTCGCCATTGTCATGATCCAGAGCGCATGGTAGGGGTTATCCGAGCCAAAAAAAACCGAGATCTTGAATTGGATATCCACACCCAGCTTGTAAAGCATAAACCCTATCAGGATTGTGCCGGCGTTGAAGTTGAGCACGTGTTGGACGCCGTAGTTGGTGTAATAGTACAGGAACTCATCCAGCCACATCAGGGCATGCTCATTGGGTTGGCCGATTCCGCCAAAGTAGCCCGTTATGGTGGCAGGGCCGCCCAGATGCGGATTAGATCCATCAGTACCCTTGGTGTCGAGCGTTTCAACAAAAGAAGCGCCGATGATATCCAACGCAGCAACGATGGCGGGCAGATCGCCATCCGCTTCAGATTCTTTCATTTTTCGGACAGCGATAAACCGCCCAGGAACGAGCGTTTTGTTGGCAATGGCTTGTTCCGCCATGACGCGCACCCAGGGGAAGTACTGCAGTGCAGAGACTTCCAATGTGACGGCGTACTCATCCTTAAACTTAATTTTCCTGGCTGCATCCCCCAGTACCTGAAGCCTGTAATCTGCAACTGACACAAATGCGCCCCGGTCACGCTGCTCGATTAGCCAGTTTAAATCCCGAATATATTCGGGCGCGGCGGATTCGACCTTTTTAAAGAGGTTCTCCATCTTACGGGCTTCGCGGTGCTTGCGGTTGATCTCTGCAGGTGTGCCGTATTTGGCGATGACATCCAACATATCATTCATCACTCGGCTGGACGGGTCGAGCAAAACAGCGTTGATGGCATCCAGACGCGAGACCGGGATTTGAAGGAGGTTTCGTAAGTCAGTCATTTTTTCCCTTCCCTTGGATCAACTGTATGATTTCCAATTTTAGAATACCGATTTTGGATTGAAGATTTCCCTTGACGATGCTGAGCGTCATGCTGTTGAGAGCAGGGGCATCCTTCAAATCCGTGTCATCCGCGTTCCAACAGAGCTAGCCTTGAAACGCGGATGAGGAATGCCGGATATATTTTAGAGCCGTTCGAAGCGCGCCTGGAAAAAGCGCAGGTATTTGGGCTCGTAAACCATTTTCAGGCCACTTGTTGATTCGCGGGCATCATAAACCGCTTTGACCGACTCAGCAACCACATCCATATGGGCCTGGGTATAAACGCGCCGTGGAATTGTCAGGCGCGTGAGTTCCAGCTTGGGGTAATAGTGATCGCCAGTTTTGGCATCGCGACCTGCGCTGGCAATCCCGCGCTCCATTGAACGGATGCCAGAGTCCAGATACAGTTCGGCGGCCAGAGTCTGGGCCGGGAATTCAATCTGTTTCAAATGTGGGTAAAAAGCTCTCGCATTCAAGAAAATGGCATGACCACCCACCGGCTGAACGATCGGGATGCCCCAATCGGTGAGCAGTTCACCCAGATAGCGCACCTGCCCCACCCGCGAGCGCACATGCTCGTCTTTAACGGATTCGGCGATACCGATGGCCATCGCTTCCATGTCGCGCCCGGCCAGGCCTCCATAGGTGTGCAGCCCCTCATAGACCACCACCAGGTTGCGCAATTCTTCAAAGAGGGCCCAATCATTGACCGCCAGCCAGCCGCCAATATTGACCAGGTTATCTTTCTTGGCGCTCATCCAGGCCCCGTCGGTATACCCACAAAATTCCTTGAGGATTTCGGCAATGCTTTTATCGGCATAACCTTGCTCCCGCTCCTGAATAAAAAGGGAGTTCTCCACCATGCGAGTGGCATCCAAAAAGAGTTTGATGCCGTACTTATCGGTCATAGCTCGCAAAGCCTTGAGGTTTTCCATGCTGACCGGCTGACCGCCCGCCATATTAACCGTCCCGGCCAGGCTGACATAGGCAATGTTTTCCGCGCCCTTGCTCTGGATCAGGTTTTCCAACTTCACCAGGTCAATATTGCCCTTAAAAGGGTGCAAGTCGACCGGATCGTGAGCCTCATCGATGATGACATCCACAAAAATACCACCCGCCAGTTCCTGGTGCAGGCGCGTGGTGGTGAAATACATATTCCCGGGGACATACTGGCCTTTTTTGATGACGGCCTGGCTGATGAGATGCTCGGCTCCGCGCCCCTGGTGGGTTGGCAAAATATGTTTGTAACCGTAATAGGTCTGCAAGGCGTTTTCAAGGTTATAGAAGTTGCGACTTCCGGCATAAGCTTCATCGCCCATCATCATCCCCGCCCATTGGCGGTCGCTCATCGCGCCGGTTCCGCTGTCAGTAAGCAGATCGATATAGACATCATCCGACCTGAGCAGGAAGGTATTGAACCCGGCTTCCACCATCGCTTTTTCACGCTGCTCGGGCGTACTCATATTGAGCGGTTCAACCATCTTGATTTTCCAGGGCTCAGCCCATGAGCGGCGGCCAAATTGCTGGCCCATAGTTTTAGGGGTGGAATTGGTCATGTTTTTCTCCTTTGGAATATGAAAATTGTGACTGCTAAGATTCGTTCAAACCATTGTCATTAAGAGCCGCGTTCTTTGCGGCGCAGCAATCTCAAACCATTGTCATTGCGAGCCGCGTTCTTTGCGGCGTGGCAATCTCAAACCATTGTCATTGCGAGCCG
>CAIMZS010000416.1 GCA_903846015.1 uncultured Anaerolineae bacterium | reverse complement strand
ATGTTACTCATAATTATTTTCCTCAAACAATGTAAGCTTTTAAATTTTTAAAACTTAAATTGGTATTGTTATTAGTTTTTTACTGAAACCTCGTCTCTGGCAAATCCAGACGGCGTGGCAATTATACTTAATATTACAACAATGTCACCATATTAAGGCATAAACATCCCGCCATTAACGTGAAGTGTTTCACCTGTAATATAACCAGCACCTGCAGAAGCAAGAAATGCAACTGCATGAGCAATTTCTTCAGCCTCACCTAAACGATTCAAAGGAATCGATCCTAATAAGGCATTTTTAATATCATTATTTAATTCTCTGGTCATGTCGGTATCGATAAATCCAGATGGTGAATGTGAACGGGCTGCCCGCTGCGTTTTGGGTGGCAAAGGTCCCGGCTTCGGCGGCGGTATAGTCACCGGCACTGCCAGAACGGTAGCGGACGCGATAGGTGTAGGCGCTATTGGCTTGCAGCCCATCGATCCGGAATTCCACCGGCTGGTTGGCGCTCAAGGCACTCGCTGATGTTTGCTTAGAGTAATTATCAGGCCAAGGGCCATATTCGATGTATCCTTCGGCATCCTGGTAGGTGAGTACGCTGACGGTGATGGAATTGTCCGTTGGGCGCCCCAGAATCATGTCGATGGGATGGGATGGCACCTCGAAGGATAAGCTTTGCGATGCATCGCTGCCCCCCTGTCCGCTCGTTGGCGCTTTGGGAGCACGGGTCTGCTTGGCCGCTGGGGTCGGATTAAATGAAGACTCTGTCACGGGTGGCTGAGTCGGCTGGAGGGTGGAGAGCGGCGTGGTGGAAGAATCGGTCGCTACAACAAAAGGTTGGTTGCCGGGGGTTCGAGGTGAGCAAGAAATGCTCAGGCCGAGCAGCAGGATGGCGGTCAGAACTCGGTCAAGGCGTGGAGTCGGCATAAATTATCCTTGGTTTTATTTGACAGTGTACGAAAACGCCAGTTCATCCGGTTTGTCCAGGTATGAACGGACATAATCGACAGTGACGCCAGCGGGTGAGACATTGACACGCACGCGTCCGCTGTTGGGGAATTTATCGCCGGTTTTGTAGGCATCGGCGTTTTCCCAACTGTAAAAGGGGTTGGCGGGTTCGGGCAGGCTCTGGTAGATTACGCCGTTGAGTTCCTGCTTGACGAAAATGTGGTCGTGCCCCTGGAAAAAGATGGTGACCCGGTTGTCAGCCATTAGTTGCTGGATGGTTTTGTCCCAACCGGGGCGATGTGCAGCCAGGTTGGCGGAATCGCCCCACTCGAAGGAGTTGGCAAGTTCGCTGCCTCCGCGTCCGGTGCCGAGTACATGATGGGTGAAAACGAATTTGTATTGGGCGGTGCTGGTTTCGAGTGTCTGTTTGAACCACTGGTACTGGTCGTCGCCGAGAGTCACGTTCCACAGATCGCGTTTTTCCTTTTGGCCTTGACCAGCGCCAAACTGGTTATCCACCGTTTGCGGGGAGTGCCAATAGGGGTCGATGACCACAAATAGCGCGTCGCCCCAGGTAAAGGCGTAATAGTCGCGCAACTGTCCAATAAACTCAACCGCTTTGGTATCGCCGGTGTAGAAGGCATCGGGGGCGGGTTGGGGGTAGTAGGCGTTGCGGGCAGTCTGCGCCCAGACGGCCACATTATCCGCTGTGCCGTTCAGGTTCGCCAGCGAAGCCTGCTCATGGTTGCCGTTGATCAGGAAAACCGGCGCGCCGACCAATCCGAGCCACTGGCGTTGGTTGATGTACTGCGTGGCGACAGTCTCGGCGTTGACGGTTTTGAGCGTGTCCACGCTGAAATCGTCGCCGATGGTCATGAAAAAGTCGGGTTTGTCGCTGGCGGCGCCGGTCAGGGTGCGGGTATAAAGTGTGGGATCGAACTGTTTGCCTGACCGCTCAGGGTGCGAATCGCCTTGAATGTCGAATGTGAAGGCGCTGCCTGGCGCGCGTTGGGTGTGGAAGGTGTGTTCCACGCTGGGAGTGCCGTTGGAAGCCGCCGTGCCCCCTGCCAGAACGGGGACTATCTCGTAAAAGTACGCGGTGTCAGGTGTCAGGTTGGTCAGTTCGATTTCGTGTGGGGCATTGGCGGCCAGGGTAACGGGAACAGTTTTAGCAGTGTAATTCCCCGAAGTTGTGCCATAAGCAATGAATATTTGCATGTCAACAGCAGAGACAATGTTGATGGTAATCGATTTGTCGGTCGGGCGCCCGGTGATTTCAGTGGCGATGTAGTTTGGGTTGGCGGAAGTCGGAGCGACGAACGGACTTTTGGCTTGAGGCTTTTCGGTGGAGGTTGAGGCGGGCGGAGTTTTCTTCCCTTTGGGCTTTTTCGTGGCTTCTGGCAGAGTCTGCGTCGTGGGGGCGGACTCGGGCGTGGCTGTTGCTGGGTTGCTGACCAGCGGCGTTTGACTCAGTTGGAGCGTTGGAGCAGACTCCATCTTCGGCGTTGCGGCAGGGGCACAGGCTACCAATAGGGTGATGATCAGTGTAAAGATCAGGATGGTTCGGGGCATGGATTTTTCCTTTCATCCATAATATAACAAAAAGATGTTTAGAAGTTGTTTAGATGGTATTACTCACGGGTACAACTTTCCGTTGTTAATGATCGGAAATTTTGCAAGGTAAGCTGCAAAATTCGGTGGTTTTTCCCCACAAAAAGCCCCCTCCTTCGTTTTGCGCTTTTGATTGTAACGTGTTTCGGCATCATTTATGCTGACATCGAAGCCGAAATAAATGGTATTTACCCTGTAGGTTTTCGGGTCATCTGTTGAAATCACTTCGACATTATATGACTTACCTTCT
>CAIMZS010000415.1 GCA_903846015.1 uncultured Anaerolineae bacterium | reverse complement strand
TCGAGTTACTCGTTATCCACGCTCACAAAATACTTCAGAATGGTGAAAGCGTAAAATCTTTATTTGATTCTTTATTTGCCAAGCAGTTTGCCTGTCCTGCTACTTAACCTGCCATTATTTCAAAACACAACTCACGAGTTATATACCGCAAATATGCTGTTTAATCAGGGAAAATCTTTTGCAGGACCTCTGGACAATATTTTTCCACCATGCTGCTAGAAAGGCCATTATGTTTGCAAATATCGGCAAACAGATCGACCGAATTACGGCGGATACGGGCTTGCGTTTCCACATCCAAACCCCACAGGCCAAAACACTGCGCCCAGCCGCGTTCCCATTCAAAGTTATCCACCAATGACCAGTGGAAGTAACCCTTTATCGGCCAGTTGTAATTGACCGCCGACCATAGCTGGCGGATATGCTGGGCGATGAAACGTGGACGCACCTTGTCATCGGTATCTTCGATACCATTTTCTGTGACGATCATCGGCACATTGAACTGCAAACCCCATTTGAGTGCTTCGTGAAAACCTTCCGGTTCGTTGGCTAAAAATCCATTGGTGCTCAGATCGGCATCTTTAGGGAAATGCCTTCTTCCGAACATTGCTGCTCCACTGGCAAGATCAAAGGACACCCGGTCGCGGGTATAGTATGCTACTCCTAGAAAGTCCTGCGTACCGGCAGCCTCGGGGATGTTGATGGTGCGGTAGAGGAACCGAACTTTTCCATCCTGGGCCGCCTTGGGGAATACATCATTGAAAAAGGCAGCCTGAATGCCCGCGACCAATTTATCCAGCGGAGAAGATGTAGCCGGAAAGAATGAACGGTAATTCATCGAAAGCCCCACACGGGCCTCAGGCTGAATTTCGTGAATAATTCTGTAAGCCATGGCATGAGCGCGCACCAGATTAATCGAACTATGTAAATAAGCGCTCATGCTCTTCTTGCCAGGTGGAAACTCTCCCGCTTTATATGCCGCAACAGCATAGGTATTGGGCTCGTTAATAGTCACCCAGTAAGAAACATATTCTTTGAGTGCCTGCACAGCTTTTCGCACAAACGCGGCAAATTTCTGCGGCGTATCATCGTTTTCCCAGCCACCCTGCTCCTCCAACCAGATCGGATTGGTGAAGTGGTGCAGAGTGACCATTGGCGTAAGGCCGCGCTCCAGCATTCCACGCAGCATGGCGCGGTACCGTTCAAGCGCCGATTCATCCCATTGATCCGGTGCAGGTTGGATGCGGCTCCATTCAATGGAAAAGCGGTGCGCATTCTGACCTGTCTCTACAGCGCGATCAAGATCTTCTTTCCAGCGACCACCCCACCAGTCACATGCCAGGCCGGATTTATCTCCATTGTCAATGTGCCCCGCTTGCTGTTCCCAGGCCCACCAGTTATTGTTAGTGTTGTTTCCTTCCACCTGGTGTGCAGATGTAGCAGTACCCCATAAGAACCCACGTGGAAACTGAATAATCGCTTGAGTCATGATGATTCTCTCCAATCTATCCCAATATCTTCAAAATAAACTCCGCTGTGCGCCGGCCAGCAGATGCATCCATGTAGGTGATTTCTTTCTCAATAAAAGCCTTGCGTTCAGCTGAATCCAGCTGCGGATCGCGCAAATAGGCATTCAAGGCATCGCGTAATTGATTTTCAGTCGCTGCCACCCGCCCAGCCTGCGCCTGACGAAAGCGCTTGTGAGTGGGCCAATTGCCGATATCCCTGAGCGAAAGCGAAAACTTGCCAGGCACATTCCATCCACCGGCTGTATCCAGAACCGCGGCAACGATGGGGGTATCATGGACGGCTGTCTCAACCACCATGGTAGAGTAAACCGTAACAAACACATTTGAATGTGCCATCATCGATGATTTTTCATCCATATCCTCCCCGCCATAGTAGCCAAGTGATCCACCCAATGCCACCGGGCGGACAACGTGAACATGAGGATATTTCTGTTCAAGCTCGTGAATCTTCTGGCGCTCTTCCGCGAACATTTGCGGTTTATCCTGAAAATGACTTGGGTGCAAACGCACGAGCAGCTGGCATGGCTCAATCAGCGCACCTGACCCATCAAGGCCACCTGGATGAGCCGAAACCAGCCGCGCCAATGCATCCACGTTCGGATAATTTGGCGCGAAATGCACAAAACTACAAGCGTATGAGATCAGCTTGCGCGCCGGGTCAAGCCCATGCAGTCGAAAATACTCTTCCCGAGACATCAGCCAGCTTTTGCGAAAATAACCATCATACGAAGGAATCCCACCAATATTGACGTGTTCGGGCAGCCAATCCGAACCAACCACCAATTCATCCTTCTGTTCCTGAGACCAGCAGGTTGCCCAATCCACTGGCGCACCTGGCACGGCATAACTGGACGGATTATCCCAGCCAACAATCACGGTCATGCGTGGGATTGCACGTTGAGCAGCTTCTCGCAGCAAATAGCGATCTATTCTCCAACCCGGGGTGGATGCGATGACCATATCTGGCTGGTACTTATCAAAGTAATCCGCATAAATATTGGGCGTAAACCGCATTTGAGCATTGATCAGCGCTTTGCGGGCGGCACGACTGGACCGCAATACCAGGGTGGTGATTGCGGCTGGAAGCCAAATCCCCAGGCGAAATTTCCAGGAATTCTCGGCCCACACTTCCCAGATGTGGCTGGTCTGGGCCTCGTTATTGATACGCCATGATCCTCCAACTCGCCGCAAAAAAGCCAGCAGCCACTGACGTCGATGGTCAACTTCTTGAAAATAAGCATTCGCCCGTTTCAAGCGCAAACCCTCGATGATCAATCCCGGCTGCGCAAACTGCGCAGAAATACGCTCCACGATATCGTCATCAGTAAACAGAATGACTTCAACACCCGCCTTCAATAAATTCGGGATAACATCACTTTGCAAAAAATAAATGATGGCCATGCCGTGATCGGCGGAAATAAAAACTTTTTTGGGCATTCTTTCCTTAAGCTCCTCTATGGTACCCGGTTCTGCACGGGCATTGACAGTCATCCCAGGCAAATTGCAAACCCTATTTTAGCACGGTATGGCAACCTGTTACTCCGCCACACTTCGGACTATACTGAAATAATCTAACAGGAGAAAACATGCCTACAACCCCACACATCGAAAAACACTTTACATCATCTGAAACCATCCGCGATATTGTCATCGGAATGTCTGATGGACTGACCGTACCGTTTGCTCTCGCAGCAGGACTATCGGGCGCAATCGCCGCCAGCAACATCGTTGTCACTGCCGGGCTGGCCGAAATCGCCGCCGGATCCATCGCCATGGGGTTGGGTGGTTATCTCGCCGCGCGCAGCGACGCCGAACATTACCAGAGCGAACGCGCGCGGGAAGAACAAGAGGTCCGGGAAAAGGCAGAGATTGAAGCCGAAGAAGTTTCAAAAATATTTGAAACTTATGGGCTGGCTGCCGAGCAAAGCAAATCTGTGATCGCCGCCTTGCGCGAGAACCCCACTGCTTGGGTGGATTTTATGATGCGCTTTGAACTCGGCCTGGAAGAACCTGATCCTAAACGGGCACTGACAAGCGCGCTGACTATTGCCCTGGCCTACATCGCTGGCGGGTTTATTCCGCTATCTGCTTACATTTTTATCCCTTCAGCCAGTACAGCATTGACTGTTTCAGTAGTAATGACACTGACCGCCCTGGCCATTTTTGGTTATGTCAAAGGATTATTTACAGGAGCCAAACCAATTCGATCCGCGGTTCAAACCGTATTAATTGGTGGAATTGCAGCCGCAGTTGCGTTTGCCATCGCTCGCGCAATCGGTTGAACCGTTTTTTCATCCCGAATCGTTATACTTGGCCCAAAATACCCCTGTTTTTATGACCACAGCGAGATGATCCCTATTAATTGCACAGGGTAATGGATACGCAATTCCAAAAACCAGGTGCGGTTTCCAGCGTGCCAGGCCAGCACCTGTTAGGGCTTTCGTAACAGTAAGTTATACGAAGCGGCTTAAATTTATTGTCGTTTATTGCGCTTAACCATCAAGGGCTGGGGTTGACGAATTTGCCAAACCCCGTAGAAGCCTTCTGATGGGCGTACAAGCGCCTTCGTACTGTTACGAAATCCCCTGTTACGGTGCGAGATGATTGTTGCTCTGTTCTCGATGTATAATGGTCCGGGACACTCCCGTTCATAGACCGGGACCATCCCTTGCTCTAATCCGCGTAATCAGCGAAAATCTGCGATAGTGCCCGTTCTAGCAGGGCCGATTCAGACAATCTGGCTAAAATAGGCTAACCGGAAAATAGATTGGAGAGTTTTATGCGAAAGTTATGGATCATTATGCTGTTTTTTTGCCTGGTTAGCTTTGTTTACCCCGCCGCGGCATCAGCCAGCGCGGCAGCAACCACAGATATCAGCGCAAATTCCGCCCAAATCAACTTCCCAGAAACCGTAACCTTCAAGGCCCATCTCAAATCTGACAAAAAAATTACCACTGTTATGCTGGAATATGGGGATGAACAACTGACCTGCGGCAACGTGATCGCCGAGGCGTTCCCCCAATTTACGCCCGCATCTCAACTTGATGTCGAATGGACCTGGGAGATGCGCCAGACCGGTTCACTGCCGCCCGGTGCGCAGGTATGGTGGCGCTGGCATGTCACAGATGAGAACGGTGTTGAAACCATATCAGAAAGACAGACTATCACCTGGCTGGATGCAGTCCACCAATGGCAAACGATCAGCGATAAAAACTTAAATGTGCACTGGTACGAAGGCGATAAAGACTTTGCGGGCAAGATCATGGACGCCGCGAAAACGGGGCTGACCGGAAATGAAACCCGCGCAGGGTTGAAACCAGATGGAACCATCGATCTTTATATTTACGCCAACCCCGATGATCTTAAAGTCGCCACCCTGTACGCGCCATCCTGGACCGGCGGCCAAGCCTTCCCCAAATACAATATCGTCATTATTGGGATCGGGCCCAATAATCTAGCCTGGGGAACAAAAGCGGTGGTGCATGAATTAACCCATGTACTGGTAGGGCACCTGACGTACTCATGTCTCAATAACGTCCCCACCTGGCTTAACGAAGGCCTGGCTGTCAACAGCGAAGGGAGTTTGGGCGAGGCTTCGCAAGCACAACTTGACGATGCCATCAGCAACAATACACTCATGTCTGTGCGCTCGCTCAGCGGAGGTTTTTCCGAAATAGCCGATAAAGCCAACCTGTCTTACAGTGTATCCTACAGTATTACCAAATTTCTAGTCGACTCTTACGGCCAGGAAAAAATGACCGCGCTGTTGACCAGCCTGCGGGATGGCGCCTCGATTGATGAGGCACTGGTAAAGGTGTATGCTTTTAACGTGGAAGGGTTGGAGGATGCCTGGCGCACCGAGATCGGAGCTCAGGCGCGCGCAGTCACACCGAATGCCACTGCTACACCGCCCCCAACCGATGTACCCACCATCGTCCCGGCTTCCGGCGCGCCGCTGGCAGTGACGCCCACTCCCTTCAGCATACCGACCTCATCAACAGCATCAAACCCGCCAACTCAAAGCCCGTCTACAGGCAGCCAATCACCGTCATCGTCATCATCCAACGTTCCCTTGATTTTGACCGGTACACTGCTGTTGTTGTGCTGCTGCCTGATAATGCTGATCGTCATTGCAGTGATAGTCGCCTGGGTGGTGATCCGCCGTAAGGGAGCAAAAAATGCATAAGCTGTTTGTTCTCATCTCCATACTTCTCTTGGGTATCGCCGGTACCTGCGCGAACCTGCCAGGGACAGGTACTGGTTCAGCCTCTACTGACACGTCCATCAACCACGCATTGGTACTGGAAGGCAGCGAATCCACCAATCCGCGCGATTACGACCCTGCCACCACACCTTCTGCAGGAGACAAGCTGGTATTCAGTGGGCTCGTATCTTTTGACCCGCACTTGAACCTGACACCGGACCTGGCACAATCCTGGGATGTCAGCCCGGATGGCACGGTTTACACTTTTCATTTACGCCAAAATGCAAAATTCCACGACGGGCGTCCGGTTGTGACCCAGGATGTGATCTATTCCTGGACGCGCGCGGCGGATCCAGCGCTGAAATCCCAAAATGTGCTAACCTATCTCGGCGATATTGTTGGCATGCGCGATGTGGTTGAAGGCAAGGCTACCTCGATTAGCGGGTTAAAGGCCATCGACGAACACACCCTGCAAGTAACGATCGATGCCCCCAAACCCTACTTCGTGATGAAGCTGACCTTTTCCACCGCTTTTGTTCTGGATAAAGCCAATGTTGAATCTGGCCCCGAATGGTATCGAAAACCCAATGGCACCGGACCCTACAAACTGGTCGATTGGCAGCGTTTCAAACAGATTGTGTATGAACGCAATTCCGATTTTTACCTGGCTTCTCCATCGATCCAATCTATTGTAGTACAGTTGTATTCAGGGGATCCGCTGGCGCTGTATGAAACCGGCAGCATCGACATCTCGGGTGTATATCTCGATTCTGTCGATCGTTTTTCCAATCCGGCCGAACCGATGCATAACGAACTGCTTACCGGAGTTTCGTTGTGCACCGGTTATGTCATTTTTGATACCAGCAAACCACCTTTCGATGATCCTAACGTGCGCAAGGCCTTCAGCATGGCCTTCAATCGCCAACAGTATATTGATGTGGTACTGAGTGGGCACGCGCTGCCGGCAGTCGGACTTTACCCACCTGGTTTGCCAGGGTTCAACAAGGAATTAAAGGGACTGCAGTTTGACCCTGCCAAGGCTCGCGAACTGCTGGCCGCCTCGAAATACGGCGGCCCACAAGGACTTCCACCGATCGTATTCACCAAGCCTGGGGTTGGCAGCTATATCAGTCCAAGCGTGGCCGTCATGGCCCAGATGTGGAAACAGAACCTGGGTGTAACCATCACAGTGGAGAATATCGAACCGAATTTCTTCTATGAAAAATCATATTCTGGAAAGCACGGACAGTTGATGAGCGGAGGTTGGTGCGCGGATTATCCCGACCCAGAAAATTTTGCCGATGTACTCTTCCATACCGGTTCAGCCCAAAACAAAGGGAACTACAGCAACCCAAGCCTGGACACCTTGCTGGAGCAAGCCCGCAGCGAAAAGGATGTGGCCAAACGTATCGGGATGTATCAGCAATCTGAACAAATGCTGGTGGACGATGCTGCCGCACTTTTCACCACGCATGCACTGGATTACGGGCTGGTCAAACCCTATGTCAAGGGTTATGCACTCACACCCATTGACATACCGATCGAAAGATATATGTGGCTGGAAGGAAAGTAGGATCTCAGCTGTCCAGTACAGTAATTGGTGCTGTACGCAGAAAATCCGCTGCTTGCCATTTCTCACCCATCGCACTATACTAAAAGTATGGATTCATCCCATCTTTACCAGCAAATTGTAGAATCGATTCGCAATGATATCTTGTCTGGCGCACTAAAACCCGGGGCATCGCTACCCGCCATGCGCAAGATAACCGAACAGTGGAACTGCACCACTGGAACTATCCTGCGCGCCTACCAGGAATTGGCCCGGCAGGGATTGGTGGTCAGCCACGTAGGCCAGGGCACCAAGGTGCTAGATCAACCGCCTGAGCATAATCAGACCCCGCTGCGACGGGCGGCTCTGTTTAACCGCACAGAAGGTTTTCTATTGGAGACCATGACTGCCGGTTACACCCCTGACGAAGTCGAGCAATCTTTGCGAGTGGCTCTCGATCGTTGGCGCACCTTTTCCAGTGAACAAGAACCGGCCAAACTGGAAGTTTTACGTTTTGTTGGCAGCCACGACCCGGCCATGGCGTTAATTGCCGCACAATCCCCACAAAAACTAGGGTCCTTTCCAAATCACGAGATGGCCCCGGGGTTTACCTTGCAGCTATCATTTACAGGCAGCCTGGGCGGGCTTATCGCCCTGGCCGAGAAAAAAGCTGATCTGGCAGGCTGTCATTTGTGGGATGAGAATACCGATACTTACAACGAACCTTTTGTGCGTAAATTATTACCCGGACAGAAAGTGGCACTGCTGTGCCTGGCACATCGCCGCGTAGGATTGATCCTCGCGCCGCAGAACCCACTAGGAATGAGTGGGTTAGCTCACCTGGCACAAGCAGGAGTTCGTTTTGCAAACCGGCAGCAAGGTTCCGGGACACGCGTCTGGCTGGACGCACAACTTCATCGCGCCGGGATTGATCCACTTGATATATACGGCTATCAGGATGAAAAAAAGACCCATTCTGAAGTGGCGCGTGCCGTCAGCAAGGGTGATGCAGATGTAGGACTGGGCGTGGAGACTGCCTCGCTATCTTTCGGTCTTGACTTTAAGCTATTAACAACGGAAAGATATGACCTGATCATACCCTTTGAAAAATGGGAGCTGGAATCAATCCAGGCGCTCAAATACTGGTTAGATACAGATGATGCAAAAACAGCAATTAACAATCTGGGCGGCTATGACACAACTGGCACCGGCACAGTCACATGGGTCTCCTGAGTTTTTGGCAGCCCATGCCTGGCACTCACTATTTCGGCCATGATGGATAAGGCAATTTCATCCGGCAAAATGGCACCCAGATGCAGCCCAATCGGAGCGCGCAGACGCCTTAATTGTTCATCAGTGACACCCAATTCCCTCAGCGCAGCAAAACGTTGGGGAATTTTTTTACGTGTGCCAAGCACACCTACATAACGCGCCGGACTGGCCAAAGCCACCTGCAAGGCCGGATTGTCCAGCTTTTCATCATGACTGATCACCGCAATGTATGTGCCTGCATCAGGGCGCAGTTTTTCCAGGGCGGTAGAAGGCCATTCGGTAATCAGTTCATCTACATGGGGAAAACGTTCACGGGTGGCAAAGGCAGCTCGAGGGTCAATCACAATTGTATGATAGCCCATTGCCTTCGCCAGCGTGACCAATGGGATGGCAATATGGACAGCGCCGACCACAACCATGCGCGCAACCGGGGCGAACACATCCACAAACACATCCACTAACTCCCCTTCCATACTCCCCGTGGCCGTGCTAGAACCGGCACTATCGCTGGAACCGGGACTATTACGAAATGTGGACCATGTTGTTTGCTGAACAGCAATCTGGTTTTCCATCCAATCACAGACCTGTGCATTTAATTCAACATTCCCCAGGTTACCCAGCCTGCGCCCATCTGACCAAAGCATCAATTTCTTACCTTGATCGGGACCGGAAATAATCGTTGCAACCGCCGCAAGCTGATTTTCTTCCAGGCATGTTTTCAAGGCCGGGTAAATTTCTCTCCAGGCGGGCGAATCCAATGTCTCTACAAATACATCCAGTGATCCGCCACAGCTCAACCCCACTTCCCACGGGGCATCACCATTGGTCACACCGTAGTGCAGTAGTTTGGGCTGGCCGCTTTTGATTACTGCTTGAGCCTCTTCATAGACGACCCCCTCTATGCATCCACCCGTTACTGACCCGGCAATTTCCTGAATGGTTGTCATCACCATTTTGGCACCTAATGGACGCAGCGATGAGCCATCCAGCTTGACATTGGTTGCAATGGCGACTTGCTTGCCTTCTTTACGCCAGATTTCAATTTCCGCAAAAACTTCACGCATGCTGACCTCGTTTGTCTACTATAACTCGTTTCAGTAAGCTGCCAGTTTCATCAGGGTTATACTGGCAATGAATATTAACCTCGATATCTTTTATGGATGGGATTGTGCCAAGTGCTTGATAAATCAGGCGCGTTGCAGCCGGAATCCCAGATCCCTTCACCACGATGGAATCGCAAACCGATTGATCATCAGTTTCTATCGGCGCAGTTAGCATCTGTACATCAATGCTTACCGATTCCTTCCCCCCTGCTCCAGTCACTGCTACTGAAAAATTCAACAACCCTGGTATGGAAAACAAGGCCTCATCGAAATCGGGCAGACTGAGAACTGCATCGCCCACAACAACGAAACCGCTAAACCGCCCTCGAACACTTTCCAGTGTCTTTAACCTTGTGCCGCACGGGCAGTCGCCCAGGATAAAACGACTTCGATCTCCCATTCGATAACGAATGAGCGGCATGCCGCGCCGGGTAAGCGTGGTAAAAACCAATTCACCGTAGTGACCATCCGGGATTGGCTCACCTGTCATAGGGTCGACAACTTCAAAAAACAAGTCAGCCTCGCGTAAATGGTAACCGCGATGCGCTTCACATTCCACGCCGCCGCCCAGACCCATCTCAGTTGCGCCATAATGGTTGTACACATCGCAACCCCAGATTTCTCGCAAAACATTCACGATGGCTGCAGGAAGATAATCGGTGGAAAGCAGCACACTGCGTGGTTTATGCATATCTGGCCGTGCAGCATGCTGCCAGCGGCGCGCCAATCCAAGCACCTGGGTGGGCGACCCCACCAGACAGTTGACTTTTTTATCATTTAAAACTTCCAATGCGTGCAATGGATCGCGGATGGGACCGTATGCGATTGGCTCACGCCCCAGGCGTCCCAATCCCAGGCGCAGCAAATCACCTACACTACCCGGAGTTTCACCTGGCAGCAGGATCAACACCCTATCCCCTGGTTCAGTAAATGTGGACATACCTATGCTGAAAAAGTCGATGGTTAGCTCCTGATCTTCAGCAGTAAAGTAGATACGCTTTGGTTCACCGGTAGTGCCAGAACTATACAGGGTGACCACTCGCTGGATTTCATCCTGCGATACGCAAACAAACTGCAGCGGATTGCGGCGCACATCTTCTGCAGTAGTGAAAGGAAACCGGCGCAGTTCATCCATGCTTCTGATGGATTCCGGCAATCCCTGGAAATGCTTGCGGTAAAAAGAACTTTTTCCCCGCGCTAAAGCCAGCGTCTCATTTAGTTTTTGCAACTGCCAAACATCCACGAGATTGCCACGTCGCTGGGGAACGCTCCTCGCAATGGCAGGCCCAGGCGGGCGGGCATTGATCTCCCCATCAAGAACCGGGGCTATCTTGTCATGAATCCAAGTATCAAGCGGGGTGAGTTTCATATGTTTTTCGGTAAAGCGAACGCCCATTTCGATCGGTCAGGTTGTAAGCACAAAAAGGCACCAGTCGTCCGTCAGGGCTGGCTGTGTGAATGTAACAATCGCGCAAACGATCCAAGTCGAGTGTCCAGGCATCCTGGAAGGCCATGCCCGAGACGCAGAAGGTGTGCGTGCGCGTGCGCTCCAAGAACACGTCCCACTCGCCAAAGCTCGGGCCATTTATAACAGGTAAACTCGTTGGGGAGGCTGGAGATGCCCAATGCTCGGCGACAAACTCACGCGAACGAACTGCGCCTTGAGCCGCCTCGCTGGGTTGACAACACGACTCACCTTTATGCCGGGTTAATGCCTTCAACGCACCATCCGGCATCAGCACAAAATTACCATGGAAAGAACACTGGGCATTTTCGCCTCCGGGCGGGCAAAATGCAGATGATTGAAAAATGCCATCAGTTTGCGCCCCAATTGCGCGGATAATTTCTGGGATGGTGATCCGTGCTTCATCCGTGGGATCAGTGGGGTAGCGCCCAAAGTAACTGATAGGTTGAAAGTGAACGCCGCGCACGGCAGGCATATAAGCCAGAGCAAGGCGCAGGATATTGCCAATATCATTCGTATTGACACCAGGAACCAGAGTCGGCACAAGCACCACACCAATCCCCATCTCCACGCAGCGCCGGATAACAGCCATTTTCTTCTCTAATAGTTCACGCCCGCGAATATTTTTGTAAATGGTGTCATTTGTGCCATCGAACTGCAGGAAAACGGTTGATAACCCGGCAGCTTTGAGCTTCGCCAGGTAAGATGCATCGTGCGCGATACGCAGACCGTTAGTATTCAACTGAAAAAAAGTAAACCCATAGAAATGCCCCAATTGGATGATTTCGGGCAAATCATCACGCACACAGGGTTCGCCGCCTGAAAGCTGCACATTAAACGGGCCACCAGCCGCTAGCAGTCGTTCGTACCAGGCAGCAATTTCGCTTATTGTGAGATCCGGAGGTGGGCTATGCCCGGCATCTGCAAAGCAGACTGGACAATGTAAATCGCAGCGCTGAGTCACTTCCAACAGGACACAGCAGGACTGTTGCTGATGCTCTGGGCATAAGCCACAATCATACGGACAACCTTGTTTGATTTCAGTGAAAGGATTTTTTGGAAAGGATGGTTTTTTGGGACGCACCCAAGAAGAGAAAGCGGGTAAACCGCGCCATAGAATGGTTCGAAATGTGCCGTGCTGAAGGCAGGTCTTTTCAAGGAAAACATCTTCCCCCTCCAAAACCCGCACAGCAGGGATGCGCACCAGGCAGTCAGGGCAGACGCTTTCGGTTTTGGAGAGAATGCCAGCCATCATTCCAGCCCCGAAAGATCATAGCCGTTTTCCACCAGCAGGTCTTTGACCTTTTGGAGCACGCCAGTTATCAGGATGGGGCAGCGAATCGCCTGGTTTTGGCTATTGCCAGCCAGGATTTCCTCACAGCGAATGCCACCAAACTGTTCGCTGTATTCAGATTTGAACCATTTGACCAGATCCTGCACCATAAAATCCAGGCGCGGGTCATCGGGTTGTTCGGGCGTACCTTTTCCGGCATATAGACCAAGCAGAGATGCCCCGCCAGTCAATGAGCCACACAGTTCACCAGAAAAACCCAACCCACCCGCCAACCCATGCATGGCGCGGATCAGATCCGGATTATCTTTGCCCAACTGTTCAAGCCCCTGCAGCATTAAGATTTGGCTGCAATAAAAACCCTGTTTGCGTAATACCATCAATTGCTCAAATTCGTCCATATTACACCTTCTGAGCTACCAATAAGAAATAACCCAATTTTGCTTTGCTGATCGCGATCTGAATATCCAGTGGGTCGGCGGCGGGCTCGGACTTGCTACAGAATTCACCCATCGAGCCGTGGAAAAGAATCATCTGTGCGGCGAGATATTTGAGCGTTTCGGAATGATCCTCCCAAACCAGTATTTCAAAACCGTGTGACTTCAGCCGAGTTGTTAGTTCTGCCTGTGTGAATGCGTCACGCAAACCACAACTCAACGGCAGACCCGGCAGGTCCGGCAGTCCTGCCGGGTTGCGCGCATACACATCACTCATTGCCAGCCTGCCTCCCCGGCACAACATGCGCTGAAACTCATCCAGCACATCTTCCAGATCAGACATGGCAGAAAGACTGCATTCGGCAAGCACGACATCCATCAAACCGGCCCGCATGGGTAAAGATTTGCCCCAGCCACAAACCAGCGGCGAACTGGGAAACAAAGTCAGTCCAGTTTGAAGGGACAGTTCAGAGCGGTCGACACCGAAAGCATGGTAACGACCGGATGCCCGCAAAGTGTTGACCGTCGCACCTGTGCCACAACCCACATCCAAAATACGCGCCCCAGGCTGCAATTCAGACAACGCCAGCAAGCGCGCTGTTAATTCGAACCCACCAGGACGTAACGGCCCACCTGTCACCTGGCTGAGCGAATCATTTTCATACGAGGCATGCGCGTGATAGTCATGATCACTGCCCGGAAAACAAATCTGTGTCATCTGCATAATCGGCCCAACCTGTGGTTCAGACAATCTACCCGGCAATCGCCATCACTACTTATCTTCGAGAGACTTTTCAACCTCGGCCATTTTACCCAGCGCCAGCTCCTCCGGAATAAGCACCAGGCCGCAAGTGGGGCATTTAAGCAGCTCAACCGGGAAGGAATTGCCCAGGTATGAAATATCTACCTTACCCGCTACAAGCGGTTGACGGCAGTCAGCGCAGGTCCAACCCTGATAGGCGGAAAGATCAACATATTGGCTCATTTTTTCGCCTCCCTGCCAATTTCCATGCGATGACTATAGGCTTTATGCACCAGAAATGCTCCATCCATCTGCAAAGTATATTCCACCCAATAAGTGACGCTGGTCGGCTTGTAATAGGCCAGATAGTGACCAGTGGCCGGGTTGAGCATTCTTTTACCGGTGCGCTCGGCATATTCGATCACCTTCTGCATGTCCTCCACCAATATCAGCCGCCCCTCCACCATGTTTTGCACTTCATCCGGCAAAACCAGGCGGATGGATTCAAAGTCAGCTTGTTCGGGCATGGGTTCCCTCCACAGTTCTTTCAGGTATTTTTCTTTCAGCCTTGCGCGATTCTCGTGACGTTGCGAAAATCCCACTGCCGGGGCGAGCGCGAGGTCAATATTAGAAGCTCCGTCCCGTGCTGGAGCCGGGACTACTCCGTAAATATAATCGAATAAATGCAGGCTGCGTTTACCGCCCCGTGCGAAGAAGTCACGGCACATGGCGCAATAGGTCAAGTAATCTCGAGGACTCTCGTTAATCCGGCGCTGCACCGCTTTCTGTGCAACAGGTTTGTTGGCCAACCACATCAAACCTCCGTAGGAACAGCACTCAGTCTTTTCTCGGCTTAGGGTCAGTTCTTGCACCTCGCAGCCCATTTTACTCAGGATATTACGAACGGCGTCCTGGATGCCACTTTCATAACGGGTTGAACACGGGTCGTGAATTGCCACAGGAGCCGGGAAAACCCGTCCGGCGGCCAAATCTTGAGGTCCAATTTTGTCAAAGATTTCCCAAAAGGAGATAATCTCGACATCTGGATAATATTTCTGGAAGACCTGATAGCAGCTCGAACAGGCCAGGACCAGCTTGGGACGGCCAAGCTTTTCGTATTCCACCAGAAATTCCTGGCGCGATTCCTCAAAGCGTTTTTTGTTTCCAGCCCAATCCGCGGGCGCGCCGCAGCAGCGCAGCATCAGGCCCACACCAGTATCTGGAAAAGAATCAGGCCTTGTAGCCGTGCTAGAACCGGCACTATCGCTGGGAACGAGACTGGTTCGCAGAAAATCATAGGCTTTTTCGACATACTGCGGCGAGGATCCGCTCAATTGACAGCCAGGGAAAAAAACATAGGAACTGGCGCTCATCCCAGGCGAGTTGCGGGCCAACGCAAATTTCTCTCCGTTGCTGAAAGCCATATCCTGCAAGGCAAAATCATGGGCTGAGGCCGGCATGCGTTTTTGTTCCACCATCTGTTCCCGGGCATTATGACACACTTTGCCCATATCCACATCCGTTGGACATACTTCGCCACACAACCCACACAACGCGCAGGAGTTGATGAACGTATTTGAATGGCGTGTGCCCATCACGATGGAAAGATTGTTATACACCTCACGAATATGCTTTTTGGGATAACCCTTGTAGTGCTTAAGATATTCGCATATCTTGACACACTCCAGACATTCGCATTGGATACAACGCGCGGCTTCCGTCTCGGCCACTTCACGGCCGTACCGAGTTGACAAATCGGTGAGAATGAGTGCTGCCTGAGAAACAACTTCGCTGGCATTGGTGAACAAACGGGTTTCATATGCGCCTTCACCACTGCGCGAGGCGGTCAATGACACTTTTTGCAGGAATCTGTCGATGGATACCGCCGCGCGGCGCCCGTCTGAAACAGATAAGATAGAAGAATGCTTATGTTCAAGGTTTGGGAAATTAACGGATGCTGGCCCCGCCCCAAAACTGGGGCTACCTCTTAACACATCGCCTCCAGCGAATACTTTTTCCAGACTGGTCTGAAAGGTGATCGCATCAATTGCAATCTGGCCATTTTCATCCACTCTCAAATCAGGGACATCGCTGGAGTGCGCTCCAATTGCTAGATAAACTGCATCGTATTCTTCGGAAAGCCGGGCTAAAAATGTGCTGTGACCATTGCCGCCTGTGCGACCCACCACTGTATTCAGGCGGACCTCCACACCCAGGGTCTCAATAATCTTCAGATCGTTGACCAGTACATCACGAGGCAGCAGATCGGGGGGCGTTTGCCACAGACCTCCGCCAATTCGATTGCTGGCTTCGTAGATGACCACACCCCACCCTTTGCGAGCCAGGTCATGTGCTACTGTCAATCCGCTGATGCCGGCTCCAATGATGGCCACTGTTTTCGATTTACGCGGCAATGCCTTGATAACTTCTGCATCCCGGCTGCCGAATTCGAGGCAGGCACGCTCTAAAGCTGCAATCTCAATTGCGCCACCACTATCTTTGCGAAGACAGGAAACCTGGCATGGCTGGTCACAAATACGGCTGATGATTCCTGGGAAAGGTACTGACTTACGATAAAGCTTATACGCTGCAGCGAAATCTCCCATTGCAAGTTCTGCCGCCAAACCACGCGCATCTACATGCGCCGGACAGGAGGCTGTACAAGCGGGGGGTTGTTCCTGGATGCAGCGATTTTCCTGTTCTCGTAATTCTTTTTGATCCATGCTCACATCCTGTGGCCGCTGGTCACGACGATTGTCTGAGCCGGCCCGTGTCTGAACCGCAGATTTCGATGATTACGCAGATTAGAGCAAGAGCAAGCGCTATCGGCCCTGTTAGAACGGGCACTATCGCAGAGTATCGCAAATTGCGCGGTGAAGCAGATTAAACAAGAGAAACAAGAACCAAGCCTGCGCGCTGACAGGATCGGCGATCTCACTTACAAACATCATCAGAAAAACAAGGAGCGCCCGCACTCGGCCCTGCTAGAACGGGCACTATCGCGCGCGAGCGCTCCAATTGGTTAAGAAAATTACGCAGCGGGCTGCAATTCTTTCAATCCAGCCAGCACTTTGTCGGGTCGGGCGGGCAGATGTCGGATGCGCACACCGGTCGCGTTATAGATGGCGTTAACAATCGCCACATGCGGCGAGGTCAGCGGGAGTTCACCCACACCAGCGGCGCCAAACGGGCCGTTATCGCGGGCATTTTCGAAGTAATGGATATCGAACTTGTCGGGGATATCCTTGGCATACGGAATACCAGCGCCCAGCATAGTGCTATGCTTCTCGATATCCTCAAAATCCTCGGATAGCGCCAAACCGATGCCCTGGGCCACACCACCGTAGATCTGTCCGTCGACAACCAATCTGTTGTTAATCTTGCCAATGTCTGCCATAACCGTCATCCCTTCAACGGTTGTTTTGCCGGTCTTTGTATTGACATTGACTTCTGCCAGGAAGGCGCCATACATGTAAATGGCGAAGGGGTTGCCCTGGCCATTTGCGTCACAGTTGGAGTTCATGGACGCGCTCCATTTACCATGATATTTGAGTGGTAAGTTTTCGGCAACCATTTCATCATAGGTGCGGAAACTGCCGTCTGATTTGGTCATGGCGGCGACCAGTTGTTCGCAACCGTTTTTGATGGCGTTACCGATCATCACCTGGCTGCGACTGCCGCCCGATGGACCGCTGTTGGGGGCAGTGCTGGTGTCATTCATGACCAGCTTGATCTTATCCGGGGCAATGCCCAATGGACGCAGGCCTTCATGAGCTGTACCAAGGGTGCCCATATCTGCGCCCTGACCATGATCCTGCCAGGTATTATAGACGGAAACCCCGTCTTTTGTCAGTTCAACATCAGCTTCCGATCCATCCACACCGTCCAGGCCACAGCCATAGATGCCGATGGTGACGCCGACACCCTTCTTGTTCTCAGGGGTGGATTCTCTAGCAGCGTTTTCCTTAGCTTCTTTATAAATCGGGCGAAGTTTATCGAGCATTTCAGGCAGGGAGTAGACCTCTGGGTCCTGGCCGGTGGGGGTGGTGGATCCGGGACGATAGGCATTGACATAGCGAATTTCCAACGCATCCATCCCTATCTTCTCAGCCATTTCATCCATCAAGCTCTCAGAAGCCAGGAAGGCTTGCGGTGAACCATAAGCGCGGAAAGCCGAACCCCAAACATGGTTGGTGGCAACCGTGCGGCCACGGCCACGGATGCTGGGGATGTTGTAGCCAGCACCGATATACTGCGCGCCGCGCAGGGTCAGTAGATCGCCGAATTCGGAGTAGGGACCGTGGTCGACGACGTAGTCGTGTTCCATCGCCAGGAGCTTGCCATCCTTGTCGGCCGCCATCTTGATGTCGAGCCAGAACGGCGAGCGCTTGCCGGTGTACTGCATATATTGCTGGTAATCATATTCGAGGTAAACCGGGTGATTGGTAGCCATGCAGGCCACGCCGAGCAGGGCTTCCATCGTCGGGCTAAATTTGTAGCCAAACGTGCCGCCGGCCGGGTTCTGCACCAGGCGCAGTTTTTCGGGTTCGAGACCCAGACCTGGGGCGATCATGTAAAGATGCAGGTACAGACCGATGGATTTGGAATGGATGGTCAGGCGACCCTGTTCATCCCAATAGGCAAAGCCCATATCCGATTCGATGGTCAGATGCGGTTGGCGCTGAAGATAGAAGCTGTCGCTAACCACGTAGGGAGCCGATTCCATAATAGGTTTGGTGTCGGGACCTTTGGCAATATTTTGCTGGAAGTAAATGTTGGGGGTGCCAGGGTGGATTTCGATGGCGTCATCAGCCATGGCAGCCGGGGCGCTCATATAAGCGGGCAGTTCTTCCAATTCGACTTTGACTTTTTCAGCAGCGGCCTTGGCCTGTTCAATGGTGTCGGCACAGACAATCGCAATCGCGTCGCCGTACTGGAAAACCTTGGTATCGCACAAAATCGGGCGGTCCCAACCATCACCCTTGTTGGTCGGGAATGTGATCAGACCGGTGATGCGGTTCTTGCCTTTGACATCTTTGTGGGTGACTACTCTGAAGACGCCGGGCATCGTCTCGGCTTCGGATGTATCAATGGAGATGATATTGGCGTGCGAAACCTTGGCTTGCACCAGAGCCAGTTGCAAGGTATCGGCGGGCATTTTCAGACCAAGGTCCTGGCCGAAATCAAGCGTGCCGGTTACTTTGCCAACTGCGGTCGGGCGCGGATATTTTCCACCCCAAATCCTACCATCGGCGGGAAGCTTGTATTCCAAATCTTCAAGTTTCATCTCGCCACGCATCACTTTGGCTGCTTCCATGATGGCATCCACAATCGGTTTGTAGCCCGTGCAGCGGCAAGCATTATGATGCTTGGTGAGCCAGGTACGAACGTCTTCACGGGTCGGGCTGGGGTTGCTATCCAGCAGAGCCTTTGCCGAAACCACCATACCTGGCGTGCAGAAACCGCACTGCGCTGCGCCGAAGACCGCAAACGCCACCTGAATCGGGTGCATTTTCTCAGGCGTTCCAATGCCCTCAACGGTAACAATGGATGCGCCATCAGGGATGCGACTCATCTTGGTAACACAAGCCAGAGTAAGCTTGCCGTCGACGATGACTGAGCAAGCGCCACAATGACCGTCGTTGCAAGAAACCTTCGTGCCAGTCAGGAGGAGCTGCTTTCGCAACACATCTCCCAGGCTGGTTTCTGGATCGAGGATCAACAATTTATTGACCCCATTAATGACGAGCGACTTTTTCAACATAATGCCTCCTGGTATACTTTCTGGTGGTGGTGACAAAGATTGATCATCTTCTGGCAGACCCCGGATTGATTTGCCAGTGGGGTTATGGGTTGGAGCGATGATGTCATTCGTTGGGTAAATACGGGGGCGACACCTCGGTTTTATTTGCCGATAAACCTGGCAAATAGCAAATTAAATCAGGATTTACGCGGCAAAATCTCCACGTACCAATATTAGCACACACAAAGAATAGTTACAATTGTTTCATTACAAACGTCACAATATTATTGTGACGTCGAGGTGACGTCATTTCTTGTATACTTATTTATTGAATACAGTCCCTAGAAAGTAGAATTGCTACTGACATGTCCCCAATGGTACGCCGCCCCCTCGGTATTGAACTATCGCTGCTGGGATTCTTAAAACAGGGTCCACAGCATGGTTATCAGATTCACCTGCAGGTCTCTGATCCAAACGGGTTGGGACCCATCTGGCGATTAAAGCAAAGCCAGCTGTATGCATTATTGGCCAAACTGGAAAAAGATGGCTATATTTGGGGAGAGCTGGAAGCCCAGGTAGCAGCCCGCCCTCCACGCCGGATTTACAAACTCACCAGCAGTGGGCAAACTACCTACCAGGATTGGCTGCAAAGCCCAGTCAATGTGCCAAGACTCATGCGCCAGGAATTTTTCGCAAAACTTTATTTTGCCCGCCAAGAGGGTCAAGAAGGGGCTAGAGCGTTGGTTGATTCGCAGCGCATCGTCTGCCAGGAGTGGCTGAAAACGATGAAGGCTCAAAAAATCAAGCAAGGCTCGTTTAAAGCGTTGATTCAGGAATACCGCATTGGCCAGATTGAAGCAACTCTTTGCTGGCTGGATACCCTGGCCCTGCTAGAACGGGCACTATCGTCAATAGGGGGCACAATCTCTTAATCTCAT
>CAIMZS010000414.1 GCA_903846015.1 uncultured Anaerolineae bacterium | reverse complement strand
GTGAAGACCCAACCGAGGATGAAAAACGTCTTGCCATTTACCGCCAGATGGTGATGCAAACTGCATCCAGTCTGCCCTTGCATGGGGTGGATGTAGGCGCCAGCGACCCTTCTCAGGCTCAAAAAGCGATTGGGCTGGCCAATGTCTATGTTGATCTAGATACCACGCAGCAGGTTAATTTGACAACGGCGCAAAAGGCCGAGCGCAAAAAAGGCCCAGCCAGTGGCCTGGAACGTGAAGAAACCCGACCATTACCGGTGCTTGAAGCAGCCATCAACAATCGCCGTATGGTGCTGTTGGGCGATCCGGGCGGCGGCAAGAGCACTTTTGTAAACTTTGTGGCTCACTGCCTGGCTGCCAATGTCATCGAGCCGGATAAGGATTGGTTGCAGCTTCTGTCCGGATGGCCACAAGCTGAAGCGGAAACTCTTCCTGTGGTGGTGATCCTGCGTGACTTCGCGCGCAGCTATGCCGATAAACTGCCCACCAAAGCAGAGCCACATCACCTTCTGGATTTTATCAAGGCGCGCCTGGAAACCCAAAACCTGGGTTTTGTTGCCAGGCCGCTTGAGAAAGTGCTGGATGCAGGCCGGGTGATCGTTCTCCTTGATGGTCTGGATGAAGTCCCGACCCAGGATCAGCGCATTTTTGTGCGCGATGCCGTACACGTTTTTATTGTGCGTTACCAGAAGAGCCGATTCCTGATCACCTGTCGTGTACTTTCCTACCAACGACCCGAAAAGAACAGGCCCGACTTACGCCTGAATGATATTCTCTCTTTTGAAATTGTTCCCTTTGCCCAGGACAAGATAGATCGCTTTGTTTCGACATGGTACGCTGAGTTGGGACACCTGGGCACCGTGCCTGTTGCAGACGTGGATGGATTAACCGCCCGCCTGCGTGAAGCCGTGCGCCGTCCCGATCTGCGACGATTGGCGCCCAACCCGCTGTTGTTGACAGTCATGGCGCTGGTTCATACCCATAAGGGCCGCCTGCCGGATGCGCGCGCCCTGCTCTATGAAGAAACGGTGGATATTTTGCTCTGGCGCTGGGAACAGATCAAGCTTGGGGGAAAAGAAGATGCCCCGCGCCTGCGCCAGTATCTGTTGGAAGCCGGGCGCACTGACGTGGATCTCAAGCGCGTATTATGGGAAGTGGCTTACAACGCGCATGCGGCCTCGCAGCCTGGCCAAAAGGGTAATGCGTTGGCTGATATCGCTGAACACCGCATTCTCAAGGCCCTGGCGGCGCTCAAGTGTGACGAAAGCAACCAGGATGGCGATCTGAGTTGGGCCAAACGGGTGGTGGATTTGATGAAAATTCGCGCTGGTTTGCTACTCGAGCGCCAGCCGGAGATCTTTACTTTTCCACACCGTACCTTTCAGGAATACCTGGCCGGGGCGCACCTGGCAGCGCAGTCTGATTTTGCAGCCCAGGCTACTTTGCTGGCCGGACAAGGTGCATTATGGCGCGAGGCGATTTTGTACGCAGTGGGCAAGCTGGTGTATGTCTCCGGTGATGTTGCTAAACCGTTGGCGCTGGCGGCGGAACTGTGCCCAGAGGATGCCGTTGACAGTGAGACGTCATGGCGATTGGCCTGGTTGGCCGGGGATGCGCTGCAGGAAATCGATCTCAAGCGCGTTCATGACAGCGCCTTTGGCCGCGATCTGCTGAAGCGCGTTCAAAAACGGCTCAGGGACTTGCTCGAGGGCGGTAAACTGGCTTCAATTGAGCGTGCCCGCGCCGGGAATACGCTTGCGGCGCTGGGCGATCCGCGCTTTGACTCTGATTTATACTTTTTACCGCGCGAAGCTGAACTTGGTTTCATCCACATCCCGGCAGGCAAGTTCATCATGGGCAGTAACGACAACTATGATCGTGAAAAGCCACAGCATGAACTGGAACTGCCTGCATTCTGGATGGCGAAATACCCGGTGACGGTGGCGCAGTTTTCGGCATTTGTGGCTGACAGCGGTTACAAACCACGAGACCCCGACAGTTTGCGCGGGGTCGCCAATGATCCGGTAGTGAATGTGACTTGGCACGATGCGCTGGAATATACGCGCTGGCTGGATGCGCAGCTAAAACTGATCGCAAAAGAACGTTTGGGCCGGGGCAGTAAGTCTGCTTTTTGGCAGGGGTTGTCCGATGGAACAGTTCAGGTGACGTTGCCAAGCGAAGCGGAGTGGGAAAAAGCTGCGCGTGGCACGGATGGCAGAACTTACCCCTGGAACGGCGACTTTGACCCGAACAAAGCCAATATCGCGGAAACTGGCATTGGAACTGGAACTACAAGCGCAGTCGGAGCCTTTCCGGATGGCAAAAGCCCTTATGGTATGTTAGATATGAGCGGCAATGTTTTCGAATGGACGCGCAGCATTGGGTACGATAAATCCGCCTACCCGTATAAAATTGAAGATGGTCGGGAAGACCTGAGTCAAAAAGACCTCTCCCGCACCTTGCGCGGCGGCGCGTTCAACTACGCTCCAAGCCGCGCGCGCTGTGCGTATCGTGGCAGGAACAGCCCGAGCGACAGGTACAGTAGCTTTGGGTTTCGGGTTGTTTTGTCCCCAGTTCTTCTCTCTTAACTCCGGGCTCTGAAAACTCTGCGCTCTGGGGCTCTGAATCTTTGAACTCTGATTGTGCCAGACATGCCTATCTATGAAAATCAATTCTCTCGCGTAGCGGGTCACGTTAAAAAAGGAGCAAGCGATGGCCGTAAAAGAAATGCCAATCTTTACTCGCACGTTTGATTTTCTCACCTGGCTTCTGCCGATCAGCAACAATTTTCCGCGCGCCTACCGGCATACCGCCACAAAACGCCTGCTGGATGCTGCATTCGATCTGCGCGAACACCTCGAATCCACCAATCATCGCCTGGGGCAGGAACGCCTGGCGTTTATCAAGTTGGCCGATGAAGACCTGGATAACGTGCGCCTGTATATTCGACTGGCTGCGCGATGTGAATGGTTGACGGAGGGTGGTCAGTAGCAGCACGTTGCCGCAATGGTTGCTGAGATTGGAAGATTGCTCGGCGGCTGGAAAAAGATCACGCATTTGTAGGGACACCTACAATAAATTGCGAGGAAATTGCCCGAAGACTTACGCGGCGGCGCGTTCAACAACACTCCAGACAACGCGCGCTGTCCATATCGTAACAGGAACAACCCGAACAACAGGAACAACAACATTGGGTTTCGGGTTGTTTTGTCCACACTCTTCCAGGTTTTGCCAGAATTGCGCTGCGGGCTCGTGTCTTCGGCGCCGAGGATTAGAGAGAAGAATGGCGGGGCAGTTTCCTGGCTTCGGGAAGGACACAGCAACGCTGTACCCCTACCGCAGACAAATACCAACTTGCCCCGCGTCCTCGCCCTGGCAACATCCGGGCACGGCGCGGGGCCAACCCTTTTCAATATCTTGTACTGTTCTTCCACTGCCAGCGGAGGTGATAGAGTTCTTTGAACATTGAGATTGGATAGGTTTTTGTATCCAACAGCGAAGTAACCAACACCTCGATTTCGCCGTCATCCAGCACAACCCGAATGAGACGGATAACAATTGGATTAGAAGAGAGTTCGCGTTCAGCGCAATCTTGTTTGGCGACCGAACCAGGTTGCAACCTCACGATTTGTTCATTCAGGC
>CAIMZS010000413.1 GCA_903846015.1 uncultured Anaerolineae bacterium | reverse complement strand
GGTTGATAGGAGAGCCGGATGACACCGAAACAAACCAAACCAGACCAGCCAACTTTCATCGAAGAAGCGCGCCGCAAACAGATTATTGATGCAGCACTGGAAACAATTGCCGAGCAAGGCTATACCCAAACCTCTTTTGCCGAGATTGCCAAGGGGCTGGGCATTACCAAAGGCCTGATCGCCTATCATTTCAATGGAAAGCACGATCTGATCACATCTGCGATCCATACTATTTTGAACCAGCAGGGCGTTTACATTAAAACCCAGGTGGACTCGCAGGTTCAGGCGGCAGACAAGCTGCGTGCCTATATCCAAGCCAGTTTTGAATATATGGTGCAGAACCGGCCGCATTTTGTGGCGTTGGTCGACCTGTGGGGCAGCTTTACCTCGGCGGAGGAGAAGCAGGCCTTCAGCCAGACTGCGTATGATCCATGCCGTGCCCACCTGCAGAAAATATTCCGGATTGGGCGGGAACGAGGCGAATTTGGCAATTTTGACGCGCAGGCGATGTCGGCCGTCGTTCAAGGCGCGATTGATGGCCTTATGCTGCAATGGGTGTTTGCGCCGGATGCAGTGGATTTGAAGGCTGCTTCGAGAGAGTTGACGGGATTATTTATTGGGCGTGTGACACAAAGATAAGCAGTTTAAGGAGGCAGCCATGGAGTGGAGCAGCATTGGTCACCTGGTGGAGGACGCGGCGCAGCGTTTTGGTGCCCAACCGTTATTTTTGTTTGAAGGGCAATCTCTTTCGTTTGCCGAGGTCAATCGCCGGGTCAATCAAACCGCCAATGCTTTGAAATCCGCTGGCGTAACCAGGGGCGAGCGAGTGGCGGTGATGCTGCCGAATGGCGTTGATTTCCCCATCGTCTGGTTTGCGCTGGCAAAGCTGGGCGCAGTGATCGTGCCGATCAACATCAATTATCACGATCATGACCTGACATACACACTGAACGACTCGCAGGCTGGTTTTTTCATCATCCACGACCAGTACCTGCCGCAGTGGGAGCGGGTGCGCGAACATACACCAATAGTGCGAGAAATTTTTGTTATCGGAGATGTTATCGGGTTCAGCCAGATGGCCGCGCAAGCTTCGGGTGTTTTTGATGGGCCGGATATCGGCCCGGATGATCTTGTGAACATCCAATATACATCCGGTACGACCGGTTTCCCAAAGGGCTGCATGTTGACCCATGATTACTGGTTAAGAGTCGGGCAGATCGCGGCAGAATATTTTGAGTTGAAGCCAGGCGAAGTCAACCTGACAGCACAGCCCTTCTATTATATGGATCCACAGTGGAACACGATTGCCTGCATGATGGGTGGGGCGCCGTTGGTGATCCTGCCGCGTTTTTCGCCATCGCATTTTTGGCAGGTGGTGATCGAACAGCATGTCACCGTGCTTTACTTGATCGGCACCATGCCTTTCTTTCTGCTGAAGCAGGAAGAGCAACCTGTTCTTGAGCAAGGACACCATCTGCGGGTCATCCTTTGCTCCGGGATCCATCCCAAATTTCACGCCGAATTTGAACGACGCTGGGGTGTGCGCTGGCGCGAAGCCTATGGCATGACCGAAACCGGAGTGGACCTGGTGGTGCCGCTTGATGATGTCGAGAGCGTGGGCAGCGGGGCGATGGGCAAACCAATCGCATCGAAACGTGTTCGCGTGGTAGATGCTGACGGTTTGGATGTCCTGGATGGGCAGGTGGGAGAGTTGTTGATCGGCGGCAAGCCGATGATGCTCGGTTACTGGAATAATCCGGCTGCCACCGCCGAAACCTTGATCGATGGTTGGCTGCATACCGGTGACCTGGTAACCAGGGACGAGCGTGGTTATTATCACTGGCAGGCGCGCTTGAAGGACACCATCCGGCGCGCTGGGGAAAATATCGCAGCGGTGGAAGTGGAGAGTGTATTGCTTGAACATCCGGCTGTGCGCGCGGCCGCAGTGGTAGCTGTGCCTGATGAACTGCGCGGGCAGGAGGTCAAGGCTTATATCGCACTGCGCCCGCGGGTTGCGAATGATCCCGAGGCGATCCTGGATTACGCGCGCGAGCAACTGGCCTATTTCAAAGTGCCGCGCTATATCGAATTTGTGGACGATTTGCCACGCACGGCCTCCGAGCGTGTCGAGAAGCATAAACTGGTAAAAGACAAACCCGATTTGCGCATTGGAAGTTACGATGCAGTCGATAAGATCTGGAGATGAATAGCATGAACACACAGCAGCTCAATGAGACGATCAGCAGTACCTTGTCGGCCTGGAATATCCCCGGCGCGGCAGTGGCCATCATTCAGGGCGACGAAGAATTCACCCGGGGTTTCGGGGTACGCGAGGCGGGCAATTCTGGATATGTGGATGCGGACACCATCTTCGCGATTGGTTCAACATCCAAGGCTTTTACATCTGCGCTGATCGGCATGCTGGTGGATGAGGGTAAATTAGGGTGGGACGATCCGGTGGTCAAGCACCTGCCCGATTTTGAACTCTATGATCCGTGGATTACACAAAATGTCACTGTGCGCGACCTGCTCTGTCACCGGCTTGGCCTCGAACGCGCCCAGCGTCTTTATTATCATCAGGGCTACACCCAACGCGACCTGATGCATCGCATGAAGTATCTCCGGCCGACCGCGGGTTTCCGCACCCAGTTCCAATACGCCAACCAGCAGTTTGGTGTGGCTGGTTTGCTGATCGATGCGGTGACAGGCCAGACCTGGGATGATTTCATCACATCCCGACTGTTTCAGCCGCTTGGCATGACCCGCTCGGTAAGCGGTTATGATCGCATCGGCGACTTTGCCAATGTCGCATTACCGCATGCCGTTTTGGATGAGACCTATCCAGCAGGAGTGCGCTTTCTCGGGCAGCCTGAGTCGATCCCCTGGTACAAACTCAGTCACGAACCGGCTGGTTCCATTCACACCTCTGCCAATGATCTGGCCCGCTGGCTGCGCGCCCTGCTCACTAATGGTGCACCTGTGCTGCAGCCGGCAGCATTCAACGAAATCACCTCGCCTCAGATGTTGATGCAGGATTTGATGAATTCAGAGCTAGCCCCGTTGTATGTGCTCCAGCCCGCTACCCGTTTCTGGACGTATGGTCTTGGCTGGTGGGTCATGGATTATCATGGCGAAAAGGTGCTCATGCACGGTGGACAGATGCCGGGTTTCAATTCCGCGGTAGCCTTTTTCCCGGAACGCAAAATGGGACTGGCGGTGGCGGTTAATGTTCACCAAACCCTGGCACATGCTGCGCTCTTTTATACTATTTCGGATATTTTGCTTGAAAAACAGGGCAGGGACTGGTCATCCGAATTTCAGATGGTGGCGCAAGGTTACATGGCCGAAGTAAAAAGCGGAGTGGATCAGTTCCTACTTGGGCGGGAGCATGTTTCGCTATCCGCGCAAAAACTGGACAACTATGCCGGAACTTTTTCCAATGATCTCTTTGGCGAAATGCTGGTGACTGTCGAAGGTAACTCGCTCAGGCTTGCTTATGGGAGCCTGCACGCCAGCCTGGAACCGTTCAAGGCGAATACATTTATTGCCCATTGGAATCTCAAAGGGCTGCAAGACGATTCGATCATCGCTTTCGACTCTGGTGCAAAGAGCCTGATTTTGGTTAATGACCGGGCAGAGTACAGAAGGATTGCATGAACCCATCCGAACGAATCATCACCCGCTTTGAGCAAGTCTCAGCCATCCCGCGCGGTACGAAGAACGAGGCCGGGTTACGCGCCTGGCTGCAGGAGTGGGCGGTTTCACGCGGGCTGGTCACAAAGATGGATGCACCGGGTAACCTGGTTATTCTTGTGCCAGCCAGCGTTGGATATGAAAAAAATCCGGTACTGATCTTGCAGGGTCACCTTGACATGGTTTGCCAGAAGACGCCTGATTCAGCGCATGATTTCATGCGCGATCCCATCCGCATTCTTCGCGATGGGGATTGGATCAAGGCGGATCAGACCACGCTGGGCGCAGATAATGGCATCGCGATTGCTTTGATGATGGCGCTGGTGGAAGACGAAACAATCGTACATCCTGCGCTCGAACTGCTATTCACGGTTGAAGAAGAGCTGGGTGTGACCGGGGCGGACCAACTCGAGCCTATCATGCTGACCGGTAGGACACTGATCAACCTGGACTCGGAAGAAGACGGCGTATTTACGGTTGGCTGCGCAGGCGGCGGGAGTGTTTACATAACCTTGCCTGTGTCATGGGAAGCCCAATCTGTGGATGACGTCGCTTTTGAGTTAAGGGTAAGTGGGTTGCAAGGCGGGCATTCCGGCGAAGACATCAACAAGCACCGCGCCAATGCCAACAAACTGATCGCGCGCGTGCTGGATGCCATTCAGCGCGAGCATCCCATTCGACTGTCCAGTCTGGAAGGCGGCACGGCGCGCAATGCCATACCACGTGATGCGGAAGCAATATTCACCTGCTCCAAGGCTGGGATTGTAGTCTGTCAGGAGAAATTCTCTGGCATACTTCAAGATATCCAGGATGAACATGCAAACCTGGAGCAGGGGTTGTCGGTTACGTTAACGCAAAAAAGCAATCAGCATGTTCGTGTGATCAGTCAATCCGAAACAATGGCAGGCATTCGCTTGCTGGTTGCCCTGCCGCAGGGAGTGTCCGCCATGTCCGCAGAAATCCCAGGATTTATTGAAACATCCAACAACATCGGGATTATCGAACTCAAAGAAGATGGGTTGTTAATCGTGTCAAACCAGCGCAGCTCGGTATTATTCAGGCTGGAAGAAATCACAGGCCGAGTCGAGGCGATGGCCTGGCTAGCTGGAGCGCTGACTGAACGGACGAAGATCTTTGCACCCTGGCAGCCAGACATGAACTCGCCTTTGCTCAAAAAGTGCGTTGATGTTTATCAGTCTGTATTTGGGGTGGCGCCAAAAGTCCATCTATCGCACGGCGGGCTCGAATGTGGCGTGATCAGTGATCGCTGCGGCGGGTTGGACACAATTTCGCTTGGCCCAACCATCGAGAATCCGCACTCTCCGGAAGAAAGATTGTTTGTGCCTTCTTTGTTGAATACCTGGACCTTTTTGGCAGCGCACCTTAAATCTTGATTTTAGCGATGCGCATAATCCCCCTGTTGAGCGGGAGACATTTTTGTTTTCAATCATCTTCGGTCTTGGTTCTGCCATTTTCTGGGGCGCAGGCGATTTTGCAGGCGGCCTGATCAGCCGTCGCGTAGGCGCTGTGCGAGCAACCCTGTATGTTGAGGCGATTGGGCTGATCCCATTGCTGCTTATTGTGATTCTCACCGGTCAAGCGGGCACAATGACCATCACAGATTGGATGTGGTGTGGAGCTGCGGGACTGATAGGTTCCACAGGCTTGCTGGCCCTTAATCGCGCTCTGGCTGATGGCAGCATGTCGGTTGTAGCGCCGGTAGCGGCACTAACTTCAGCCAGCTTGCCAGTGATTGTGGGTGGGTTGAGAGATGGCTGGCCATCTGCAATTACGCTTGTAGGATTCGGCCTTGCCTTGCTGGCTACCTGGCTTATTTCACAAGCTGGGTTTGAGAGAAAAGCAATCCAAATTCGATTTGGCATTCTATTTTTACCTTTTCTGGCCGGGTTGGGTTTTGGTAGTTATTATATTTTGATCAATCAGGGCAGCCGGACCAGTATATTTGCGCCATTGCTGGCAGTGCGCGTAACTGGAACACTGGTATTATTGATTTTCGCATTTCTTAAAAAACAATTGCAGTTCCCCTCGCGAGCTATTTGGCCGTTGGCAGTCATTAATACAGTTTTTGATATCGGGGGTAGTTTATTTTATGTCCTGGCTGGACAGGCAGGCCGGATGGATATCGCCGCCCTGCTTGGTTCGCTTTATTCCGGAGCAACCGTTTTGCTGGCCTGGTTAATTTTGCGTGAAAAGATCAGCCGGAGACAGTGGGGCGGGATTCTGATCACGTTGGTGGCAATCCTGTTGATAGCCTTATAGAAGTATCAATCAAGAAGAGATGCACTTATTACAGATTGGCGACCATGAATCCTTGGGAGCAGGGATACTCACAATCCCGCCAGTAGCTACGGCACTTTAGCACAATATTTACCCAAGCACACTCATTGCTTGAGCTGCAGCCTGTTTGCGTGTGCAAGCCGGGTACACTCCCCCACAAATGGTGCCATTGGTAAAAGGGGGAATGAGCAGAGCTGTGAACGGTTGTGATTGAAGAAATTCAGCCAAAGGTTGAAAAGCGAGGAGAATGGGTGGTGCAAACGCGTAACCGATCAAATTTTTCGCGAATAGTGCGTTTGGACGAGTTTACGCGGTTGCCTTTGATGGTTCTAGGCTTATATTATCTGGTTCATCCAGCTGGAAACCAGCGTGCCTGGTGCACTTTAGCTTCGGTCGCCGCTGAACCAAACCTCGCCGATGCTTGCAGGTCGTGGCACTTCGCAAATGGGTGTAAAGGCGATCCGCAGTTGGTCGTTGCAAACAGTCAATAATCCCTGATGATGCTCGTTGGGAAAAATCGTCAACATTGGTATTCACCTATTTTCTAAAATGTGCTGGCAGGGGAATCTGCCCCAATGGTAGCGAAAAATAACCTTTTACCCGATCCGACGCAAATAGTCCCTAACGGTTACCAGGACGGCGGGCAGCTCGTGTTCAATGTCCCCACGAAACGGTGATTCAATAAATTGCCAACTGCCATCAGGCTGGCGTTCTTGAAAATGGTGTGGCGCGCTCCTAATTTTGCCAGATCCAGTGCGCCGGGGTGGGGATAATCATCCCAACCTAAAATGCGCTTATCGCCGGGGTAAAACAGGGTCAGATCAATCAGAGCGTAGGAGTAACTACGGCTGGTTGGGTCGAAATGAATATCCAGAAAGCGCGTCTCGCTCAGCAAGGCGCGTACCTTGCCGCCGCTCAACTGGACATTTACAAAGAGACCGCTTTCGCGCAGCAGGCGCATTACCCCCGCGTGCCAAAGCGTCATACGGCCTCCAGAAAGCGGGTTAATTGTTCCAACTCATGCCGCACTGCCCGCCATTCAAGCAATTCAGTGTAGAGGGTGTGATCATCGGCTGAGACACCCAGTGCCACTCGCGCTTCCAGCTTTTTCAGGCTGGCATGATGTTCTTTCAACTGAGACGCTCGATGGCGTAGCTCGATGATGCGGTCGGTGGTTGCCTGGGCAATCCCTCGCTGGACAATCTCATCATCGCTCAACGCTATCATGCCTTGCAGGCGCGAGAGTAGGTTTTGGGTATGGACAGTTAGAGTCATGTGTCAATCCTTTCGATACAACAATCATACATTATTATGAAGTGAGTTTATACAGCAAAAATCCGCCTTTGGGTTTATCTTAGCACATCCGCCATCTGTGCGCACCAGGTTGCGTATAGGCGTTCTTGCATGATGGCGACCTGGTCGAAAGATGATCGCGTTTCCCGTTTCCCGTTCACGTCCACGGTCTTGACCAGCAGTTGAATCGGTTCGCACACATGGCCTGGACCCGTTTCGGCTACAACAGCTTATGTCCAATCCTAAGCAGGAACCACCTCATGATTTGCACGGCAAATCAAACCGGGAATAATTCCGGATTAATCCATAATTCCCAAGCTAATGGGGGACAACTACTTTCGGTGGGATATATTTCCAATTTACTGATTGGGTTTCGAATTAGCCTACAATCCGGCGAATTTGTGAGGCGGAGATACCCGTGCAGAACAAGGTACCATGACTGGGCATAAATTATTCAGCCGATTCCAGCTTGTTCCACAGCTCGGAAATAGCAGGGTTTCACCCTTCAAGGCTTCTTGCCAGCCCTGATGGAACAACCACTTCGCGTGGCGGAAACTTTCGTCCGCGGGCTTGAGGGCTACGCTCTACCGAAACAAGCGGACCATTTCAAGCAACATGGGCAGATATTCATCTGGCGTTTTCTGAATTTCTTGTTCGTTTTTTTCCGTATAAAGGGTCTGGTAAACAGCCATCCTCTTACTCCTGTTTGGGATATCGCTGTTACCTCAAAAGTATAGCATGTTTTCAGGTGCGCATTACGGGATGCCCGGTGGAAAAGTCAAATTATCGGTAATACATCGCCAGTTTATCGGCAATGCCCGAGAGGAAGTAAAGCGTGGACTTGATCACTCCGGGCGATTTGCTAAGCAAATCGCCCTCTTGGCTTGTGATCGAAACTCAGCCACCCGTGACAAAACACGCTGGAACAAAGCACTTTCCTGGCCCGTGAGTAATCCTTCGACAATCTCCAGAACTTGATCCCGACGGACAAGTTCTCCAGTTCTTTCCAGACAAGCGGCCAGACTCAGTCCAAACTCTGCCCGCAGGAGCGGCGGATATTGTTCTTCCGCAAAAGCGGCTTCGTATGATTGCGTGGCTTGTTCCAGTTGGTCCAGTTTAAAGTAACAATCTGCCTGATGCACAAACATGTAAGTTTCTTCAATTCGACTGGGGGGATTGATGGCATACTTTGCCTGAACGGACTGCAGGATGGCCAACGCTTGAGCATATTCGCCGGTGCTTTCCAGCAGTGAAGCGATTAAAAAATCTTGGTCATTTGTTTCCGAATGCTCGAAAATGACCACAGCTTCTTCGGAGCGCAGAAAATCGAGCGCATCCGCAAATCGCTCTTCAACCTGCATGCATTTTGCAATTCCCAGACGAGCATTAATCGCCTCATGCCAGTAAGCAGCCTCCAGCCCAGGAATTGGATGGATGGTCTTTTGGAGCGCGATGACAGATTCCAGCAAAGGCATGGCCTGGGATAGATCGGATGACAACTCCATCTGATTTACTTTTCTGTTGATCAGCATGATTTTGAACAAGGTAATTTCGGAGGACTCTTCGTCAGGCAAGTAGGACTCAAGCGTAGCGATGAGATTGGTTCCGTTTTCCTGGTCTGAATTATCAAGGAAAAGAAGCTCGAAGGCTGGATCAAAGAGATTGATGGCCGAGCGCCATTCCTGCAGGCGCATCCATAGAATCAGAGCCTGCAGAATATCCTGACGGTGTTGTCTAATAGAAGCAAGGTGGCTGCCGTTTTCCAGCGCCAGGTGCGCCTGAAAAACCCAGTCGGAAATGGCTTGTGGATAGCGGGTCTCCACCTGAGTAGAGCTGGCCGAACCGTTTAGCTGTTCCCGCGCAAATTCATACACGAGCTGGTGCAATTGAATGAAGCGTTCCCCATGGATATTCAGCACATCAACCAGGTTGGAGCGCAGCAAGATCGCCGCCAATTTATCGCCTGACAGGGGATTATCGACTTCAGCCACCGTCTCCAGCAGTGTTTTGAGCATAGTACGGCTTTTGAAAATCCCGGCGCATACAAAATATTGTGCCGCTTGCGGATGGCTTTTGACCAGAGCCTCGTAGGAGATGTCAAAACAGAAGCGCAGACTGGTGCCGCGAGTGGGGGGGCCAGCTGGGGACTCCAGCGTCTCCAGCGCAAATTGTTCCAGCTTGGTTTGAATATCCTGGGCGGAATAGCCCAATTCCAGTTTGAGTGCCGAAAGAAGTCGCAAAGCCAGAGGCAGGCCACCGGTCTGCTCAAACAGGGCCGCCATCGCCGGGCTGGTGTCTGCAAAAAACTGACAACTCTGGGCGAACGAGAACCCACCCAGTTGAATTTGATGAAAACGCCCATTCGCGTGTAGCTCGTTTTCAGCCAGCCGGGTGCGACTGGTGACGACCAGTTTCCCCAGGGCACCGGCCAACTGCTGCCATTCAGCCAAGTCCACCGGAGCGGAGACGTCGTCCAGAATGAACAAAACTTTGCGGCGGCGGGTCAGGCTGCGGAGTTTTTGTTCAATGGTCCCGATTGATTCCCCGACCAGGTCGAGACTCTCGGCTAACTGCAGCAAGCCTTCCGTGTAATTCGCTTGTTCAACCGAGATCCAGAAAATCTTCGCAAAGTGTGGCTTGAGTTGGGTCCAATCCTGGCGTATCAGGCTGAGGGCCAGGGTGCTCTTGCCAGCGCCGCCGGGACCGGTCAGCCAGAGAACCTGGGCTTGTTTACTGGTCAGCAGCAGGCTTAGAATTTCATCTTTTTCGGGGCGTTCGAGGTAGTCGATTGGGAAGATGCCGATCTGGGGGACCAGCTCGGCCAGGTACAGGTTTTCGTAGAGCACTTCCAGGCCAGCTTCAGTCAGGCTGAGAAGTTGGGCTGGCCAGTGCTGGTTCATCCAGACGCGCATGTCCTCGCCGGTG
>CAIMZS010000412.1 GCA_903846015.1 uncultured Anaerolineae bacterium | reverse complement strand
CTGATAGCACTACCACTGCAAAAGAAACCGCGCGAGAACGGCAACAGTGTTTTTGTCAACGAGCAGTTCGTTCCGCATGAAGATCAATGGTCCTTCCTTGCATCCATTCGCCGAATGACATATGCGGATGTGCAAGGCGTGGTTAAGCATGCCGAGAACTTGGGCGAGTTGTTGGGCATTCGTCTCCCAGTAACCGATGAAGATGGCGACCATCCCTGGACTACGCCACCATCCAGAAAACGCCAGGACCCGCCCGTGATTGGGCCGCTGCCTGAGAAGATCGACCTGGTGATTGGGAACCAAATCTATATTTCCAAAGCAGATTTAACACCTTCTTTGCGGAATCGCCTTATTCGGCTGGGGGCTTTTCAAAACCCGGATTTCTACCAGGCGCAAGGGATGCGACTTTCCACGTATGGCAAGCCGCGCATCATCAGTTGTTGCGAGGATTTTCCAAAACACCTGGGGCTGCCAGGCGGGTGCATGGATGAACTTGTCACGTTGTTCGAATCGTTGCAGATCAAGACGAGTCTGACGGATGAACGTTATGCCGGCATTCGGTTGAATGCTCAATTTCAAGGTGCTTTACGCGGAGAACAACAGCAAGCCGCAGACAGCTTGTTACAACATGAAACAGGTGTGCTGGCAGCCTCAACCGCCTTTGGTAAAACTGTCGTAGCTGCTTATTTGATTGCACAACGTCAGGTAAACACGCTGGTGGTTGTGCATCGCCGCCAGCTACTCGATCAGTGGGTACAGGCCTTGAGCCTGTTTCTGGGCATCTCGCCCAAGGAAATTGGTCAATTTGGCGGTGGTAAACACAAACCTAACGGAAATCTCGATGTAGCCATGATCCAGAGCCTGAGCCAAAAAGGGGTAGTCAGTGACATTGTTGGCAATTACGGCTACCTGATTGTTGACGAGTGCCACCACATATCTGCAGTCAGCTTTGAGCAGGTGGTCCGCCAGAGCAAGGCCAAATATGTGACCGGTCTGTCGGCAACTGTGACGCGCAAAGATGGACACCAGCCGATAATTTTTATGCAGTGCGGCCCGGTGCGTTACAGGGTGAATGATCGCGACCAGGCAGAAAAACGGCCCTTTGATCACAAGGTTATCGTTCGCCCAACGAAGTTCCAGTTGCCGCCCCATCTTCAAAATATCGCTGCTCAATCTATTCAGGAAGTGTACTCATCTCTGGAAAAAGATGATGATCGCAACCAGATGATCGTTGAAGATGTGGTTGCTGCGGTGCAGGATAATCGGTTTCCTGTGCTGCTTACCGAGCGCCGCGAACATTTGGAAACGCTGGCTGAGTTACTGGCAAAACGAGTTGCACACGTCTTTGTGATGAAAGGTGGCATGGGCAAGAAGCAGCGTAAGCAAATAACAGACCAAATTGCCAATCTACCAGCCGATCAATCGCGGGTTATCCTGGCAACAGGGCGTTATTTGGGTGAAGGTTTCGATGACGAACGCTTGGACACTTTGTTCCTGGCCTTACCGATTTCCTGGCGCGGCACGCTGACCCAGTATGCCGGACGTTTGCACCGCTTGAACGCGACCAAAAAGGAAGTGATCATCTACGACTATGTGGATTTTGATGTGCCCGTGTTAGCCAGAATGCACAGCAAGCGGCGAGCCAGTTATAAGGCAATTGGGTATGAAATCGAGTTGCAGCAGAAAAATAAATCACTGCAGATGACTCTGGCTGACTTATGATATTTCAAGAAATAGTCTTCGGTTGAAATTCCCAAATTTATTATTGAGTCGAAAATGGAATGGTAGTTGGAAAATTTACCCAGAAATTCCCCAAAAAAGTACTTGACGTAGTAGCGGAGAAGTTGTACTATACGAACGTCGATCCACTATCGCAGCGCGTACGGCAGACGGTAATCAGCGCTCGTTAGGTTAGCTAAAATGCAAGGCCCGGCGCACAAACAGCACGGATTAGGATTTTGCCTCATAACCCGGAGGTCGCAGGTTCGAGTCCTGTCCCCGCAACTAAGCAAAACGTCCAGAAATGGGCGTTTTTGGTTTAAACATGCGTTTGTGGATTGTTGATGTAGAAGCAAATGAGGTGGACAGGTGACGGTATAATAAAGTTTTTATGACTACCCCATCATCTTTCACTAGTGAACAACTCATAACTGCTCTGCATGTATTGGGCGTTAATTTCATTATGGGGGAGCAGCTTGAAAAAGAATCTTTATATAAAAAAACAGGTCTGCCTGATTGCTGCCCTGGCAAAAAAACTGAAGCCCGCTTGAGATCATTGCGACTGACGATCGGCATCGATTTTTTTGTGATGACATTTCTTTGAGTGAATTGCATAAGACTATTATACGGGTTGCGAAAGAGCAGAAAATTTACATCGGATCCCTTTCAGACGTGGAGTGGTTATGCAGAACGAAATTGAATGGGGAAAACCGGGCGCAGTCTTCTGACGAAGGCTTCGGCTTAATTTGTGCTATTAGAAATTTTATATCGACCCAAAGCCAAATCAACTTCCAATAATGCCCAGTCATCGCCATTATCCCATCGCATGGCGATTTTAGAGTTTTCGGTTTCAGGTAAGCTAAATGTTCCATTGAAAGCAGGATGTTGATTTCGGAAACGAATCAATTCAAATAGTGATTGAACTACATAGCGCTGAAGAGCTTGCTCAATATCTTTGAGAGTGTAGTAATGACGGTTAATATCCCGCCCAACACCGCTCCTGGCTAATAAAGCCATATCATTCTCACCTGCCAGTAATCCCACATAATAAACTTGCGGTACCCCGGGGGCAAAGAACTGGATGGCGCGTGCTATCAAATAGTTGTCATCGTTACGCCCCACAGCATCATAAAACGTGCAGTTGACCTGGTACAAGTCGAGATTGGCAGCCGCTTCGCCAGTTGCCTTGCGACTCTGTCCGTTGCTATTGATGTGGATCTGTTCAACCAAGGCATCCAACTCCACATGAGGAATCAAGCCAGGATTGTCAATGGGATTGTTCCTGTCAGCGCCGACATCTATAATTCCTATCCCGTCGTGAGTATCCAGCACAGTTATTGCGTTACGAGGGCTAATTGCCAGCCACTGTTTCAGGTAAAGGGCACTGCGATTGAAGATGGCGTGCAGTACTAGTGGCGGCAGCGCAAAATCATAAACACGATCGACTTTGGGGGCGATTTCGATTTGATTGCGATAGTAAGAGTGGATTTCGACTAATACTTCGATCCCAAGGTTTTTACCTTGTTGTGTCAGCTCATCGATGAAATCAAAGGTTTCAGGAATCATGAAACAACTGGTGCCAGAGTTTTTGATGGCAAAGCCCACTGCGTCCAACCGGATCATGTGGATGCCATTCTCGCTAAGGGTTTGCATGACCGTTTGCAGGTAAGCCTTGCCCTGTGGATGGGTCACATCAATGTCGAGTTGTTGGCTGGTAAAAGTTGTCCACAGCAGCCTTTTTTGTCCATTTTTCAGTGTAACGTTTGTGAATGGCAACCCAGGACGAGGACGGTATATGGTTAGAAGGTCAGATTCTGTGGCCCCTTTGGGGAATACTCTGCCCATGGTCAAGAACAGACCGTTATAAACCGAAACATCACCCTTTTCAGAATAATCGAGAAATTGTGGGGATTGCGCCGAAACATGATTGACAATCAGATCAGCCATCAAATCTATTTCCTTACCCAGGGCTTTGGCATCGGCCCAATTGCCGAGGCTGGGGTCAACCATTGTGTGGTCAATCGGGTCAAAGCCGGCGTCAGTCCCATCTTTCGGATAATAAAATGGAAGGATATGCACACCGCCGAACAACCCGGCCAATGATCCATTGAGTAAGTGTTGTAATACACTTATGTTGCCTCCGCCCAGGCGATCTGCATAGGTTATAAGTTGCACTTTATTTTTCATCGTTGATAACCTTCCGCCTTCAACGCGTTCACGCCAGGTTTATATCTATAGTCCCAGGATGAACTGAAAGGCTTTATCTGAAAATCCTGGTAATGGCTCATGTCCAAAATCAGGATAAAAGACCATTGTTTTGGGTGATGTGATTTTGTTGTAAGAGGCGAATTGTGAGGATGGAGGACAAATATTGTCCATTAAACCGATTCCCCAAAGCACATCTGCCTTGATGCGAGGTGCCAAAAATTGAATGTCTATATAACCCAACATCTCGAATATTTCACTTTCGCGTTTATGATTGGGATCTGAGTGGCGAAAATACTCTTGTAATTCCTTATATGCATCCTTTGCTTGATCCATTTCCCAGACCCGCTTGTAATCGCTTAGAAAAGGATATAGTGCCACAGCGCGTTTAATTCGAGGTTCCAACGCAGCACATGCGATGGTTAACGCACCTCCCTGGCTTCCACCCATAAGTCCAATGCGGTTTGCATCAACATCCGCCATTTCCATAACAATCTTGGCAAGCTGGGCTGTATCAAGAAAAATTTGTTGAAAGAGAAATTTTTCAGGTTCTCCCCGCAACGCATCATCAAGTCCGCGGATGATATGACCATGAAGGGTATTTCCAGTGACATTTCCTTTATCTTCAGATAAACCTGCTTGTCCTCTGCAATCTAAAGCCGCTACAGTAAAACCCGCGGCAACAAAGCCAAGTTTATCGAACCATTCACCAGAATTACCGGTGTATCCGTGGAATAGCAATATTGCAGGATGAGGTGTTCGGACATTCGCAGGGCGCAACAACTTGGCGTGCACGCGTGCCCCTCCGACACCTGTAAAGAAAAGATGAAAACACTCTACATTTAAAGTTTTAAAATCCGCAGGAATTAATTCAATTTGTGGGTCAATCGAGTTCATTTCAGCCAGGCCTTTATCCCAGAATGAGTCAAAATCAATTGGGCGTGGATTTTTGCCTGGATAAGTACTTAACTGTTCGAAAGGTAAATCAAAGGTTAATGGCATTTTCTATTACCTGTTTCTGAATAATTTGTAAATGACTAATGTCTGAGCTATCTTTTAAGTTGTGGGTTCTGGAAAACTCGTCATTAATGATCCAATAATTAAGTTCAAGTTTGATGATGAGTGCGCAGAGTGTGTTTTACTTGCTCAAACGAAATCAGCTTGTAAACCGAACTGCCCTGATTATCCGGTCAATTGAAAAACCTTCGCCAAGATATTAGTTTAGTAGCTGCCATAATTGATGGTAAAAAAAACGTTATAGGAATTTAAAAACTTAAGGCGGAATACGGTAAAGTTTGTTCCTCAGCTAAAAGCGATACAAACTGGGAAGTCGAAAATCGTTCCTTTTACCAGGCAAATCAATGCCATCATTGGTAACATGACTAACTTTTATAACGGAAAACAGTTTTGGAAAATACCTTTATCTGGTTTAAAAAAGCGGTGTTTGAAAAGACTTTTGCTCTGCCTTTCAGAACTGCACATTTTAGAATAAAACTTTGTTGCATTTCATCGGCAACTTCTGAAGTACATCATGGTTGCGCTACAAGAATTCAAAGGAATAAAAAAATACTCAACATTGTGAAATTAGCTCTTGGATCATCCCTTAATCGAGCCTTGGAGAAGGGCTGTGATGATCTGTCGTTGGAAGAGGACGAAGATGATGAGGGTGGGTACCAGGATTAGAATCGTGCCAGCGCAAAGTAAAGGAACATTTGTTGCGTAGTGTCCCTGGAAAGCTCCAAGGGCACCTGCCATTGTTCGCTTTGATGGGTCTTCGATCAAAACCAGCGCGAGGAGAAACTGGTTCCAGGTCCAGATCGTCATAAGTATTCCAAGTGACACGATTGGGCCCCTTGCAAGTGGAACATGGATGCGCCAGAATAAATCCCATGTGTTTGCGCCATCGACACGGGCGGCCTCCGAGATCTCGATGGGCATGTTGACAAAATGGGCGCGCATCCAGAAGACAGCAAATGGCATATATAGGCCTATCAGTGGCAACACAAGTGCGAGCCTGGTGTTATATATCCCCATTGCCCGCTCCAGGAAGTAAATAGGAATAATGATACCTGGGAACGGGAGAGTAAGTCCGAATACAAAAATCAAAAGAAGCACAGGACCGCCAGTTATCCTTAGCAGACCAATAGCGAAACCGGCCATAGTTGAGAGTATTAAGGACACAGGTACAACAGCAAGTACAATGAAAGTGCTCGACATGAGCAATGCGGGCATATTCGCGACTTTGAATGCCTCAACGAAGTTACCCCACTGAGGGTTTGCTGGCCATTCGAGACCGCTGGGGACACTACCCGACGGATGTAGAGCTGTAATAAAAATGCTGATGAATGGCATTATTGTGAATGCCATCAGCGTTAGAAGGAGGGCTCGGCCTGCCCAAAACTCACTTCGTGCTACTCTCATCGATTACTCTCCTTGCTCAGCCATTGGAGCGGAATGATGGTCACTGCTACGAGGATCATGAGCATAACGGCCAGGGCAGATGCCAGGCCAATAGAGCGCTGGGTAAAAGCGAGGATATATATCTGTATCCCGGGAACCGAGGTCGCATTACCTGGCCCGCCAGCTGTAGACACATAGACGATATCAAATGCGGCAAGGGCTGCGATAACAGTAACCGTCAGGCACACACCAATCTCATATCTGAGAAGCGGGACGGTGACCGCGATAAACTCAGTGAACCAGCTGGCACCATCAATCCTTGCAGCCTCATAGAGGGCAGGGTCAACCTTCGTCATGCCGGTCAACAGCAATACGGTGCAGAATCCCAGCAGTACCCAAATACCGACAAGGCCAACTGCAGGGAGTGCCCAATTGAAATCGCCCAACCATGCTCGGGTGATCGCGCCTAACCCTAAAATTTTAAGTATCTGGTTAAACAAACCAGAAAGGGAGAGCAGCCAGCCCCCAAATGATGCCAGCAGCAACGAGCGGTATGACTTGGGGTAAAAACAGGACAGTTCGAGCTATCTCTCCAAAGCGCCCAGTCGCTACGCGGTGAATCACACTCGCAACGATAAGACCAAGTCCTACCGGAATGAGACTGAACCACACAACTAGCCAGAATGCGTTGATGATGGTCCCTAACAGGTTGGGGACCTGTAAGACAGTCACGTAGTTCTTCAGCCCCACCCAGGTCGGAGAAGTAACACCGTTCCAGCGAAAGAATGAGTACTTTATGCTCAAAACTAGGGGAAGAAGAACGAATGTCGCATACATGACCAAAGCGGGCATCGCGAACAACCAACCAATGATGGTCTCCTGACGGACCCTCCTTTTCAGAAAGGTCCATCGGGAGAACCTAGGAGCCACAGAGCCGTTGTCTGATTTCATAGTATTTCTCACTTTAGGTATGGAAAAAACAGGCACCGACTCGTGGCCAAAAACTACTGGGAAATTTCCCGCAGGTATTCGGCCTGAACAGCCTTTAGGAGTCCGGCAGCGTCTTGCTGACCGCCGACCATCTTCTGAAGCTCAGGTGTCCAGCCCTGGGCAAAGATCGAGCTGGTCGCATTTGCGATGAAGTCCATCGAGTTTCCTGCTTTTCCCATGACAGGTCCAGCGGCAAGAGTTTCGTTCGTAACCGAACCAGCAGTAACAGCAGGCATCGTAGCGTCCGCTGGCCCACCAGGGTTCGAGCCACCGACGGTGACGTCGATTTGGCGTGCTGCCTCGTTTGTAGCAACCCAGTTCAAGAAGAATGCAGCGCAGTCAGCATGCTTGGCGTTTGCGGCGATACCGAATGTAAGCGGGGCAGACATGGCTGCAGGTCCATCACCGGCAACAGCAGGTGGCATCAGGAAGAACCCGACATTACCGGGCATACCAGCCTCGTAGCCAGCATTCTGCCAGTCGCCGTTGAAGGTAAAGACACCCTCACCCTTAGTAAACCGGGCAGCAGCGTCAGTGTATTCTATGGCGTTGATATCAGACGGGAAGTACCCATTCTTGATCCAACTTTCGAGGTGTTGTGCTGCAATCAGGTTTGTCGGCGTATCAATTGTCGCATTGGGCTTCTGGTAAATCCATTCGTTGATTGGACCAACCGGACCGAAGGCAGCCATCAGGTTTTGGAGAGGAAATGCAAGGCCCATACCGCTTTTGGCGCTGCCCCATTCCATGATTGGTTGGAGCCCAGCTGTTTTGGCTTTTGCGAGTAAGGCCTCGAACTCGGCAACTGTCTTAGGTGCTTCCGTCATTCCGATCTGTGCTGCTAACTTCTTATTGTAGAATATGCCGGTCAAACTGTAGTTGAGCCCCATGGCATATAGTGTCCCGGAACCACGGATTCCATCTGCTGACATACGGTTCTGATTGAGCTGTGGTACCGGCCATTTGTCCCAGCCGAATGCTTTAGCGTAGTCATCCATATTTTTCAGAAGGCCGTCCTTGGCGAACGAGACCATTGTTGGTAATCGGAGAAGATCGGGCGGGTTGTCACTTGCGAGAACAAGCGGTGTCGTTGTGATCAGGTTTGCGAACTGATCCTGACTGATGTCCCATGTGACGTTCGGGTATTGCTTTGTGAATTCTTCTGAAAGCTTGAAGGGAAGATCAAAGCCAGTCTCGAAGGATGCTTTTAGTACGACTGGATCGGTCCCGCAGGATGGACCCGCAGCTACTGGAGCAACCGTCGGCACTTCTGTAGCAGGTGCTACAGGAATAGCAGTGGCAGGAACAGCAGTGGCAGGAATTGCAGTGGCAGGAACATCTGTCGCAACAGGTGTCACAGGAGTAGCTGGCGTGCCGCAGGACGAAAGTAGTATGGATGCCAATACTAGCAGGCTTGCCAAAGATCCAAATACAGATTTCTTTTTCATTTCTCATTTTCCTTTTATTTTTGAATATGGATTTGATGCGATGGGTAGATTTTTGATTTTTTTTTGAATTGAGACTAAGCCAAACCTCCTGCAGATGAAAAAGGTAATATATGTTAGTGATATCGTGGAAGCACTTTCATAAAAGTATATAACAATAATAGGTGAGAGTCAATGGCAGAGATTAAGCGGTTTTACGTTCAATCAGGGTCAGCGGAATTTTGACATGCCTTATTGGTCTTGAAGGGGATTCGAATTGAGTAGGCAATATTTCCACTGCCAACCTTCCTACCTCATCCAGGTGCTGGCAAATGATAGTCAAGTCCGCATATTCAGCCATGTCGAGATTGTCTAAACCGATTACTGCCAATTGCTCTGGTACAATGACGTTTAATTGACGGGAAACCTTTAGTATTCCCAATGCCTGGCAATCGGTTGCTGAGAAAATGGCGGTTGGTGGCTTGGGCAAATTAAGTAATTCTCTAGCAACCTGGCGGGTTTGTTCCTGAGAATAAGGCGCAAGACGTACGAACATATCAGGAAGTTCAATCTCGGCTTCATCTGAAACATGTCGAAATCCGGTCAGGCGCAAATTGACAGGATGAATGGCATATTTCGGTAAATCCGTATCGCCCAAGAAAGCGATGCGGCGATGGCCTTTCTCCAATAAATAGGTAGCGGCTATACGTCCGCGTTGCACATCGTCAATTTCAACACAGCTTAATTTGGGGTGTGGGTATTCAACTCGAACAGTGGGTAATCGGTGATCTAATAGGCGACGTACTTCGGTATCATCTACCTGTAATGATAGAATGATGATGCCATCCAGGTTGCTGGTCAATGGCAAGGAGGCCAGATAAGGCCAGATAGCCTTGCAGATGATTAATTGATTGAATCAACCGTATAAATGACCAACTCGTAGATGGTAGGGGCTTTGTTGGTAGGCATGGAATGGCCTCGAATGAAAATTCTGAAAGCACTTTCATTTTTACACATACGGGGGGCTAATATTGCACGGAATTGCACTTACAGCTTGAATCTTTGTAACCTGAATTAATCACACGCTGAAGTTAACATTTTCTCGGACCCCCACGAAGCTTGACGCTACTAAAACAAAAGCATCTACCGGCTGATGGGGTAATCATAATCTATTAATTTTGATAAGTTTTCCTGGAAAAAAATATCGAAATGGACAGGTTTTGGTAGTAAAGATGAAAATGGGAAAAATCTCCACGCGCGAGATCCCAAATCAAGGACACCAGTCCAATATAAAATACCAAAATGATATGCTGATAGCTTTTATGAGACCTATCTTTGATAGTATTTTTATCCGGAACTCATAATCTGTGGGTCACGGGTTTGAGTTCTTTTGCCGCAGCCAAACAGATTCCACGGTCTATCTATTATGACTACCCCATCATCCTTCACTGGTGAACAACTCACAACTGCTCTGAATGTATTGGGCGTAGATTTCATTATGGGGGAGCAGCTTGAAAAAGGATCTTTATATAAAAAACCAGTCAGCCTGATTGCTGCCCTGGCAAAAAGCCCTGAAGCCCGCTTGCGATTATCGCTGATTCCATTGTTTCTTGAACATCCAGAATTCTCTGATTATGTTCCATCTGTGAGCAAAGAACTAGGGCTGATTACGCGGATCACCCTTCAATGCTATTACACTGCGGCAGTTTTGCTTCCGAAGTAACATCACAACGAATTGGATACATTAATTGAGCCGAAGCTATCTTTACCAGATTATTTTTCACGCGATCTTGGTTTGGAAATAACCGCTGACTGTGAAGAAAACCTGCGCTGTCTGGCGATTCGCCATCAAGAATTGAGCAACTCTCCAATAAAGTGGCTTGTACTTACAAGTATGCCGTACGAGTTTGGCTTATGGGCCTGGAGTTGCAGCGGGGATAAACGATGGATAACATACAAATTCAATCCATCTTGCAAGTATTGGGCGAGAGAGTTCCGCCATTGTCTCGTTTGTACCTGGTGGGAGGTGGGGTCCTGATTTTTGCTTGGAAGTACGCGCCAGACGATTGACATCGATTTTGTTGGTGATGACATTTCTCCGAGTGAATTGCATAAGACCATTTTGCAAGAGTTGCGTTGGGACTGCTAATCACGGCGGCGAATACGTTCAACTGCTTTGCTCCGTAGCCTTTCAATCCGTTGGAAAACATTTGTGAAAGTGTCGTTCTTATGCTACTATTGCGTTGGTGGTTGTTGCCCATGGTTCGCTCCTAGCTCTGTGGTAGGAGCTTAAGTTTTCTATGCTTGTTTGTGTCCAACGCATCCCTCCCAGAAAGTTTGCAACGATCTTTGACAAAATGACGACAAGCACCTTCAATTACACCAGAAGTGATCGGCCAACCTTTGGATAGATAAGTTGGATAACCCATGTAAAGTAAGTTGCGCTCGAAATAATTGGCTGTGACCCTGAGTTGATTGCATTTTTCGACCGATGTGTCATTAAGTTGGGCATGGCGCAGGAAATCCGCGATAATTTGATCTGTTTTCCGGAAAGTATGAGCAAGGTATTTTTAGCCATCCACTCAATTCGTAGCGAATTGGTTTCTCCGAGCAAGACATTCGCGACTTTCCACGGGTATTCGCTGGCATGGATGAAATCCAGTATGATGACAAATCCCTTCATGAAAATCGCAATACGGAGTTGTAGTGCTTCACAACCATCACACAGGGCAACTCGTTCTTGAATATTTCCGCGGTTTTTCCATATACACTGTTGACATCTACATAGCCGGACAGCTCGCGCAATAAATCCGAGTAACTGTCAACATTCTAACTCAATCCTTCATCTCAAAGGAATGCGTGTACCAATGTTTTGATCAGCAGTCGTGACTTGTGCTTTTTCACCAGTAACGGAATCCAACAAATGCGCGAATTGCTCGTGAACGTCCAGTATAGTTTCTAGTGAGGTGGACGTCATGGTTTTTCTCCTCGAAGTGGTTTGCGGAAACTCCGCTTTACCAAATTGAGGTCTGGCTTCAACTCAAATAAAATGCGCCCAAATTATTCGGTTACCTTCTCTTACCCAGCAGGTTCTAAATCTGTCTGGTGGTCAGCGACAGGCAGTGGCAATCGCGCGTTCAATTTATTGGAATGCAAAATTGATGATTATGGATGAACCAACGGCAGCGCTGGGCGTGTCGGAACAGCGCAAGGTGTTGCGCCTGGTAAAAACCTTATGCGAAAAGGGCGTTCCAGTAATCATCATCAGCCACAACATGCAGGATGTGTTTGCTGTGGCAACGCGCATCGTTGTTTTGCGCCGTGGGAAAAAAGTGGGCGAGCGCAATACCAGTCAGACAACTCCGGATGAAATTGTAAGTTTGATGGTTGGGGCTGATGAAGCCCATGAATCGGGCATAGATTTAAATTCGGTTGACCCTGATTAGTTGTCAATAGATATTAATCGCGAGGTAGCAAGGAAGATGTTAATCGATGACCGGGCGGTTTTGCAGATTGGTTTGCGCGCCCGGTTTATCGTTTGCGTAAACTGGTTTGTGGAGGTGCGAACGAATGCGAAGAGACCAGGTTTATAAAGCACTGGCGTTTCAAAACCCATCATATGTTCCGATTTATTATTTTAACCAGGATCAGGATCAGTCTGACCTGGTGGCTTTTGAAGTTCAGCGGCATTTTATTGGTCATGACAAAGATGAGTCAGAATGGGGATTTACCTGGAACCGCCTGGATGAAACCATGGGGCAGCCATTGGCAAGTTTGATTAATGAACCAGCTCAATTGGTTGATTTTCCAATTCCGAACTTAACAGATCCGGAAAGATTTGTTGGTATTGAATTATTTAATCAAAAGTATGGTGATCGCTTTCGTATGGCCAGCCTGGCATTGAGCGGGTTTACCACGATGAGTTTTTTGCGCGGTTTTAGCAATCTGATGCTGGATTTGGTGGAAAATCCCGAATTTGTCGAGGCTCTGGCGGATAAAGTCTTTGGTTTTGAAGAGCAAATCATCGGACAACTACCTGCTTATGGTTTTGATGCCGTGGCTTTTTTTGATGACTGGGGTACCCAAAAGGGCATGATTATTTCTCCTGTATTCTGGCGCAGATTTTTTAAACCCCGTTATATTAAGCAATTCAAGCTGGTGCACCAGCTTGGGTTGAAGGTTTATTTTCATTGTTGTGGATATTATCCGCAAATCATTCCGGATTTGATCGAAATCGGGGTGGATATGCTCAATATTTCCCAGCCAAATTTGTATAATATTCCCGAACTGGGGCGATTGTACGGAGGCAAAGTCTGTTTTGTTTGCCCGGTAAGTTATCAAACCACCTCCATTAGCGGAACTCGAGATGATATTTTTAACGCAGCCCAAGCACTGGTCGATAGTTTCGGACGCTTTAATGGTGGCTTGATCGGGTATGTTGAAGAATATCACAGCATGGGGATGAGCCAGGCGAATTACCTGGCGTGTGTGGATGCATTCAAAACCCTGGGTGTGTATCGATCTGGCGGAGACAACTTTCGCACAGGTCAAGGAATTGCTTAATATGAACTCAAAGCAACGAGTATCAGCAGCATTGCGCCGTGAGCCAGTCGATCGCGTGCCGGTATTCATGTGGTTTCATCCGGATACCGCTGCTCATCTTGGAAGATTGTTGGAATTACCTCCCAACCTGGTTGGGGATGCAATGGGAAATGACGTTCACCAAACCTGGGTGAATAATAATTACCCGATGGAGGGGATTACACATGAGCATGATGGGGAATCGCATGTGGATGATTGGGGCATCACCTGGACGCGTGGGTACAGTTTCAATCAAATTAGCCATTACCCCCTGGCAACTGCTTCAAAAGAGGAAATGCTGGCTTATCAGTTTCCAACTGCGCACATTGATGAATATTTGGGGCGCATGCAGAGCCTGATGAATGTCAGCAGTGATTATTTCCTGGGCTGTGATATTTCTCCCTGCGCTTTTGAAATGTATTGGCGTTTGCGCGGCATGCAAGCCACCATGTTGGATATGGCAGATGACCCGGAATTTGCGCGCAGCATGTTGAGCCACTGCATGGATTTTGCCATCCAGCTCGGAGAAGCAGCCTGCGATCGTTTTCCGTTGGATTGGCTGTGGACAGGAGACGATGTGGCTGCGCAATCCGGCATGATGATCAGTCCAAAAAGCTGGAAAAACTTAATCAAACCGGGACTGCGGCGGGTATTTGAGGTTGGAAAATCGCGGGGATTATGGGTAGCCTTTCATTGTTGTGGTGGGCTGCGCCCAATCATTCCTGATTTGATCGAAATCGGGCTGAATGTGCTCAATCCGATTCAAGGTAATTGTCCGGGGATGGATCCATTTAATTTAAAAAAGGAGTTCGGCGACAAACTTTCCTTCATGGGCGGAGTTGATACCCAAAACTTGCTGCCTTATGCCAGTGTTTCTGAAGTACGCCGCACGACAGAAGAATTAATTCAAGCGATGACCGCCGATGGCGGGGGTTACATTCTGGCTGCCTCGCACACCATCCCGCCAGAGACACCGGATGAAAACATCTTTGCCATGTATGCCGAAGCGGGCATCAGTCGCGAAGAAATATTTGATCATGCTGCACAAATTAGAAAACTTACCTGGGGTGGATGACCTGTGATTGCCCTGATCTGTCATGGAGAAATAATCATGCCTTACCAAAGTGTGGATCTCACTAAAGTAAAAACGTATCCGCTGGTAAAACGCGAAAATCGCGTAGCGCTGGAAGATCTTATCTTTCCATCAACTACATATAAGCAATTTGAAAACCCTGAGCTGCTTGAAGTGTCGACACGAATTGCAAATGCGCGCAAGAACGGGAAGCCTGTCATTTTTATGTTCGGCGGTCACGTGATTAAACGTGGGCTTGCCCCTCTGGTAATTGACTTGTTGAATCGAGGTGTAATCACCCATCTGGCTTCCAACGGTGCTGCCACCATTCATGACTTTGAAATCGCTTTCCAGGGTCATACCAGTGAAGATGTGCTCAAAAGTTTGGAAGATGGCAGTTTTGGCATGGCAGAAGAGACAGGCTTGCTAATGAATTTGGCCATTCAGCGCGGAGCAAACGATGGCATGGGTCTGGGCGAGGCCTTAGGACGCTTGATTGCCGAAGATCCGCGTTTCGTTTATCGCGAGAATAGCGTGTTGTATTCGGCCTATCAGTTGGGAATTCCTTATACCGTTCATATTGCCATCGGAACAGATATTATTCATCAACACCCAAAAGTGGATTTTGCTGTTTCTGGTTGGGCCAGTGGGCAGGATTTTAAGATTTTTGCCAGGGCGGTTTGTGATTTGGAAGGCGGCGTTTTTTGTAATTTTGGTTCATCTGTCATCGGGCCGGAAGTGTTTTTAAAGGCGATCTCCATCGCCCGTAACCTGGGAAATACCGTAAGGGTCTTTACCACGGCAAATTTTGATTTGATCCATCTCAATGATTACCGCAAACCGATTGGTGAGGATGAACCGGACTATTACTATCGTCCGCGCAAAAACATCGTTAACCGTCCGGTGGCTTTGGGTGGCCAGGGGTATCACATCACCGGCGACCATCGTGAAACGCTCCCCAATCTTTACCATCAGGTTGCGGCCCAATTGGAGCCAATCCAGCCAGTCTGTCAGAATTCTGCATCTCCAGTTGATGAACCCGTTTTGTTTTCTGCTGAAAACCCAAAAGCGGCTGAAATTCTTGAAGTGATGCTGCGCGAATACCCGGTGTTGAACCCGTTGCAGGCTGATTTGGTGCGCTGCTACACAGCGCTCAAACGCTGTTTCCTGGCGGGTGGCACACTATATCTGGCTGGAAACGGCGGCAGTATGTCGGATGCTTTGCATATCAGCGGTGAGCTGGACAAGGCTTATAAGAAACGCCGTCCTATTCCGGCCGCTCATAGCCGGCGGATCCTTCCAAGCCCTGGTGGCGAGGAACTTGAACAATGCTTGCAGGTGGGTTTACGGAGCATGGTATTGGGTAATAACCCGGCTTTGGCCAGTGCAGTGGAAAACGATTTTAGCAAACCTTACCTGGGTTACGCCCAGGAACTCTACGCCCTGGGACATGCGGGGGATGTATTCCTGGGGATCAGCACAAGTGGAAACGCTAAAAATATCCTCTATACTGTGCAAACCGCGCATTTGTTGAATATGACCAGCATCGGCTTGACCGGCGAGAACGGCGGCGCCCTATCTGCCCAAGCCCAGATCGTGATCCATGCCCCGGCTCAGGAAACTGCTGTGGTGCAAACCTGGCACATTCATCTATATCACTGCTTATGTGAAATGTTGGAAGCGCAAATTTTCTCTGAGGATGGAAAATGATCATTCCCCTTACCCGTGACCGTCTTGAAGACATATTAAGTTCCGTAAAGAACCTTACGATTGGTGTTGTGGGAGACTTTACGCTGGATGGCTATTGGTACGCGGATATGGAACAATCCCAGCTTTCACGTGAGACAGCGACCTACCCAAGACCCATTATTCGTGAGACATACTCCTTGGGTGGAGCTGCAAACGCAGCCTGGAATCTCTCTGCTTTGGGAGTGGGGGCTGTATGGGGTTTCAGCGTGATTGGGGATGACTGGCGTGGGAACATTTTGCGCAGCCTTTTGGATGGCGCTAATATCCAGACTGGCGGGTTGTTAAATCAGGCCGATCGCCAGACGCCTTTTTATGGGAAAGTAATGTTGACTGCGGTTGGCAGGCGTACACAGGAAGATGCCCGGTTGGATTTTATAAATACCCAACCGCTTTCTCCTGAAAGCGAAGATGCGCTGCTCAATAGCCTGGAATCATTTCTTGCAAAAATAGATGGTCTTGTTATTGCGGATTATCAACCCAGGGGGGTTATCACTGCCAGAGTTACCCAGGGGCTGCTCAAATTAGCCAGTGATAATTCTGAAAAGCCTTTTGTGGTTGATTCGCGCGAACGAGCCGGAGAATTTCGCCAACTCATTTTAAAACCCAATGACACTGAAGCCGCGCGCATATTTTTTCCAGAACGAGATATCGCAACAGTCAAGCTTCCAGAATTAAGACAGGCAGCGATTATGCATAACCAGCAAACCGGTCAACCAATCATCATTACCCGGGGTGAACAGGGCTGTTTGGTGGTAGCAGATGGAGAATGTGTCACATTGCCAGGGGTGCCGGTGCCTCCACCGGTGGATGTAGTTGGTGCAGGCGATGCCTTCCTGGCCTCCTTTACCGCTGCCGTTACATGCGGAGTAAACCCGGTTGAGGCGGCCTGCCTGGCCAATCTTTCCGCTGCCGTAACAGTCGCCAAAATCGGTGTCACCGGTACTGCTGCCCCGGCGGAAATTCTGTCCTTATATGACATGTGGGCGTCTAATTTTATCTAAAAATACCTGGCTCGTGCTGATGTATGCTGAATAAATAGTTTTAAGGAGTTTCCTTTGTCTTTGTCTCAAGCTGAAAATGATTGGCTTCGAATCCAAAATCCGGCTGTGTTAGCAAAGCTTGGCGCGGTGCTGTATGTGCTGATAGATTTCGATGAGATAGTTTCCGCTCTTCGCCAGGGCTGTGAGCCAGTGATGGAGGCTGTGATGCAGCATTGGCTGATGATTTCCTGATTCAGGGATAGATGGAATTTATCTGCGGTTTGGCGGATAAAGAAGTGGCGCTAGATATTGTCAGTGGCAGTGACCATCCAGACGTGGTGCGTGAAGCAAATGCGCTGGGTATTACAAAGTATTTCGGGCTTGAGATATTTGGCGCTTTTGTTTTTAGCAAATCAAACGGCATATTGGTTGCAGATTTTAGTTATTCAGCGGAACTGATCAAATTATTGATTTCTCGAAGGCATCATGTCACTGTATTTTAAGGAGGTTTTTTGAATAACCCATTAGTTTCGAAATATTTTCCACCTCCTTACATTTTGGGATTGTATATAGGAGGAACCAAAACAGCACTGGTGTTTGGTACCTTGAATGCGGAAGTTATTGTCCGCGAAGAGATTTCAACCCCGGCAAAGCTGGATTTCGGAGCGGCTATGCAGATTATCGGCGCAGCCATAGATGATTTTTTCCAGAATTTATCTATTTCTGGTTATCAAAAACCACTGGCAATCAGCATTTCAATAGGTGGGCCATTAAATATTGACAAAGGCATTCTCTATTCGCCGCCTCATCTGGCAGCCTGGGGAGAGGCACCCTTAAAGCAGCACCTGTGCGAGCGTTTTAATTTGCCAGTTTTCGTGGAACATGATGGCAGCGCCGGAGCATTGGCAGAGTATTATTTTGGCGCCGGGCGAGGCACCCGCAATATGATATTTCTAACCATGGGCACTGGTCTGGGTGCGGGTTTGATCTTGAATGGCGCTATTTATCACGGCGCGACCGATTCAGCCGGTGAGGTTGGGCATATTCGCCTTTCTGAAGAAGGTCCCACGGAATATGGCAAAGTCGGATCATGGGAAGCTTTTGCCTGTGGCGCCGGTATTTCGAAATTGGCTTTTTTACGCAACCCGCTGGAGTTCCCGTCTGCGACCACTACTTCCGATATCGTCCGGCGCGCGCTGGCGGGAGATCCGGCTGCCCTGGCTATCATTCATGAGGTGGGCATGTGGATGGGAAAAGGGATGGCAGTTCTGGTGGATATGCTCAATCCTGAAGTGATCATTATTGGTACTTTGGGAATTCTACTGGGAGACTTGGTGCTTGCGCCCGCACGGGATGTCTTGGAAAAAGAAACCTTACCTATTTCGAACCGGGCCTGTAGAATATTGCCGGCGCAGTTGGGTGTTTCATTGATGGATGTTGGCTGTTTGATGGCAGCATTTGATGCTTACCGTAATCATAAATTAGTCTTAGGAGAAGAATGAGATGAATTCATATGAGCGCGTGATGAACCGGTTGCAAGGTAAGCCTGTAGATAGGGTTCCTAACTTTGATATTATCATGGGATTTGGCGCACATTATGTAGGCGCCACGCTTTCACAATATCTGCTCGACCATCGCTATATGGTCAAATCCAACCTTGCGATGGTCAGCGATTTTGATATTGATATTTTGCAAACACTCACAGACCCCTTCCGCGAATCGGTGGATTTTGGTTTGGAAGTGGAATTTCCCGAAGATGGGCTGCCAAAAAGACTCCGCCCATTATTGGCGCCAGGCGATGATATAAAGAAAGTGCCACGTATTGATCCGGGCAGCGGGCGGCGGATGAGTGACCGTATTGAAGCCGTGCGTATGCTGCACGAACAGGCAAATAAGATAGTTCCGGTGATGGGCTGGGTGGAAGGCGCCATGGCTGAAGCAAATGACCTGCTCGGCGACAGCACGATGATGGTCACCCTTTACGATGCGCCGGAATGGTTAACCGCCTTGATGGAACGGATTACTGAGGTGGAGATTGCTTTCGCTCGCATTCAGATCGATGCTGGAGCGGATATTATTGGGTTGGGAGATGCGATTGCGTCGGTTGTATCCCCTCGCATGTATCGTCAGTTTGCCCTGCCTTATGAAAAAAGAATTTTTGAGGCTGTTCATGAAAAAGGCGCATTGGCCCGCTTGCATATTTGCGGTAACACATCCAAAATCTTGCCGGACATGCTGGAGAGTGGCGCGGATTTTATTGATGTGGATTGGATGGTGGATTATGCCAGGGCTGCCGAGATCTTTGGCGAAAAGGCAGGCTTGGTGGGAAATTTTGATCCGGTTTCAGTGATGTGTTGGGGAGGTGACCAGACAATAGAAAGTGCTGCGCTGCACTGTCTGAACGTGGGCGGTTCCAGAAGTTTTAGCGCAGCCGGTTGCGAAATTCCGGATGGAACACCCGCCCAAAACATACATGCGCATGCGCGTTTTTTGCGCGAAATAGGCAATTCACCCAAAGCGAAATGAAGCCTTCTCGCGCTTCCAGAGGTTATATGGAATATAAAATAGCGTTGCATCAAAATACTTTTGATCATGGTGAAACGAAATTGGTTGAAGGAGAAGGCTTGGCTGCAACCACATTTACCTATCCATCCGGGGTAAAAGCTGTGCGTTTGCGCCACAAAGACGCAGATGTGATCATGTTACCCTATCAGGGACAACAAATTTGGTCGGCAGTTTTTTCGGGGAGAGAGCTTGCCATGCGTTCCATGTTTTCCGAGCCACAAGCCGAGAGAAATGTTTTACATAACCTGGCACGCTTTTTGTTACACTGTGGGGTGTCTGGAATTGGATCTCCCGGGTCCCAGGATCGGCACGCGTTACACGGCGAACTCCCCAATGCTCCTTACCAGCATGCCTGGCTTGTGGTAGGGGATGATGAAGTTGGAAGCTATATTGGGGTGAGTGGTAGCTTTGAACATATCGAAGCCTTCAATAGTCATTATCGCTTCACTCCACTGGTTAAGCTCTACCAGGGTTCAACTTTATTACGCGCCCAGGTGACTCTCGAAAATCTAAATCAGACCCCGTTGGAGTATATGTACCTTGCGCACATCAACTTACGCCCTGTGGATTATGGGCGGTTGGTATACACAGCCCGGGTCAACCCGGCCAACGTGCGAGTGCGGGTAGATTTACCACCAAGCTTTCAGGCGAAACCCGGTTACCGGGAATTTGTGCAGAAGCTATCCAAATATCCAGAGCTGCATCATGAATTAAAGCCGGGCATGCCTTATGACCCTGAAGTGGTGCTTTACATCGATTTTATGGCAGATGACCAGGGTTGGGCATCCAGCTTGCAGGTTCACCCGGATGGAAATGCGGATATCGTCCGGCATAAACCGGAGCAGCTTTCGCATGGGGTGCGTTGGATCTGTCGCACAGCCAATCAGGAAGCGCTGGGTTTTGAGCCTGCAACTGCAGAAGTAGAAGGTTACACCGCTGAAAAAATCAAAGGGAATGTGCGTGTGCTGGCGGCGGGAGATGTATTTCGGGCTGAGTACCAGGTGGGGGCGCTTACGGCAGAAGAAACCGGGGTGGAGTGCGCAAAAATCGCCGCATTGACTGGAATGTTCTGGTAATCTGATTTATATTCAATGAATTATTTTCTGCAGAAAACTGCTTTAGCGCAATTTCCGAGATACGAAAATGTATTACCTCATGGCGTGCATTTTATCAATTTAATTTAGATTGTTATATGAATGATGTAAAGCGCAGAAATCGGTAAGGTAATTCTCACCGGAAGGCATAGCAATGCTATTGAGCGATTAACAGATTTTTATCACTCTTGTGTAGCTGAGCACAAATGCAACTTTAATTTGATAATTGCATCAAAGAATATAGTTATTCGTATTCTCAACAGGTTACATGAGGCTCATATGAAATTGAACGAATCGTACGTTGACCGCATCATCCGCGCCGTTACCGGTGTTGTGCTTCTTTATCTTGGTTTTGGTGGTGCGCTTGCTGGTGGGCTGGCGATTGTGGCGGACGTGGTCGGCCTGGTCTTATTGGTTACCGGCGCCGTCGGCTTCTGCCCGCTTTACGCCATAATCAAATTCAGCACTCTCAAACAGTAATTTTCGACAGCGAGGATGCAAGACACGGTTTCGCCCCGTGCCCTGTTTTCTTTCCGAAGGACCTTGTGGGTATGAATACGCAAACATTTTTCGAGAAAATTCAACAAAATCCCCGGCCCGTTGTAGTGGATTTATGGGCTCCATGGTGCGGACCCTGCAAGATGGTTAAGCCCATCCTGGAAAAACTGGCCAAAGAGTATGATGGTCGCGTGGATTTATGGCAAATCAATGCCGACGAAAGCCAGGATCTACTGCGCGAACTTAAGGTTTATGGAATCCCGACCCTGATTGTCTACCGAGATGGTAAAGAGACCATGCGCCAGGTTGGCGCGAAACCCGCCAGCACGCTTAAAGCAATGTTCGATGCGCTCGCGACAGGTAACAACCCAGAATCGGTGGGATTATCAAACATGGAACGCTTCATCCGCTTTGGGGCCGGCGTTGTCGTTGCAGGAATTGGTTTTGTGACCCATGGTAGCTGGATGCCATACATCTTCGGCGCAGTCTTGATGTTCAGCGCTATTTATGACCGCTGCCCAATCTGGAAAGCCTTGACCGGCCAATTTAAAAAAATGACTGGACAGGCTTGAGTTCTATTCAGAAAAACCCGCTGGTGGGATTCCCAATGCTTGGGTTAGCCTGGCCCAGTAATTGACCTGCGCTGCAGTGGATGCCAGAATGACAATCTCGCGCTCATCAAAATTTGCTTTGATCTGTTCGATGAAATCCGGGTGAAACTTAAGCGGTGTCTGCGAAACCAGGCGGGCATATTCGATCGCGAGCCGTTCTCGTTTTGAAATCGTGGTCACGTTTGCCAGATCCCGCTGCCCGCGTAAAGCCAACACTTCCTCTGCATTGATACTCAGCGCTTCGTGTTCAAAGGAATTCATATCGATGCAAAATGGGCAGGCGGCTGCAAACGAAGCTGCCATGCGTACCAATTTCAATGTGCGTTCATTAAGTTTGCCATCGTGATGCGCTACCAGTGACTCTAGTGCGCCGGAACCAAGGGCTACTTTCGGGTACCAGGCCAGAATTCGCGCTGGAAGCATTTTTCGGCCAGTGACTCTCTCGGATATCCAGATGCCCAGGTGCAGGAGAAGATTAAATTTCTTTGGCGGATCGATAAAAGCATTCATGATCAGTACTCCCATGATAGTGATTGTATCCCTGACTCTGGGATACAGCGAAAGCATAATTTATGTTAGCCGATGATCGGCACTTTTGAAGCGCGTTTAGAAAAAATAACGGAGAAAACCTTGAAAATCGCAATTGTTAGTGATGATCACCAAACTATTTCAGCACATTTTGGTCGTGCGCAGTTTTATGAAATCTTTACCATTGATGCAGGCAAAGTAACCAAGCGCGAAACCGTTTCCAGATCCTTTCCCCAGCTAGTTGCTGTTGCCGCAGCGCCCGAGCCGGAAGGGGAACATCATCATCACGACCATAATGCCATGATTACACCAATTGCCGACTGCCAGGCATTGCTATCACGAGGCATGGGGACAGGCGCGCATCTCAGCCTGCAGGAACATGACATTCAGCCGATTATCACCGATATACGTGATATAGAATTGGCGTTGGAGGCCTATGTGGCTGGAACGCTTGTTGACCATCCGGAAAAATTGCACTGATCTGACCATCAGTTAAGTGAAGGAGACCAGATATGCCTTTTTACGAATATCGTTGCAACGAATGTGGCGAGGCTTTTGAAAAGATGATGCGCTTTTCTGAATCAGATCGCATCCCGGCCTGCCCAAAATGCGAGAGCCAGAACACGCAAAAGAAACTTTCCAAAGTTGCCTCTTTTGGAACCGCTTCTTCGGATTCCGCCGGTGCTTCCAGCAGTTGTGGACCATCCCGAGGCGGCTTTTCCTGAGCAGGGTAACCTATAACGGCCGTGTGCCGTTGACAAACAGCCACATGTGTAAGAAACCTGAACAGAATAAATCAATATTAAATATGGAATACGTCAAGGAGCAGCATGGGTACAGCGACAGTGAAATGGATTGAAGGCAAGCAATTTATAGGGATCGACTCGACGAATCACTCAGTAGTTCTTTCCACGCCAGATGAAGGTATTGGGATCAAGCCATCCGAGTTATTGTTAATTGCATTGGCATCCTGCTCATCGGTGGATGTCGTAGAAATCCTGGCCAAGAAACGGTTGACACTCACCCACCTGGAAGTCAGTTCCAGCGCAGAGCAAGATCAGGATCCCCCTTGGGCGTTTCGGAAAATCCATATGCATTACAAAATCGGTGGGAAGAACCTGACAGAAAAAGCAGTGGCGCAAGCCATCCAGCTTTCAGAAGAAAAATATTGCTCGGTTGCTGCCACTATTCGGGCCACTGCGCAAATCACAACAGACTTTGAAATTCTCGCGACCGCTGATTCTGCGGTTCAGCAGCCTGAATCTGCTGGCGCTGTTTTTGCAACCTAAAAATTAACCGACGGTTTTCAAGGTAAAAGCAAAGGTGCTGCCCTGACCATCGCCCGCCGACTCAACCCAAATATGTCCGCCATGCGCTTCGACCAGGTGCCGGGCGATGGTCAATCCAATCCCTGACCCACCGCCTGCCTGGCGCGATCTGGATTTATCCACCCGGTAAAAGCGATCAAAAATATGCGCCAGATGTTCCGGCGAGATACCAATGCCGGTATCCATTACGGAGACAAGAACATTTTCCACCTGTCTGGAAGCAGTTATGGTTACTGATCCCCCATCGGGAGTATAAGCAATTGCATTTCCCAACAGGTTGGTCAGTACCTGTGTGATGCGGTCTGGATCTGCTACAACACGTGGAAGGCCAGCAGGGATATTTGAGCGGAGCTCGATCTGCCTATTTCGCGCATTAATAGACAGCCGTTTGATAGCTGTTTCCACAAATATGGAAAAGTCCAGCGGCTGAAGTTCCAAAGCGTAAGCTTTGGACTCGACGCGGCTTAACTCCTGTAAATCATCGACAAGACGGCTCAGGCGGTCGGCTTCGGTAAAGATTTGTTGGTACGTCTCAGCTTCGGGTGGGAAAACACCATCCATGAGACCTTCCATGTAACCTTTGATGGCAGTCAACGGCGTGCGTAGTTCGTGGCTGACATCGCCGATAAGCTGGCGGCGCAGCGCCTCGACCCCTTCCAGCTGGCCTGCCATCTGGTTAAAATTGTCCGAAAGTACTGCAAGCTCATCCGCGCCATTGACTTTGACGCGTTCATCATAATGACCCTTGGCGATGCGTTGTGATGCAAGGGTCATCTCGCGCAGGGGGGCAACCACACTGCGCGTGAAGAATACGCTCACCAAGGCTACAATCACTGTGGCAGCCAGCATGGCATAAATCAGCGACAGAGCCAGTCCGGCGCGGAAATTCGCAAGCCCCTGACCCTGGCCTGGTCCGCGACCAATTCCCAGTCCACCGCCCTGGTTCTGTCCTTGCCCCATCATGCCAGTTCCCATGCCTGGTTGCGGTGTGCCGGACGCCATCATGTAACGGTTGTAGGCGTAAGGCGCAGAAAATGGGATCACGATCAGCATAACAACAACGATCACGATGAGAATCGCTATGTAAGAAAAGAGCAGCTTTACGCCCAGGTGATTTTGAATATATTTAATCATAGCGGGTCATCCTCAAAGCGATAACCCACTCCGCGCACAGTGGTTACCAGGCTCTCTTCGCCAAGCTTTTGACGCAAATGCCCCAAGTGAACATCCACAACGCGCATTTCACCAAAATACTCCCCGCCCCAAACCTTTTCAAGCAGCTGTTCACGGGAAAGCACTCGGCCGCGATTCTCAGCCAGCGCGTGTAAGAGATCGAATTCGATAGCGGTAAGATCTACCAGTTGAGCATTGACCGTTACTTTTCTGGCGCCCTTATCGATTTGCACTTTTTTGAAGGTCAATACGGAATCATTGCCTCCTGGAGCAGATCCCATCTGGAAGCGCCTGATGGCCGCTTTGACACGCGCCACTAATTCACGCGGGCTGAATGGTTTGGTGACGTAATCGTCTGCGCCGACAGTCAACCCGACGATACGATCGGTCTCTTCAGTTTTTGCGGTCAGCAGGATCACATAAACATTCGATTCACGCCGCAAACGCGTGAGAAGTTCAATCCCATCCATTCCCGGCAACATAACATCGAGAATAATCAGGTCTGGCTTGAAAGCACGTGCAGCTCTTATTCCGGAATTGCCGTCTGAAGCGGTGAAGACTTCGTATCCTTCAGGCTTCAAGTAAGCATTGATCAGATTGACGATGGATGGTTCATCATCGATTACCAGTATTTTGGTCAAAATGTTATTTCGCCTTCATATTCTCTGATGATTTAAATATTTCCGCTCGGCATTGTATAGTATAGCCGCAAGCTATAAAGTATTGGTAAAGTCATTTTGAAGGTTGTGTAAAGAAAAGATCCGCATGCCCGCTAAGTTTCAATCTGAATATTGCTCGGCTTATTGTGGGGACTTTCCGTACGGAACACTGGCTGCGAGGGCACTAAAGTGCTGGAGGCGGTGGCTGCGTTGATTTTTTGAATTCTAACGGAATTTGTGGTTTGCCTGGACATGTAAACGTCCAGGCTAGAGCGCAAGCCCGATAAATCGGGCTTTTTAGCCCTGTTTACAGGGTGTTGTTAACCAGCCCGGTGGCAATGCGAAACAACCACAAAAAATATCAGAACCAGGAAAGTTCCATTACAGATACGACTATTTTGCGGGTTTTTGGATTTGACAACGATCATTTCTCGTGCCGGAACCGGGACTATCGCAAGCAAAACCCCGAATAACGCCGCAAAATAGGTCAATCTTTACCTGACCATGCCATTTTTTTTGCTCATAACCCTGCGAACTTCCGAGATAATATGATTGAGTTGGCTGATAAATTTTATTGACTATTCCCACATTTAAAGACTGCGTAATAATCATTTTTATTCAGTGCATCTCGTTTTAATTCCAACATCGGTAAACTTGGCCAAAGGGGATCTGTATCTGCGATGATTATGAAATTAATAAAATACTGCCGGCAGGTCTGGTCGATACTACTCCATTCTGGCAGACCCGTTGGATAAAATATTGGTTTTATATTGCTGACGTACAAGTTATATTCATCTTGTGAAATGCCGTAGATGGAAATATTAGAAATTACTGACTGGTGATTTCCGTAAAGACCCAATGGCCTGTCGAGATTGATGACAGGATTGTTCTGAATGGTCTGACCGATAGGAATATTGCTGTTGATAAATTCATAAGTTTTTCTGGCAGAATAGCTTCGCTCACCCAGGTGAGTATCTTCGCTGAGCATGTGCGGCATTGACAAGCCTGCATCAATTGCAAGGGGCCAGGCTCTCAAATAAGTGGCATTTGCAACGGTGGTGATGAGTCCGATAATAAAATAGAGTGCGAGCAGAGAGTTTTCTTTTTCGATAATCTTCGGGAGTCTGAGCAGGTTTTTTATCGAAAACTTCTCGTTTTCCAAAATTCGATAAAGAACATCTGTACCCCAGATTAGCAGGATAAACTGACCGGGGAGCCAGGCGCGCCAGCCAAAATCATTGTTTCCGATTACGGTGGATTTAACGAAAGAAGCCAGGAAAACCGTGGTAACGAGCAGAAAAATCTCAGATTTTATGTGCAATTCTTTTATTTGCGTATTTTTTCTATCATGTTTTAGCCAAATGATGGCTGCATTGAAAAAGAAGCCCAACTCAAGGAAATAATTAAAGGGTAGAAGCAACAAGTGGATTATGTTTTGCCATATCACAGGCAATCCAAGGATGAAGGGGAGTGCGAAATTAAATTTCCTGATGTTAAGGGCTAGTGGGAATTCAGCATAAGAACCAGAACCATTTAGCAAATCACGGATGAATGGAAATGCCATAATGACAGCGGTTACGCCTGAGAGCGCCATCATGGTCGCCAGAAAATATTGTTTTTGAATAAAAATGAGATAGAAGAACCAACCTGCCCAAAATGAACAAAAAACAATGGTAACCCATATCGACAAACCAAACGAAGATGCAAGTGCAACCCCGGCGATGCCCATTGCTGCTATTTGGTAAGGACGTTTTTTACCGGCAGCGTTTTGCAGTAGCATTAAGCAAGTCATGCATACAATCAGACTGGCGATATGATGGGGATCCCAGAGAATGGAGGTCAACCAGGTCGCGATCTGTTCATTCCAATGTTCAATGATGCCGTCAAAAAGGAATTTACCGAGGGCAAGTCGGGTTGAAATGAGCAGTATCAGATTGGGGATAATATCCAAGCCGCCCAGTGCCAATAATCCCATTCCGATGAATGCCAGGCGCCAGCGTTTTCGGAAATCGATTGGGATTCGAAACCGCAAATAAAGCGAGATGGCGGCCATCAAGCCCAACCCGGCCCAGGCCGTACCGGCTGCCATAGCGTTACGACCATTAATCCAGTGCGTGCCGATTTTGTTGACGAAACCCGTCAGCACATACCAAAAATAATACAGTGAGGTGAGACTTGCTGGATGTCCTGGATAGTAACTTGGATTAATGGGTGGAACGCCTGTTCTCGCGACAGCATCTGTGATGGAAACCCGTGTGGTGTAATCGATTGAAACTACAGAATAATACAGCCGTGAGCCAAGCTGAAGATCGATCAACGATAAAAATGTAAAAGCAACCCATCCAATTGCCAGACAAATAGCAATTTTGGAATATTTGGAAGAGTAAACTTGTTTGATTGGATGGTTATTCTTTACCAGAATACTGATAAAAGCCAGAAAAAACGCAGTTAGAACTATAAATGAAAATTCAAAGGATACAATTCGCCAACAAAGATAAATCAGGATTGGGCTGATCGAGAACGAAAGAACAAGGGCGATCCCCAGCCGGGTAAGTAATGATCGTAGCTTAAAATCAAAAAGGTTGAAAACCCAGCCAGTAACGTAGCCCGGAATGACCAATAGAAAAGGGAATAGTAAAAACGCCAGGCTGGCGCCAAGAAGGTCTTGAATGGAGTAATTAAAGGGCTGCAACTAAGACCTCCAGTGGTTTATTGCACCATATTTGTTGGTCAAGCCAGATTATTTTCAATCCCACCCATCAGAATTGTCAAGGCGCTAAAAATTGATTCGTTCTTTTTCAATCACGAGGGGGCGATGCATGACCTGTGTATAGATCGCTCCGATGTATTCCCCAACTATTCCGAGGAATACTAATTGAACCGAACCCAAAAAGAAAAGACCGATCACAACCGGAGCCAGGCCAAGAGAAAAATTTTGCCAGTCTACCAGCTTGTAAACGAGGTAAATAACCCCAATGGCGAAACTGATTACGGAAGAAAGGAATCCAAACATGGTGGCAAGGCGAAGCGGGATTTTCGTGTAGCCAGTTACGCCGAGCATGGCCATATCATAGAGAGTATAAAAATTATTCTTGCTGATTCCGCGTTTACGCCGAGGCTGGGTGAACTCGATTCGGGCGATGGGGAAGCCGATATCGGCAATCAACCCTCGAAAATATGGGTAGGGGTCATTCAGTTTGCGCAGAATATCGATGACCTGGCGATCGTATAATCCAAAACCGGTGAAATGTTCAATCAATTCAACTTCGGATAGGCTGCGCAAAATTTTATAATAGATAGTGCGAAATAAATAGAACAGACCGGATTCCTGGCTGCTTGTTTTTATACCGATCACAACAAGGAAGCCCGTTTCCCACTGCCGAATGAATTCTGGAATTCTTTCGGGGGGGTCCTGCAAATCCGAGGCCATGATGATGGCAGCATCCCCGTTAGCTTGTAATAATCCGTGGAAGGGTGAGCGTATGTGGCCAAAATTGCGTGTATTCAATATTGCTTTAATGTGTGGATCGGATGATGCGAGTGCACGGATTTTATCTATGGTGCCGTCTTTGGATCCGTTATCGATTAGCAAATGCTCATATTCATATTGAAATCCTGACATGATTTTTTGAATACGCAGGCACAATTCTTCGACATTTTCGACTTCGTTAAAACAGGGGGTGACGATACTGATCATTTTCATGGATACTCTTTTACCGTTAATTGAGCATGATTTGTAATTCGGCCAATGCGGAAGCTGCTTCATCAGGAAAAAGGTCGTTGACGCGGGTGAATTCAAAGGTATCATTCATCATAATAAGAGCCAGATTATTGCCGGTTCGTTTTTTATCCTTTTTCATCGCATCAATCATCTCATTTTTACCTAGCGCATTTATAGTGGGTTTGCTGACCCAATTGGGAATGAGTAATTTATTAGCAATCGTTTTTTCAAGATCACTGCTGAGCAGACCTCGCTTCCGGGCTATGATGTTGGCTGCAAGCATTCCAAAGATGACTGCCTGTCCGTGTGGGATTGCAAAACTGGATGTACTTTCCAGGGCATGACCAAAATCATGTCCGTAATTCAATAAATTGCGGCGGCCTGTATCGAACTCATCTCCCGACATATAGCTTAATTTTACATTCAGGGATTGTTGAACAATTTTGTGTAAAACGCGAGGCTCGCGGTTGATTACTGATTGGGAAAGTTCAACCAGGTTGGAAAATAGGTCCCTGCCACCCATTAGATGGAGTTTTATCACCTCACCAAAGCCACTGGAAAAGTCTGAATCGGATTGCGATTGTAGGAATTGAGTAAATATGTGGATATTGGCTGGAGGGTAAAAAGTTCCAATCAGGTTTTTGTATTTGTGATAATTCAAGGATGTTTTACTGCCAATGCAACTGTCAGCCTGGGCTAAAAGGGTTGTGGGCACAAATATCCAATTTACACCGCGGTAAATTGTTGATGCTGCAAATCCAGTAATATCTTGAAGAATTCCGCCACCAATGGAGATGATATTCATATTTCGTTTTGCAGGTCGCTCAACCAATTGATCGTAAAGTTCCTGCACAGTTGCCAGGTTTTTTCGGTCTTCGTTAATTGGAAGAATGATAGTTTCGATTTTCGGGAGAACACTGAGCAAGGTTTCTTGGTAAATCGTCCAAACATTTTCATCCACTATGTAACAGGAATTGGGTTGAATTGCCAAATGCTGGATAAAATCGGGCGAATCTTCAAAAAATACATCGTAATCGTGGATATTTGAGTGAATGGTGAGATTTACAGGCATGTGTAGCCTCCGTCAACAGCGATTGTCTGCCCTGTCATATAGGTATTTTGCTCAGATACCAGAAACGCCACCATCCGGGCGATTTCAATCGGCTCGGCTAACCTGTTCATCGGAATGGTTTGCTTGATTATTTCCAGTTCTTTGAGTGAATTGTTCTGCCGGGTGAGGTCTGTCATTACATAACCAGGCGCAACCGCATTAACCAAAATGTTATCTGAAGCAAGTTCAACTGCCAGAGAGCGTGTCATACCATTAAGAGCAGTTTTGCTCATGGAGTAACTAATTCGTCCGGGTCTGCTGGCCAGGCTCCAAACTGAGCTAATATTTACAATTCTTCCAAAGTGATTATTTCGCATGGCTGGTACAACGGCTTGCGCGAGACGGAAGGCAGCAAGTAGATTAATTTGAAGGGTCTCTTGCAGATCGCCCACTTTGATGTCATCCAGAAGGGCAATCCGGTTAATTCCCGCATCGTTTACAAGAATATCGATATTTCCTTTTAATGACGCGAGATATTTTTCGATCGAAGCTGTAGATGCAAGATCCAATTCGCTGTGGGATGGGGCAAGCACCTGGCAGCCTTCACCGGTTAATATCCCGGCGATAGCAGCGCCAATTCCGCGTGACGCCCCAGTGACGAGCGCAACTCGCATTTTACAAACCCCGTTTCATCAGCTGCTGACTTAGCTCTTCGGATGAATATGGGGTATCGACCATGTCGATGGTAATGGGCATATCCTTGGGGCATGGTTTGACCATTTTGTGTCCATAGCGGCCGAGCATCAGTTCACGAGTGGAGAGCTGGCCTTTTTGAAGAGGAATGGCAAGATAGATGTCCTCTTCGGAAAGAGTTTGGCCAATCTCGATATCATGTTTTGCATAAACACCGCGCACATATGAATCCAGATACTTGACCTCTTTTTCGATCGGGATTCGCCGGGCATCCCGGGATGTTCCGCACATCTGTCGGGCCTTCTGAAATGATTTAAACCAGGTATCGATTTGGCCAGGCAGCGAGGAATATTTAGCCACCTGGAAGCCATCTGAATCAATATCGATGTGGCGTTCAAATAAGTGCACCCCTTTGCCGTAACAAACAAACATAGAATTTGACCAGTCATGATATTCATGCGTCGAAATTCCAATGGGGTGGTCAGGATAACGTCTCTGGAGATAATCAATTTGATCCAGTTCCATCTCATTATCTTCGGTAGGATAACCTGCCACACAATGGTTCAGAGCCAGCGGAATGTTCCGGTTTTCAAAGAAAAGCACCAGATCATCCATATCTTTCAGGGAAACCCCACCGGTGGAGACGATGACCGGTTTTTTTGTTTTGGCAATTTTCTCCAACAGCAGCCAATCATTTCCATCGGCACTGGCCACTTTGATGATCGGCATCTCAAATTCTACGCACATGTCGACGGATTTCTCGTCAAACGGAGTTGCCATTGGTATGCAGCCACTTTTGCGGATATTTTCGACCAGGATGGCATATTCTTCGCGTGAAAGGCGGGTTTCTTGAATGCGGCGAATGTAATAGATATCCGGTCGGTTGATAAAATCCTTGTGTATAAACGAATCAAGACTACGAAATTGGAGCTTGATGGCTGCGCGAACGTTATTAAAGCGGACAATGCGAGAATGTTCCCGGATTATCTGAATACCTCGTTCAAGTTTCCCCTGATGATTATTCGTCATCTCCAAAACAAACAGATCTTCAAAAATATCGCGAACATCCATGAGATTCTCCTATTCTAGGTTTTTGAACGGCACCAGCATATTATTTGCCAGTTCCTGTTCATTTAGGAAGGGGTACATGTCTTCCAGGTTGGAAGATACTATTCGGCCATCTGGAAGCTGCCTGGAAGTGATGCGGGGCTCAAAGGGCTGATCTGGATCCAGCAAAACATCGCAAATCATTGGGCCGGGCTGATTCAGCGCTAACTGGATGCCCTCGTCCAGATTATCATAATTTATCTGGAATGATGGAATGCCGTAGGCATGACCGATTTTTACGATATCCGGGAAGGAAACGCCGCTGGTTGGACCTTCGCCGGTTAAACGATTAAACATGTTTTTCTGGGATAAACGGATAGACAAATAGCCACCGTTATTCAAGACGAATAATTTAATGGGCAAGTTATTGTGCACAATAGTTTGCAACTCCTGGATATTCATTTGCAAACTTCCATCTCCGGCCAGACAGATAACCCTTTGTCCCTCACGAGCGATGGCAGCACCAATTGCTGCGGGAAGATCGTATCCCATCGATGCATCCCCGGTGTTGGCGAAGAGTCGTTGTCCTTTTTTGATATGCGCTGCCTGGAAGGTAACAACATTGGCCGTGCCATCGCCGCACACGATGATGTCACTTTCATCCAGATAAGCAGATAGCCGATCTATAAAGTGGTATGGATTTATTCTGCCAGCTATATTTTCTCGATGATGCGGCAAGACAACAGGATAACGATTCACGCGCTGCTTGCACCATGAAAGCCAGGATTCGTGGGTAGATGATTGGCTGCCGGTTTGTTTAATTTGATGGGCGAGTTCTTGTAAAAACGGTTTAACATCGCTGTGGATGGCGAGGTCTGGTTGTATTGTTGGTTTTTGGAATTCAGCCTTGTCAATGTCAACCTGAATCTTATAGGCAAAACGGGCAAATGACTTCCAGTTATAACTGACCTGGCGCAGTCCAAGACGGCTCCCAAGAACCAATAAAAGGTCTGAATTCTGGACTGTGAAGTTGCCCGCGCGTGTGGCAAGATCGCCAGGGCGTCCACAGAAGAGTGGGTCGTCGTCCGGAACCAGGTCGAGGGATGTCCAACCTGGCACGACCGGAATACTCAACGCGCGAATCACATCTTCAAATTCCTTTTGCGCATTGCCTAACTGAATGCCTTTTCCGGCAAGGATGACAGGTCTTTCGGCCTGGGCGATCTTTTCGAGTACAGACCGGCAGCATCCAGCAAGGTCGGTTTCGTATTCTACCTGGTTTTCATGTGGATCGTAGCCTTTAAGGGTTTGTGGATCAACCATGCTGGTCTGTACATCAATGGGAATATCCAGCCAGCATGGTCCAGGTCGCCCAGAAATGGCAAGATGCCAGGCTTTTTCCAGATGGTAGCGTATCAAGGCTGGATCATTCACCAGTGCAGCGTATTTGGTTATAGTTCGAACGAGGGCGATGGTATCTGCTTCCTGGTCACCTATCTGGCGCAGCCCGGGGATGTTAAAAGTGGACAAAAGAGTCTCTCGTTTGACCTGTCCTGAGATGATTAACATCGGAATAGAGTCTGTCCAGGCGCCAAAAACGCCGTTCATGGCATTTATCCCGCCCGGGCCGGTCGTGACATTGATAACACCTGGTTTGCCGGTGATGCGCGCATAGCCTTCGGCTGCCATGGCGCAGGCCTGTTCATGGTGGTTGAAAATTGGTTTTAAACCAGGCTGGTTGCCGATGGCGTCATTTAAGAACATGGCGCCTCCACCTGTCACCATAAAAACATGCTTTACGCCAAAATCAGTGATGGTATTGGAAATGTATTCGCAAACACGCTGCATTCTAACCTCAAAAAAATACCCTTCAATTACGGATGTGTTAATTTAGTTTTGAAAATTAACATTTACGGAGAATCTTGTCGGTAGAAAACTGTGATATTAGGATAATCTACTCGGTCGTAATTTGCAGTGATATCTTGTAAAATTTGCGGGGGTTGAGGCCCAGAATCTGGCTCACCATTTGTCCTGAGGAAAATACAAACTTGAAATTGGTGCAAAATGAAGGATCGGACAAATTGGACAGAGTAAATATCGGCATAACTATTATTGGGGTGCCACCAGATTGGTAAATCTTTTGGCGAATTGACATCAAAGGCGGCGTATGAGAATTCAATCCGAGGACCAAAATAAACAGAAGCAGTATGCCAGTTTTCTGGGATTCCAAATTTTTTTTGAAGCACAGCTTTAGTTTCATCGACTACTTGTTGTGCGTGTGGGGAAACCCAAAAATTTTCAAAAAATGAGATATTATGGATTTTCACCAAGGGTACCGTGGTAAAAAATCGCTCAGGGCCGATAGCCTCAACCCGCCAACGCATCATACCAGAGTACACAGCCACGATACTGCAAGTTAGTAGGACCAGCCATGTCACCTTGTTAAATGTCAACTTGGCAAATTGAGACATATTTGACAGTAGGCGCATATTTTTGAATAGCATGAATAATAATATCAACAAGCCATTCACAGATATGCCAGCATACCATGCAGTGACTAAAGCCAACTGATGATTTCCACTCATAATTGCACAGCCAACCCAGATTGCTGCTAAGTTAACCACGATTGTAGCAATACAAAGGTCGCAGGGGAAACGGGTACTGTTTTCTTTGGGAAGATAGACTAGAAGAATGGAGGAACCAAGCACCAAAAATGGCGTGCCAATTACCAGGTTAGAGTCGCTATTTGACACCATAGAGAAAAGACCTGTCAAAAGAACTGCCCCGGTAATTGCGAGTTGTAGTTTTAGACCATATAGCGTTTGGCGCACGGATTTCAGTTGTCGAATTTTGGCTATTACGGGCAACAGGATTAACAAAAAGAGTGGAATGGTGACAAGATGTTCAAGAGGTTTGTCATTAAAAAACCAACTCAAGTTGGGAAGACCACGACCATGGGACATCTCCCAATAGCTACGGAGGACATCTAGCGGATTGATAGCAAGGATAAATAAAAGCAAAAAGAAACTAATAAGCCCAGCCAGGTAAAGGATGATAATGCGAACGCGATGTGGTGAAAGCCATAATAACGCAATCAGAGTTAGGAGTGCTGTAATCCCGGCAATATTTGGTTTTGTAAGGCTCAGGAAAGTCAGGTTTGCCCACAATGCAAAGGCACTCATTCGGCTGGTTGGGTGGTTTGCGAATACGAAAGCAGCCGTAAAAAATAGACAGGCTGCAATTACCGAGACCGAGTTGTACCACCAATAAGAAGTGGGCATGGAACATAGCATCTGGCAAGTTAGGGCTATGGCTACGCTATATTTCCATGAGATGATCCGGTGTAACATTGCAATTTGCGCAAAAAATGCGATTACAGCCATCCAGGCCGCAGCAAGTACAAAAGCGGACCATTTCGCACCCCACAGTTTTATCGCCCATCCTGCCCCCAAGTAGAAAATAACAGGGGTGGTAAGTGGAAAGTCAATGTAAGGTGTTTGCCCACTTGCGATTCTCCAGCCGGTATCGATCAGTGCGCTCATATCAAAACCGCCCAATTGCCTGTGACCAAATATCCAGATAGAAAGAAATAGGAAAATTGCAGCTGCGCTAATAACAAAAAATTCCCGGATTCTGATGGTCACTGATCACCTTTCGGGTTGAATTGATTTCTTATGCGAAGAAATGATAGTTTAACCAAGGCAAGTACAAATTGGATGCCGAAAACGATCAGCTTTCGTTTGGGTTTGCCATGTTTACGCTGCTCAAAACGAAAAGGGATTTCAAGAATTTTAGCGGCCCGGCTGGGATTTTCCCATAGCATGCGAACAAGAATCTCTTCCAAAACGTCAAAATTGGCGTATTTGGGATGGATGCTGCGCAGAAGATCGCCCCGATACAATCGGAAACTATTGGAAATATCGTAAGCAGGTAAACCAATAATAAGTCTGAAGATAATATTAAGCAGACGGCTCATCGCCACAAGAGTCCATGGATTCTCTGTGACACCGCCATGGATATATCGCGAAGCAATTACGACATCGGCTTCCTGTCGGTGTGTCCATAATTCTCGAATAAATTCCGGGTTATGCGATCCATCTGAATCCATTGAAATGATAAATTGGCCGGTTGAAGCCAGAATACCAGTCCTTACGGCATCGCCATAGCGATTTCCGCCCTGACGGTGAAGATGGTTTACTTCATTTTGGCCGCAGATAATGGCAGTATTGTCGATTGGTTCTGGCGCATCAACGACTGTTATTTGAGCTGAAATTCCAAGATCGGCGATGACCTTCTTGATGCGTGGTAATAGTTCGTTCAGATTTTCCGCCTCGCCATAGGCCGGAAGAAAGACGGAGAGTTCGGGCTGTTTTGCCCGAAAAGGGATGACTGGATTAGGAATTACCATGCTGAATCTCCCGACACCATTCCATCATTGAGCGGATCCCGACTTCTGCATTTACAGAGGCTGTCCATCCAAAATCGTGCTGTGCTTTACTTGTGTTGGCTACAAACACCTTTTGGTCTCCCGCACGCCATTCCAGGCGAGCGAAATTCATTTTATATCCTGAGATTGATTCGAGCATTCCGAAAAGCTCAATAAGTGAAAGACTGTTGGACTGCCCGCCACCAATATTATAGATCTGGCCGGCAGTGACATTGATATGATCTGCTGCCAGCATATATACTCGGATCAAATCCTGGGCATGTAATACGTCGCGCACTTGTTTCCCGGAGCCGGAAATCGTGAAGGTGCGCTCAGGGTCTTGCATTTCGAGTGCTTTTTGACAGAACCAGCCAATCCAGCCCTGGTCATAGGTTGCATACTGACGGCCACCGTACATCGATGAGTGGCGAAACACGACGGTCTTCAATCCAAACATGCGGTGGTAATCGCGAACATATTGGTCGCCGCTCAATTTGGAACAGCCGTATGGGGAGTGCCCATCCAACTGTGTGGTTTCATTCAAGCCTTCCGGGTAATCCAACAGTATGTACCGGGTAGGGGTTTCCTCGTAGTGCAGGTCCTCGAGCGATCCATAAACCTTGTTGGTGGATGAATATAGTACAATTGCTTTGGGCGAATGTAAGCGCACGGCTTCGAGCACATTCAAAGTACCGAGGGCGTTTGTCTCAAAATCCAGACGCGGGTTTTGCAAGCTGGTGGTCATTGCCACTTGCCCTGCCAAATGGGCAATTACAGTGGGGGAAAACTGATTGACGGTTCTTTCGACATCGGCAGCATTGCGAATGTCTGCTTGAATGAATTCGAAAATCTGACCATGCTTGTCACGCAGCCATTTTAAATTATCTTTGGATCCTAACCGGCTCAGGTTATCGAATAATACTACTGATTCACCCTGTACCATCAGGGTGTCGGCCAGGTTACTACCAATAAAACCACAACCACCTGTGATCAGCCAAGTCATATTAATGTTCTCTCTCTCTCTCTATTGCTCTTGAATTTGTGAACGGTACCAGGCAATCGTACTCTCCAAACCTTGATTTAATGACCAAGCTGGTCGAAAGCCGATCAGGTCTGTAGTTGTTGCGATATCCGCTACCTGGGGGTATTCGTACAATCTGTCAGGCAAAGCTCCAAATATTGGAGAAACAGGTGTGTCGATTCTTTCCTTGATAAGCATGACAGTATCATGAAGAGTGGTTCCGATCCCGGTGCCCAGGTCTACCACCGCGCCTTTAATCCCAGGTTTGAGCCCTGTCAGTATGAGTCCCATAATCAAATCCTGAATATAGATCAGATCGCAAATCCGTCTACCGCTGCTGATATGGGGGGCTATTGTCTTGAGCAGGCTTGTGATGGTGTACGGAATAATTTTCTGGGTACGTTGGTGTGGGCCATAGGTCATATATGGGCGCGCCACAACAACTGGTAGTGAAAAAACTTTCTCGAACATACGTGCGTAACTTGTCAGCGCATCTTTTGCGGCAGAATAAGGCGAGTTGGGTGAACTGCCGAACCGGCTTACATCAGGTTCCTCGGATGATCCTGCAACAACGATGCGCTCGCAACCTGTCTGTGCCAACGCCAGGAATAAGTGAATGCTCCCGGCCAGGTTGTTTTTAAAAGTCGGAATGACGAGGTTTAACTGCTGTTTTGTATCGACCAGTCCAGCTAGATGAAAAATAATATCTGGGTGAATGTTACGGATGGTAATTTCAGTCGATTTCTGGTTACGCAAATCGACCCGTTGGAATGATACCTGGTTAATAAAACCATCATCCCTGGTTGAACGCGACAGAGCAGATACATTTGCGCCCAGGTCAATTAGAGCAGCGCACAAATGGTGACCAATAAAACCGGTAGCTCCGGTAACGAGCACACGTTTGCCTACAAGGGAATTTAATAATCCCAATTCATTGAGATGTTCTTTTTGTATTTCGTTAAGTTGAGACATGAAACTACTTCCAGTACAGATACAGAATAGGTCAAAACATGGCGAAGGATTCTTTCCTGGCGCGGGGAATACCGGATTGTTTTCGACAAGATAGTGCCAATCAAATTATAAATTACATTATGGAAGTTCCCATTTTTCTGGCAGGTAAACGCCAAACTCCATATGTCCCTAAATAAAATAGTGTGAGTGCGAAAGTTGTAATAGAAATGAGATTAAACATTTTCTGATAAATTGGCAACTTCCAGTCAGGCTGTATGTGTTTTGTAAAAGCTACAAGATTAACTTTGTCTTCAACGCGGACAGGTTCAAAGGGGCGGTTTTTATTTATTTCAGGGAAAACGTAACCGGTTGGGTTGGTCATGTTGTAATATCCATCTGAAATATTCCAGACCCAACCGGAACTAATTTCCGGATGAAAAAATTCCAGGTTATATCCGAAAATCGGCTCATAAGGCTTGAGGTTACTTGTATGTTGTATCAGTGCCTGGGTATTGTTATATGTGAACCCAATGTTTGTAATTTCGAAAATTTGGCCTGATTTAATGTCATTAAAAATATTTATCGAATCATTAATATTATAGATCCTGGCTTGTAAATCATCTTTGATCGTAAAATAGGTATAGAGGGGCAGCAGTGTGAGAAAATTAATCATGAGAAAAATAAGGATTATTTTCCTTGGTGACCATTTAGGAATCCATGAATTG
>CAIMZS010000411.1 GCA_903846015.1 uncultured Anaerolineae bacterium | reverse complement strand
CGCCAGGGTGCTCAAGGTATCGAGCACATCAGCCAGGAAGAGCATTGCTTTGGAGCGCGCAAACCCAAAGACTGACATGCGTTTAAAGTTCCAGTTTTCAAAAGTTGCATTTCGGCCTTCGACTGCATTGCGAGCCCTGTGGTAGAAAGCCTTCCAGGTCGGGCTGCCCATCGGGATATCACGAACCAGGCGGGTGGAAGCATCGGCAAAAGCCTCAGCGACATTGATGATACGACCATGCTGGTGCTCATCTGTTTGGTATGGGCATTCAGGCGGAGGATAGGTAACGAGCGAGAGCTTGATGCAAGGATCCTTGCCATGCAAGCAGGTTTTGTCGCAGCACCATTTGTGGCGCTGGCGTTCACGATCAAAGCCATAGGAGTTCAAAGTATAACCAAATTGGCAAACCGGGCGGCCATAATCGTCATAGCCACGCGTGGCCCATTGTTCTTTGTCACGATCGGTCTGATGGCAGCGGCGGTCAACGACTCGTAAGGCGTGTAAATGAGCGTAAATTGTGTGTAGAAAGGCATCAAAGCCAAATCCGGCATCACCAGCCACAGCATTTACCTGCAAATCTGGGTATTGGTCTTTAAGTTGCAAGAGCAGGGCAGCGCTATGAATATCTTCATGCCCATTGGCGGGGCGCACATCATCCAGCAGGGTGATACTGAAGCGTCGTTCAGGGTCCGCTAAACGCAAAGGCAGGCTGCGGTAGCCATAGCGAGCTTCTCCGTCTTCGTGATTCTTCCCATCTTTCTTTGTTGAAATGTTCGGACTTTCTCCGGGCTGGTTGGAACCGGTATACCAAATGAAACGGGCATCCGGGTCGCGCGGAGTGGCTTTACGGCAAACCAGTCCACAAGCCAGCGTATCACAATCGCAACCACGACGTTCTTTTTCTTTGGCATGGCAAGGGCGCGGTTTTTCAGGTGTGCAAGGCTGGTAACATGCCTCGGTCACCGAAATGCAGCGCAGACTCGAAGCGGCATCGTGAATCTGTCCATCCGGGCAGATCAGGGCTTTTTCCCAGGCTTGTGAACTGAGGATAGGTGTCTGTCGCAACACTTCCACGGCTTCTACCAACAGCATGTTCAGCTTTTGCATTGCAATCTCAACAATCTCTTCTCCCTTTTCTACCGAGATCGTTTCATTGCTGGCATCTGAGTTGTGCCCCAGGGTAGTCAAAAAATGTCGGACACCTCCTTCGGTGGGATAGACTCCGTTCCGAAAACCAAACCAGGCGACATAATCCGCATAACGGCTATCGCGCATATTTTTGAGGGTCTGGCTGCGCGTCCATTTGTTCGTAATTTGCCAGGTCACCAATAAAAAGAAGGAAACCGGGTCGAATGGCTCCCACCCGCGGCCAGATCGCCATCCTAAAAGATGGGCCAGGACTGGTCGTAACCCACTGAAATCTACCAGGCGTAGTAATAGATCGAAGTCGGATAAGTTACTCCAGGTCAAAACTTGGGCTGGGTCTGTTAAGTCTACCTGCCAGGGGTAGACATACGCCGAGCGGTAACTTTTCTTCGGGGAAGAAGGTATTTTAGGAGGAGCAGGCCATTTCAAAGGCAGGCCTTCTTGTAAGCTCAATAAATTGCATTGGCTAACAAACGTGCCATTCTCGGCTCGAGTTTGCTCAGAACTGGTTTTAGTGACGCCCATTCCGGCCTCCCCGTCGCTTCAGCATCCTTTGTGCCATTTGATCTGCAAGTTCGTACTGCTTCTGGTTATGTCGCGCCAACAAGCTTCGCAACTCCTGACTGTGCGCAGGCTGGCACAACCACACCAAAGCTTCATTCCGCATCTGTCCCACCAGTCCATCACTGATACCGAGACACCTGCCAATGGCTCGCAAGGTCTGTGGTTCTTGTTCTCTCAGTCCATAGTAGGCTATGACCACCTCTGGCTGTTGTTTTGGTAAGCGTTTTACCAGCGTCAGCAGGCTATCCCTGATTTCATCCTGGTCTTTTAGCCAGGCCGGATCATCCCCCGTTTCATATCTGTACAGCGCCAGTACACTGATCGGCACTTCTCGTTTATTTCGGCGCTGTTCGGCCTTTACAGCTCCCCAGACATGCTTCATAATTGCTGGGTAGGCATAAGTCGAGAATCTGATGCCCCGTTCTGGTTTGTACCCCAGTATCGCTCGCCATAACCCTCGGCGTCCAGCCTGGAGCGCTTCTTCATACTCCAGAGTGAGCAGCCATTGTCGCCGAACGACCAGGTGTACCAGCCCTTCATGTTGTTCCATCAGGGCGTTCAGGCTATCAGCACAACCGACCTGTGCTTGTGCAAACAGAGTGGTTTCGGGTCCGACACCGAAACCACTCACTTCTTTCCGATTTCTTGACATTGAGCACCTCCTGCTAACTTGGGATGCTCAATTATCCGCACAAATGCCTGCCCCGGCTCATGAATCCTTGGGGTTGATTTTAATCTTTTCTACTGCTTCGAAATCCCATGCTTGAATTTTGTGCTTATTTTCACAAAAACACTGTATAATTTTTTTACATAATAATTAACAAGGAGTACTGATGAATATTAATTTTGGCATGTGGGGTAAGGCTGCATGGGAACTCATAAAAATGGATGATAAAAAAGAGTGGGATTCCCTGGATGTAATATCTAAATGGCTTATCGCGACTCGATCTGCGGTTACGACGGTGACGATTTATTCATCCATTATTG
>CAIMZS010000410.1 GCA_903846015.1 uncultured Anaerolineae bacterium | reverse complement strand
TCTCCCTCCGGCGCACAACCGCATCTGCATAAAGCACATTTGCCAATAAGCTGAACAGCGCAGCCTTGGAGAATTCATCCATCTCAGCGCCACCCTCGATGACCGCCACACCCCAGGGATCGTCATCCGGTCCCAGCAATCCCAGGTCTTCGATGGCAATACTATCCGTGCCCGGGCCGTATTGGCGGAACATCTGACCTTCATCAAACTGCTCCAGGCGCAGCAGCACGCCTTCCAGGGAAGTACGGCTGGCCTGATCGTTTTTCTGGACGGCAAAATAATACCCTCGCAGGGTCTTAATCCAATCACGCACGCTGACAGCCTGGCTGCGCAGCGCTGAAAGGGCCTGCTGCCTGGCAGGGGATAGCGCAAGAATATTTGTGCCTGGCGGCAAGCCGAGTGCAACAGCCTCTGTGCTCTGGACAGTTTCCAACTCAGCGCGGCGAGCAGGGTCTGAAATCGAGGTCAGGTCATTAAACAGCACACCTGCCCTGGTATAGACTTCGGTCAGCGCCCGACGCAGAAAGCCGAGCTGCCGCGGTCCCATCCGGCCGGCGTTGGCAAACAGCTCGCAGACCATCGTGCGGTAGCGCGAAGCCTCGATCCGTTTGGGAACTTGTAAGAAATTCCATCTCATAGGCCGTTCAGCTCCGGGATGCAGCTGGCGGATGTCGACGCGCCCCTTGCTGCCTGGCCATCTGAGTGCCCGCCGCCAGCCCTGCCCAAAATCCAGCACGATCACACGGTGGTGCAGCTTGCTCAGCACTTCGTAAGCCAGGCGTTCTGCTGCCACCGATTTCCCGAAGCCTGAATCGCCAATAAAAGCTGTGTGAAAATGCCGCTCAGGGGAGAGCTTCAGCAGGGCATCCGTCACCTTGCCGGTTTCCACCGAGTATTGCCGGCCCAGGATCAAGTCCCCGGGCATGTCCGGATAAAAGGCAAAAGGCGGGGTCTCTTCCTGTGTGGTTAGAGCCGCACCCTGCTCAAAGACACCTGGCGCAACATAGGCCGCGGTCTGCAGCATGGTCAGCAGGGTCGAATCCATGTAACCAGACAACACGCCCGGGATGCGCTCCATGCGGGTCGAAGGAGTGAACACGGCGGCATGCTTGCGGATATAAGCCTGTTCCTCGCCGGCCAGATCACGGCATTGGACACCTGTGACGACATCCTCCGTGCCCTGAAAACTCTCTGGGATCAATCCCATCAAGGCCTGCACGCCACGTTCGCTGCGCGCCAGGGCATAAACATCCGTATGAAATGCGCCTTCGATGCTGGCAATCGAGAGCAGTTTCTCCTGGGTGCGCATGATCTGCGTGACCAGCATGGCCGGGTCGTTTTGCCACTGAGCCGATTCACCGATCGAAAAGGACGGCGCGATGCCCACAGACAACCCCGAGCTGGCCGAGCGCCCAATCCCCAGGCCGGTTGACTCACCGGTCGACTTCGTATCCGAGGCTGACTGGGTATTGGCCTGTGAGAGCGTATTGCTCTTGCTGGCGGTATCGGCTGTGGAATTGGTGACCGAACCCGACTCGCCCCACGATTCGCTTTCCGATTGGGAAACGGACTGACTCTGGGTATTCGAATGGCTCTTGCCATCCGCATGCGAGACACCGTCGGCGGTCCCGGTCGTGTTGGAACTCATCGACATCGATGAAGAAGAATCGGACGACCCCCAACTGCTCATACTTGAGAGTGCCTGACCCTGGTTGTAGCCGGCGTTGACCCGCACACCGCCAAAACCCAGCGCGTCCACGATCCCGCCAACGATGGGGATATCTTTGCCAGCCGCGCTGACCCCGGCATTCCAGCCCTTTGAATCGGTTTGCGAACTGCCACCCCCGACCGAATCGGTGTGTGATGAGCCGCTCGAGTGCCCGCTGGTATGAGAAGAGCTGTCTACATGAGATGTGCCGTCCATGACACTGGTGCCGTCGGATACCGCCGTGCCCGTGGAAGTGGTGGTGCCTTTCGAAATCGAATGAGACCAGCCGCTGGATGTGGCCTGCCCAACCGTATGCGCCTGGCCTTCAGACGTGGCCTGTCCATCGGTATGAGCAGAGCCAAGCGAATGCGATTCGCCGGTTCCGGTGCCGTAGTTGCGCGAAGCGGATTCGGCCAGTGCCCCGGACAACATGGCTGGCAGCGAGACGCCAAAAGAAGCTGAGTGAACACCGCTCTGCTGGCTGGCCCAGATCGAGACTTCCTCGGCGAAACCGGCCAGCATCGAAGTGATGGTACGCACCGGCACGCTGTAGGCCAGCACCATCAACAGGAACTCCTCACCCAAAGATGACATACCGCGATACAAGATTTCATTCTGCTGCTGGGAGATATTCTGGGCGCTGGTATCTGCGTCAATCAATGGGTTGCGGTTCGCGCGATTGTTTTCGCGAGCATTCTCGCGCGGATCGGGATGACCCACCGCCACGATGGCGTGCGGAAACTGCTCGAGCGCGTTATACAACCACTGCGCCACGCGGATGCCGAGCGGCTCAAGGCGTAATTGGCGGTAAGCGCCTTTCAAGCCAGCTTCGAGCACAGCCAGATCACGCAAAGACTGCCTGGCCGCCGCTTCCTGGGTTTCGGCAAAGGCCGAGACGCCATAGCACTGGACAATACCGATGGGTGGATCATTGAAGATCCCGGCGGCCACGTAAACCAGGTTGACGTTGGCTCCGTTCGCGCCGCGCAAAACCGAGCGCATCTTTTGCAGCAGCCCGGCATCCGACCTGACCTCGACCGGGATGAATTTAACGTGTAATAAACGCACCACTCGGTAGCCGCTGAATTCTTTCCCGGCCTCACGTTCGGTCAGGTGGAACCACAAATAATCCAGCTGGTCGCCGTTGAAAACAATGTTGCTGTCGTGGACAACCAGGTCATTTGGCGCAAGCTCCGGATTCTGGTCGAAGCGCAGCCACTTTGGAATAAGATTCTTGATGCTTTGGATCATGCTGATCTCCGCTGAAATAAAACAGGAATTGCCTCAACCGCTCACGAGTTTCCTCATGGGCGGGTGGCGCAGTTCTGTTAATTTTGATAAGTTTTGTTCTGGCACGAGACAAGCGCGAAAACCTTGGCATCCACTTCGCCCTGTTCAGTATTCGGGAAGGCCTTCAGCAGAACATCCTGGCCCGAATTGAACAGATGAAAGTAGACTGCAAAGCGTTCCGGCTCGCGGTGCACGGTCCAGCGTCCGGCTTTCTCAGTGGGTGTGTGCGGAGCTGTAAAGCCGGCATCCCATTGGCCGCCCAGGGGAAACTCGAGTCCCCAGATTTCGCGGTTGCTTTTGATCATAGGCATACGAACGGTTACTCCTTTTCGACATAGATCGGCGGGGTGTGCATCCCTGCCAATTTGAACAGGCGGTGGATCTGCTTCTTTGCCCAGGCGAGATCATCAGGGCGATCGTAAATGGTGCGTTTGTCATTCACATCGCAGCGAGTCTCGGAAGCAGTGAATTGTTGGGGCAGTCGATCAGCTAGAGCGTAAGCGGCTGAAGAGAGATTGAGCCCGACAATACATTCACCCTCCCATCGCCAATGAACCGAAGCGACATAGCCGCAGTCCTTGGCGAAAGCACCCGGGAAGAAGGTGGAAACCACCTGCTCCCAGCCTGCGGGATGATCTGCTGGTGTGCACCAGATCTGAAAACCAGCGGAGCCGGCTTCATAAAGCGCTTCTGGTGCAGGGTTATTGCCGATATCCAGCTTGCGTGCCATCTCCAAAACTGGCTGCATACGACGATGTTCGGAAGCAAAGGACGGTTTATGGGTGTTCAGAAAAGAGCTTTGCATGCCACACCTACCAATCCTCGGCCAGCGGCTGACCGCCATAGATGTCGCCGTCACTGATGCGATCCTCGAAGTACGACTCCAGATGCTCATCTTCGGCAAAGACCGGCCGGGTTCCGGATGCAGAGAAATATTCATCCGCTTCAGCCCACATACCTTGGACTTTTATGATCTGTCCGCAGAAATCTTCAGCCCGAGACTTAATATCGAAATCCGCCAGACATTCCAGTCCACCTTCGATCAGGTGGCCATACACGGACCAGACCGTGATGGTAGGATCGTTCTCATCACACTGCTCCAGATTGACCTGACCATGTTTATCCTTGCTCACTTCCAGGCAGGGATGGACTTCGAAGCCATTGAAGCGTGTGTCTGCGGCCAGTTGAGCAACCAGGCACTGCCGGGTGGTTTGGGTCTCAGCCCCGTAGGGAATGGCATCTTCCCAACCGGTCGGGATATCGAATAGATTCTGAATGGGTTCGACAAGCTCGACGTCATTCGCGTTTTCGATTGATAGTGCCAGTCTGCGCGCCTCCTGCAGGTTCTGCGACATAATGACCCTTGTAATTTTGACTGTATAAAGCTGCTGCATGGTGATCTCCTTACCGGGAAAGGCCCGGCGTTGTGTGTGAAACGCAAACAGAGAGAACAGAAGCTTCTCCCTGTTTGCGTTGGTGGAACGAGCGCAAAAGCGCGGGTTCCAGAATGTGTTTCTTTTGTGAAGTATTTTGAGTATGGTAGGTTGCGCGGAATGGACTAAAAATCGCGCACCCATTCTGCATCAACCACGTCAAGATCAGGGGCACGGACAATCGTTGTCACTGGATGAGTTTTTATCCAGACCCAGCGAATGGTTCGACCTGTCAGCCCGGCGATCAATGCCAGACCAAACAGACCCCAGACTCCCATGACGGCGATCTGAATGGCCGATCGGAGAAGAACATCCAGTGTTTGCATGTTGTTTCTCAGAAGGCATAGCTGCGCAGATCGCAGTTGTTCTTGCAGAAAACAAACGGGATCGAGTAGCCACTAGTGGTTGCCAGATCCAGGGTTCCCAGGCGCAAGATCTCCCCGCATTCGGGGCAGCGCACATCGAGAGCAATTGGTTCGGCTTTTGGGACGACAAAGTTGCCATCCCCGCCCATTTTCACGAACAATGTATCAGTTACAGCCATTTGAGCCTCCTTGTGTGCCGGGTATTCTCCCGGCTGGTTAATAAAATGGCCGGGGAATACCCGGCCTGTGTCTGCCCGCGGCAGGCACAAAGGATGGTGAAATTCCCTGTATGTTTGTAGTAGAGCTATTCAATTGGTAAGATGCAAAAGCCTACGTTGAAAAAAACAAAAACCAACGTTTG
>CAIMZS010000409.1 GCA_903846015.1 uncultured Anaerolineae bacterium | reverse complement strand
CCCTGCCGAATTCCGCTTATTTCCTGCCATCGTTACCCAAGCATCTGCCACACGCTTGCCTTATCCAGATGAATCACTGGATGCTATCCTGACAGACCCACCATATTACAACTCAGTTCCTTATGCCGATCTATCAGATTTTTTCTATGTCTGGCTCAAACGCACTATTGGTCATCTCTACCCCGACCTGTTTTCTACACCGCTTACGCCGAAAGCAGGTGAAATCACTGAAATGGCAGGATGGGATGCTGTACGTTATCCAAATAAGGACAAACACTTCTTTGAAGAACAACTATCATTAGCATTTCGTGAAATGCAGCGTGTGCTAAAACCTGGGTGCATTGCAACTATTGTTTATGCCCACAAATCAACTGAAGGCTGGGAAACAGTCATTAATGCCTTACTCGATTCAGGATTAATAGTTACTGGTGCATGGCCAGTAAATACTGAAATGCAATCTCGGTTACGAGCGAGTGATTCTGCCGCACTTGCGTCATCTATTTACATTGTCGTTCGCAAAATGCCTCGCCAACCCACCGGATTTTACAACGATGTCCGCAATGAACTACGCCTGCACATGGATGCTAAACTGCACAGGCTCTGGGAAGAAGGTATCGGTGGGGCGGATTTCTTTATCGCCGCCATCGGCTCAGCCATCGAAATCTTTGGCAAGTATGAAAAGGTAATGGACTACGAAGGCAACATCGTGCGCGCCGACCGTTTGCTGGAGGAAGTGCGCGCAATTGCCACCAATTATGCGGTTAAACAGATCCTGCATGATGAGTTTGCCACCGAAGTCAGCCCGATGGCGCGTTTTTACGTGCTGTGGCGCTGGAATTACGGCGAGGCACTTGTGCCCTTCGATGAAGCCAACAAACTGGCCCACTCCTGTGGCATGGATCTATCCCTGCAATTTGGCAAGAAGGGCTTTATCAAAAAGGAAAAGGAATTTGCGCGCCTGCTCGGTCCGCAAGGGCGCAAGCTGGATGATCTGGACGACCCGCGCGACATGATCGATGTGCTGCACAAATCGCTGCTGCTGTGGGAAAAGGGCCAGCGCAGCGAGTTGGTCAAGGTGCTGGCCGAAAGCGGCCAGGGGCGCAGTGCGGCCTTCTACCGCGTGGCCCAGGCCATCTCTGAGACCTTGCCGCTGGAGAGCAAAGAGAAGAAGCTGCTGGATGGTTTTCTAGCAGGGAGGGATCGCATCCAGGATGATGTCGAGAAGTCCGGGGTGCAGGGCAGGATGTTTGAATGAACAAGATCTTCAAAATTAAGCTACACACATCGCTGCTATTTGATTTTCGGACTAAAATGAATTGAGGTTACCAACCCATGACCACTGGTGAAATCATTGCAAAGAAAACTGCGCCCATCGATTGGACGCGCATAAAAAAGGAAGTCACCCGCCGGATCGTGGCATCGGTTTCGCCACAACGGGTACTTTTGTTTGGTTCTGCCGTGAATGGAAAACTCGGCGCCGACAGCGACCTTGATGTCCTGGTGATCATGCGTGGGGTCGTCCACCGCCGCCAAACGGCCCAGAAAATTTACCGCGATCTGCAGGGCGTAGGCGCGCCGGTGGATGTGGTGGTGGTCACAGAGGAAGATATCGCCCATTATGGCGATAAACCCGGGACGATCCTGCGCCCGGCGCTCAGCGAAGGGCAGGTTTTATATGACGCCGACTGATCCTACCGATCCGCAGAATTGGTTAATGCGCGCTCGCAGCAACCTGCTCTTGGCGCAAAAAGGCCAACGCAAGGGGGTTGTCTTCGAAGATTTATGTTTTAATGCACAGCAAGCGGCCGAAAAAGCTCTTAAGGCCGTTTGTCTGCATGTCGGGCAGGATTTTCCGAAGATCCATTCGATTTCGCGCCTGCTGGAAATTCTCGAGTCAT
>CAIMZS010000408.1 GCA_903846015.1 uncultured Anaerolineae bacterium | reverse complement strand
TTTCAAAATACAAATAATCTTTTCTCCCTGCCGCAATTTGGGAAAGACCGAGAATTCCCTGGACTCCATGCTGAAAATGCAAAATGACTGCGGCGAAATCTTCCAATTGTTGTTCTGCTTTATTTTCTGACGGAAGGAACGTTTTTGTATCTGCAAATACTTCATCGACATGTAAACCTGTTACAAAAGTAATTAAGTCAAGCCAATAGATGGCCAGGTCCATTAATCCACCTAATTGATCCTGTTCGTAAGTACCCTGAATGATCAATAGATCACCGAGTTCACCATTTTGAATCATATTTCGAGATAGTTCGATGAAAGGATACATTCTGGCATTTAAATTTATTGCATGTATGAGGTTCTTTTGAGTTGCAATTTGAATAAGCTCTTCCACTTCTTCGATTGACATCATAAGAGGCTTTTCGCAAATGATGTGTTTCCCCGCAAGTAATGCTGCTTTGATGTAAGTGAAGTAATTGTGATCAGATGAAACAACATGAACAACATCGATATTGGAATCTGCGAGCATATCATCAATGGACTCGTATAAAATTTGAATACCCAGTTCATCAATCTCATCACGAGTTATTTCAGTTGAATTTCCCAACAGGCCATGAATATTAATTCCATTATTTTTCAGACCATTTAGTTGCCCTGAGCTAAAATAGTTTATTCCGATTATGCCAACACCAATGGTTTGATTTGTGAGTTGCTTCGTCATAAAATTCCTCTTTATTAGTTATGCTTTCTGAAAAAGCTACTGCTCGAAGTGCTTACTCTTATGGTCGCGTATTTCACCTGATTCTATTATTTTTAGTGCCGCTTTACCACTAATAATACTTGCGCCAAGAATTTATTACAATTAAGCATCTGTCGGTAGGGTTTGCAATTGAACTCTAGCCGCTGTTCGCGTAAGCATGTATGCTGCAAAAACCAACAGGATGGCCCCCATCCAAAATGGAGACCCAACCATAACGTGATCATACATCAGGCCGCCCCAAATTGGCCCGAAAATATTCATCAAACTTCCCACAGCAGAAGTCACGCCCATCAACTCACCGATTTCATGCGGCGAGACACGCTCAGTTGTAAGCGTGGTGAGTGCCGGGAAAATGAAGGCGCTCGTGCCGCTGGCCAATGTGTTAAATGAGAAGAACAAGCCAAGGAATGGAGCAAAAAACATGGCCACATTGAGCAGCGCGGAGCCCAATAGGCTTGCAACGGCGGTATTTTTTTCACCGAAACGCGGCACCCAGCGCGGAACCAAAAAAACATTGGTAAGTGTGATGAATGCACCGGCAAGCATCATCATCAAACTGATTTGCCAGGTTTGAGCCGAAAATTTTTGAATGATGAACAAGGCTGTGATACTGTTAATGCCGTTAAATGCAAAGCTGAATATGCTGTTTACCACAAACAGCCCGGCCAAGCCTGGTTTGCGTGCCATATCCAGGATCGAGATTATCGGATTGAAGTCGCGCAGGTTCATGGGAGTGGTAACCCGTTTTTCCTTCGGCAGCGATTCGGTCAACAGGAAGATGCCTAAAATCACAGTGATAGATGAGATAACAGCAGCCGCATAGGCCGGGGTCTCCAGACTAAATTGACCAAACATTCCTCCTATGGCCGGCCCAAGGATCAGGCCCAGGCTCCAAGCTGAAGAGATGATGGCGAAATTTTTGGAACGTTCTTCCGGTTTAGAAACATCGGCAATATAAGCCGAGGCAGTAGACAGGTTTCCTCCGGTAATCCCACCGATCAGGCGTCCGAGAAAAAGGACCCAGAGCGAACCGCCGATGCCAAAAATTAAATAACCTAAAGCCTGCCCAACCAGGCAGGCCAAAAGCACAGGGCGGCGTCCAAGCCTGTCCCCCAATTTTCCGATAATGGGTGTGGCAATAAATTGACCGATGGCATAGATAACCGGGATCATCGTTACCATTAGTGCCGAGTTGCTGTATCGAAGAATGATTTGGGGTGCGACTGGCGAGAGGATCGTAATCCCAATAACATCCATTAGCATGATAAAGAAAATCAGGCCAAGCGGGCGCTGATTTTGAGGTCGAGTGCTGGCGGTCAGTTTGGCTGTTTCCCGATTTTGATTAAGTTGATTTGGCACACTTTTTCCTTCGGCTGATTTGTAGAATTAATTTGTCTCAGGGACGTGGAGTGTCAATCCGTACGCTGCAGCGCCCAACAGCCCGGCCCTGGCATTCAAGATGATGTGCACCGGCATATTGGTCATGATCTCCCGGAAGCGCCCCTTGCTGCGCAGCGCTTCGAGAAAGCTCGGATGCTGTAAATCGGATAAAATGCGTGGGGAAATCCCACCGCCGACATAAATACCGCCGGTCGAGAGCACTTTAAGAGCCAGGTTGCCAGCCTCGGCACCCAGGATGGCAACAAACAGGCTGAGGGTCGCGGCGCATAAGGCGCAGGGATGATCCTTATCCTGGGCAGATTGAATAATCAGCGGGGTGATGTCTTCAATGCCGGTTAGTTTTTCTGCCAACCATGCGGGTTCCGGTGCGTAACCCGTATCTCTGAGAAAGGCATACAGATTGGGAATACCCAACCCGCCGGAACACACGCGCTCATAGCTGACGTGCGTGAAACCTTTGCGCTCACGCATGTAAGTTAACAACCCATCTTGAAGTTGATTGACCGGTCCAAAAGCTACGTGACTGCCTTCGGATGCATGCGCTGTGTATTGACCATTTCCAAAGGTCATGAAAGCCTCACCCAACCCGGTGCCGGGCGCCAGAACAGCAATATTTCCGCCTGGCACCGGCTCGCCAACGCTAAGGGTATGGATATCATCCGGCTCAAGAATTGGCACAGCATAGGCTACGGACTCCAGGTCATTCAACAACTTTACAGATGACCAGCCGAAAGTTGATACGAGGCGGGTTTCATCGATGACCCACGAAAGGTTGGTAATATTGGCAGTACCCGCCATAACAGGCCCGGCTACACCGAAACAAGCACCGTTCACCGATAAATTCAACTCGCCAAGGAATTCGCGCACAATATCTTCCAGACCGGCATATCGCGCGCTTGGATAGGTTTTTTCAAACAATGGTTTGTGTGGACCGGCTTCGGCTGAAAAAATCGCCAGGACAGTTTTGGTTCCACCAATATCACCAACAAGAAACATCGGTCACTTTTCCTTTATCTTAAGCCCACCACATTGTTGCCGGCTGTTCAAAGAGCAGCACGTCTTTAAGGAAGCTGACTGCTTTCGCCAGACCTTCATCAATGGATGCCAGAGGATCTTCATGTTCTATGGACATGACGTAGTCGTAGCCCGTCAGGCGCAGCGCGCTGACGATGGAACGCCAGGTGATCTGATCGTGTCCATAACCAACCGTGCGGAAGGTCCAGGAACGCTGGGGCAGTTTGCTATAAGGTTTGGTATCGAGTACGCCATTTACAGCCACATTACGCTGATCAATGTAGGTATCCTTGGCATGGAAGTGGTGAATAGCGCCAGCCAGGGCATGAATGGAAGCAACCGGGTCAATCCCCTGCCAGAAAAGATGGCTGGGGTCATAGTTGGCGCCCACCACCGGGCCAACAGCCTCGCGCAGGCGCAGCAGCGTTTCCGGGTTGTACACCACAAAACCGGGGTGCATCTCAAAGGCCAGCTTCACTCCAGCCTTCTCAGCAAAGGGGCCAGCTTCCTGCCAGTAAGGAATAACTTTTTCTTCCCACTGCCATTTGAGAACCTGAAGATATTCGGGAGGCCAGGCACAGGTGACCCAGTTGGGGAATTTAGCATCGTCAGAATCTCCAGGGCAACCTGAGAAAAGATTGACCACACCCACTTCCATCTCGGAAGCCAGGCGCACTGTTTCGCGATACACCCGATCGGACTCAGCGGCAAAGGCTTTGTCGGGTGAAACCGGATTGCCGTGACAGGACAGGGCGCTGATCATCAAGCCACGATCTTCGATATTTTTGCGGAAAGTCTTGACGGCGGCGGAGTCTTTCAACAGTTCGGTCGGGTTGCAGTGAGCATTTCCCGGGTAGGAACCGGTGCCAAGCTCCACAGCCTGAACACCCATTTTTACAAGCTGATCCAGCGCTACATCCAGTGGACGATCCTGAAACAGGACGGTCAGAACACCTAGTTTCATGTTTGTCTCCATTCTTGCAAAATTTTTTGGGTTACCAGCCTAAACCAACAGCAAACGCCTTGCTAATGGCCCTGACGAAATAGCAACCATTAATTCATCCATCGTCGGCGGAAAATATGAACAACTGTACGAGTACTTAACCTCAAGGTCATGAAAACCCTGTGTCAGGCCGCCCGGTTTGCGAACAGTCAGGATCGCTGGCTCGAGTAAAGCCCAGTGTACATCGCCATAATTTGCCAGTTCAGCTTGTTCATAATTCTTTCCACCGATCGTCCATGCAACCTGATCTCCACCGAATATTTCCTTATCGGCGATCACCGTTGCCGGCCTGAGTTGTGATAACCAGACACCCCTGTAATAATTGGTACGAAAAGCGAATTGAAACCCGGTAACTGTTCCGTTCTCAGTCATATTGCGGAAACCGCGGGATTGGATGTGTTCTCTCTCTAACATGCCATATCTCCTTTCCAGGGTGGTTACTCTTCGCCCAGCAGGCGTTTCATGAGGATATGCTGGCGGCGCAGTTGCCCGGATGTATAGCCGGGAACATCCTTGTTTCGACCTTCGTATTCACTTAAAAGATAGCCATCCCAACCATGCCTGATCATGAGTTCGATAATTCTGTCATAGGGTGTGGTTGTTTCGATGAAATCATCATTCATATTCACAAACTTGGCATGGCACGCATAGGTGTAGGGTAGCAGAGGTACGATATCTTCCACTGGGCTGAACTTCATTGTGGAAAGATCCTGACCTTCCCACATCGGAATCGGGTTGGTCTGGAAAACCCCAAAATCGATGTTTAGCCCAAAATGTTTCGTCTTTTGTTTCTCAATAAACTCTACATAGTCATCAACCATTCTAGACTTTAACACGGTCGGACTGTGAATCTCCGGACACATACGCACATTGTACTTTTCTGCATCCGGCAATGCCATGGAAATAAACTCCCGCCAGTTCGTTACCGGTGACAGATCATCATCGATGACACCCAGCTTGGTACGCAGGACAGTGAAGCCCAACCTGTTGGCAAGCTTAATATCACGTAGAAGCATATCGTAGGATTCTTTTGCCGTGAGTTCGCGCCCCTGGTGTTTGCGCGAATCAACCCAATGCCCGTACTCTACCGGTATTATCTTGTATTTTTCCAAAAGTCTGAACCAGTTATCGATCCAGTCGTTTGTAGGTTCTGGATATCCAGCGATATGTGAGGCTGATAGGATTTCAAGACCTTCCGCTCCTATGTCGTACATATCGGCGAACATATCCTCCAGGGTCATCGTCACGCCATATTCCCCTGAATAACTATATAACGAGACACCACGTTTCGGTTTTGCAGTACCAGGCATTGAACC
>CAIMZS010000407.1 GCA_903846015.1 uncultured Anaerolineae bacterium | reverse complement strand
GTGTAATCATAATAGCTTATGACGGGGTTGCCGCTGCTGTTTAATGCCAGCGAGCTGTACCCCCCCACATTCCCTGCGCTATCCACGGCAGTCAGGATGTTGCCAGCCGTGCAGGTGGTATTCCCGCACACGGCTACTTTCAGGTCGCCGTTGGTGTAATCATAATAGCTTATGACGGGGTTGCCGCTGCTGTTTAATGCCAGCGAGCTGTAATGGTAGCCCACATCCCCTGCACTATCCACGGTGCTGATGGTGGTGGCGGCATAAACAGCGCTTGTTACCATAGCGCTCAGCAGGAACACGGTCAGTACCAGGGAAAGCACGCGCAGACTGGGTCTTGACTTTGATTTCATAATTATCTCCTGGCACAAATCGATTTTTTCCTGCAGTGAAGACAAGCCAAAATAGTGAAACAGACAACAAATAATTTTATTAGAGCTGGGTAATTGCCAATCATTCTCAACAAAGTGTTCAGGACGTATTCGCCGCCGTGATTCGCGCTATCGCGATTAGCCAAAGCACACCCTATCGTCAAGGTCGCAACTTAATTTCGGATGTTTCTTGATTTGATAAGCGAAATCCTGCTCTATATCAACACAGGAATTTTCATTTTGAGATTATTCTGATGGATAATTGTATCCGAAAAGCCTGTTTAACCCCTCAACGCATTGTTTAACTTTTGTGTAAGTTATGCTTAAACAAAAGTTAAACAAACTTAAACCACTTAAACAAATAAGCCCCGTAAGTGGTGGGGGCTTATAGATGGAGTGCGCAGCAGCTATTTTAGATCTTAATCTTTCAGGATATGATTTGCATAATCCATTAACTGGACACGTTTGTCAACGCCGAGCCGCTGCATGATACGGTGCAAATGGGAACGAACAGTTGCTTCCTCCAGGTGCAGCAATTTAGCGATCGCATGGTCAGAGTAACCATCGGTCAATAGAGCCAGGATCTGCTCCTGACGCGTAGTGAGTGGTTTATCGTTCGTGCTTTTGTCCGGCAATAAATAATGTGCATCTTTCATATCGCGCAGGCTTTTGAAAAGTTTTAACGTAATACCCCCTGGCATGTAGGGAATACCATCTGCTACCTTGCGAATGGCTTCGAGTAAAAATTTGCGCGGCGTGGTTTTAGGGAAATATCCCAATGCGCCTGCCTGTATGGAAGCCAGTATTTGGTCTTCATCATCCAAACTGCTGACGACCAGGATCTTTGTCTGTGGGTTGATCTCGCAAATTCTGGCGATTGCTTCCAATCCATCCATGCCGGACATCAACAGATCCATCATGATCACATCTGGTTTGAGTTCCACCGCTAACTCAATCGCTTCGCTTCCATTCCTTGCCTCGCCGATCACTTCCATATCATCTTCTTCGCTTAGCGCCATCGTCAGGGCTTCCCTCATCATGGGATGATCGTCAACAACCAGTATTCTAATTTTGCTCATAATTTCTCCTTGACCTCCGCTCTGAAACGCACCCTGGAGCCTTCACCGGCAGTTGAGATGATTGTCAATTCACCGCCAAGCAAACTGGCTCGCTCACGCATACTTTGCAAACCCAGTCCGCCGCGTGATTTGCCAGGATCAAACCCTATGCCATTGTCAATAACTTCCAGCTCCAGATTCTGCGGGAAGCAGCGGATGACGATCTGAATATCGGATGCCTGAGCGTATTTCATAGCGTTATTTAATGCCTCTATCGTAATCCAGAATATGTTCTCATGCCACGCCCTCGGGCAATATTCCATCGAACCTTCTTGAATAATCCGCGCTCGCACACCAGCGTGGCGTTCGACGGTTAATAACCTCGTCTCCAGATTCTCGATCAAATTCGTGCCCAGCTCCGTTTCTGGAGGCTGTATCTCGTACAACATCAGGCGCGTCTCTTTGAGAACCTGCCGCGCATTTTCCTGCAAACGACCAGCGATCTGCTTCGCCCGTTCTGTATTGTTCTTTTCAAGCGTGGAGATAAGCGTTTCAGAAAGCAGTACCAAGCCATGAATGGATTGATTGACAGAGTCGTGTAGATCGCGCGCAAAACGTTGGCGCTCTTCCATGGCAGTCAACTTTACCATCGTATCTTCCGCCTGCTTCCGCTTGGTAATGTCGCGTAAAATAAATAGTATTCCAAAGGGATTATTGCGCGCATCGCGCAATAATTGTGCATTTGCTTCGGCAAAAAAAAGGCTTCCATCTTTTCGTACCGCCAGGAATTCGGTGGGGCCTGTCAAAATGCCATTGATCAAGTTGGAAATGATGGATATTGCTTTTTCCTGATAACTTGAATGGACAAACGCGATCAAATCTCTGCCCATCAGTTCATTTTCGGAATCATAACCCCACATCGAAATACATCTTTTTGTGGCAAATTGAATGGTCATGTCCATCCTTGTAATGACAATACCATCCGGAGAGGCTTTAATAATTGTTTGTAATTTATTCTCGCTCTCATCCAGTGCTTTTTCCACCATCTTGCGTTCGGTGATGTTGCGCGTCACGGCCAAAATGTATGGCCCATCTTTGAGCGGAATAATTTTGGCAGATACAAGGCCGGTCAGTTTACTGCCATCTTTGCATTGAAAAATTGCTTCCAGATTATCACAATAGCCTTTATCGTTCAATTCTGCGATTAAGAAATGGCGATCTGCGGGATTTTCCCACAGATTGATCTCAAGGCTGGTCTTGCCAATCACATTGGCGCGAGTGTAACCAGTCAGCCTTGTAAATCCATCATTGATGCGCACAACACAGTCATCAGTCATGCGTGTGATTAAAACCGCATCTGGGCTGGTGGTAAAAATCAGGTCCAGGTTAGCTTTGGTATTGAGACTCTCTGCGACCGACCGTTGGTTAAACAGAATGATAAAGCCAACGCTGGCCAATGTTGTGACGATAAGCCCACCTGTTAATGTCAAAATCTGCGCTGTCGAGGTGAGAAAGAGATTCTCGTGAAAAAGCAGAGCAACGGCTAACAATAAATTAAATGTGCATGTGATCATAGCCAGTATGGTTACGAAAATCTTCATGGCTGTCCCTTACCATTAATGATGGGCAAAAGCTCTTGGCAAAATCGTAAAGCATTTCTTGTACATTGGCCCTCATGGGAGCTTGAAAGTTAAATGCTTGCACAAAAAGCAAGAATATTTGCCATAATGCCGCTAGTGCCCGTTCTATAGCTCTTCAGAAAAAGAATTAGGATTTGCAGTAACGACTTCAGTCGTTTAGCGAGGAAAAGCAATGAAAGTCGCCGTTACCATGCAAAATCATTATCTGAAAAACTATAGCACAGCCACGGGAAAGAAAATTCTTAAAAAGCCCTTCCTTCGTCTCATGCCGGAACCGGGACTATCGTGATTCTTAGTGGCCTTCGTGGTGAAAGGGTTTTTCTTTTCCGGATTTTCAGTCTTAGCACGCGGTCAGGTGTGCGTTATGAAAGCAGAGCTTGTTCCGCCAGGGCGACCCCGCCAAGTACCCCGGCGTGGTTCCCAAGACCGGGTAGAACGATGTAGTCGCCAATGTTTTGGGTGATACTCACAGACTGGACGTAATGATTTAGATTCGCCTGAACCTTTTTCTGAATTAAAGGCAGCATATGCGCCTGTTGCGCCACACCACCCCCGATCACGATCTTCTGCGGAGAAAGCGTATAGATGAAATTGGTCAGCGCCAGGGCGATGTAATGCGCTTCCAAATCCCAGGCGGCATGCTCAACCGGCAGTGTTTCCGCCTTCTGTCCCCAGCGTTTTTCGATGGCGGGGCCGGCAGCCAGCCCCTCAAAGCAGTCCCCGTGAAATGGGCAAGCGCCGGGGAATGGATCGGCAATCACATCATGCGGAATAAGAACATGACCCATTTCAGGATGGATCAAACCATGCAGCAGCTTGCCGTTCACCAATGCGCCGCCGCCGATCCCGGTTCCAATCGTGATGTAAAGAACAGGATCGCAGTTCTGAGCCGCACCCCAGCGCGCCTCCGAGAGCGCTGCTCCGTTTACATCCGTGTCAAAACCAATCGGCAGTTTGAAAGCTGCCCGAAGCGGAGCAACAATCTCGGCACCCGTCCAACCCGGTTTGGGTGTCGGTAAAATCTGCCCAAATTTGGGCGAGCCAGGGTCAGGGTCAAGCGGGCCGAAGCAGCCAACCCCCAGGGCCGCCAGCCGCCCGTGTTCATTTTCCTGTTGCTGAAAAAAAGTAATTGCCCGCTGCATGGTTTCGCCGGGCGTTGTTGTCGGAAATCGTGCTTCCGCCAGGATGTCATCCGGGCCTGTGCCCACTGCGCAAACAAACTTGGTTCCGCCGCCTTCGATGCCGCCAAAAAGAGGTTTCATATCATCTCCATGAATTGATATTCTTCAATGCCCTTGCAGAACCGGGTACCATATAAAAATGACTCACTGGAATGGTCAGGTAAAAGTTGACCTGTTTTGCGGCGTAATCCGAGCTTTTTCTAGTCATTCAGAATAATTCTTGCATTGATTGGCGATCAACTATAGCTCTTCAGAAAAAGAATTTGGATTTGTAGTAACGACTTCAGTCGTTTCGCGAGGAAAAGCAATGAAAGTTGCCGCTACGATGCAAAATCATTATCTGAAAAACTATAT
>CAIMZS010000406.1 GCA_903846015.1 uncultured Anaerolineae bacterium | reverse complement strand
GGGCGAATACAAGATTCGCCCCTACTGTTGCCTGATGGCGGCGATACACGGATAAATGCCTGGCCGAATGGGGGTATTCTTTGTTGGAAATCACCTTATTATGAAACCCAATCTTTACCATGAAAATACTTTTAAACCACGAAACAAGTAGGGGCGACCGGCCGGTCGCCCTTACCGCGTTCGCGTGAGAAACGCTCTCGTAGCCGACACAAGAGCGTTGGCTACCAGTTTTATATATTTTGGTCATTCATGGTAGCGGCATAGACCATGCCATGACCGTTTATACTGTTTTTGGCCGCTCTGCAACTGAAACGATATTCAGGCATCAATGCTCTGCGCCAGCAACTCGGTCAGGTGCATGATCTTGACCTGCGGTAAATGGTCCAGCAGACCCTTTTTCAACTGCAGCAGACATCCAGGGTTGCCAGTAACCACCGCATCCGCCCCGGTAGCCCGGATGGTGTCGAGCTTGCGGTGCAGGATGAGGTCAGCCATCTCCGGTTTTGCAATATTGTACGTGCCGCCGCTGCCACAGCAAGCGTCTGCATTCTCTAGTTCCATGTACTCCAGACCTGGTACAAGCTTGAGCATGTCACGCGGCTCCCTGCGAATACCCTGACAGTGAGCAATGTGACATGGGTCATGGTAGGTCACTTTCATCGGAAGTGGCTTGAGGAGCAATTTCAACTCATCGGCATGCATCGCCAGAACCTGCGAGATATCCCGCACCTTGTTACTAAAAGAGGCGACTGACGAGTTACTTAGATGATGACTGTACTTTTTCAGCTCGGCCCCGCACCCACCGCAGTCTGTGATGATGAAGTCCAAATCGAACCCGCCGAAGATATCCACATTTTTGCGTGCGGCTTCTTTCAAACCTGCCAGATCACCGGCCAGCATGTTGGGTGCCCCGCAGCAGACCTGATTTCTGGGGGTAATGACCCGATAGCCGAGCAAAGTAAGCAGTTTGATCGTAGCGCGACTGGCATCGCTGAAGATCAGGCTCATAACGCATCCGAGAAAGAATCCGACCGTTCCACGCACCTCCCCTTTGGCTGGCATGTCTTCTTTTATGACCTGGCGCAGCGGTCTTTCGGGCAGATTGGGCAGAAGCCCTTCCATCCTCTCCAACGGTTTGGGGAACATCTTGAGGATACCAAGCGTCCTGACCAGCTTTTGCAGGCCGGTACGCTGGTAGAGGCGCATCGGCGCCATGGATGCTTCAAGCCGGTCAGGATGGGGCAGAAGTTTGCGTAGCACCAGATCCTCCATGAAGCCGAGCCGACTCCCATCTTTGCGCTCGCATGTAAACTCGGCCACCAGTTCGCCGGGATTAACGCCACAGGGGCAGGCCGAGGCACAGGCCTGGCAATCCAGACAGAGCGAAAGATATTCAAGGAGGCGCTCCGACTGCTCCAGTTCGCCATCCTGGAGTTTACGCACCAGCGCCACCCGACCGCGGGGCGAGGCGGTTTCAAGGAAAGTTTCCTTATAGGTGGGACAAGCGGGAAGGCACATTCCACAGCGCATACAGTTTATCAATTTAACGTAATCCATGATAACCCTCTGTCTAAAAGGAAAGGATGAATAAAAGCAAATGGTGAAGGCTGGAGGTTTTTTCATTCATAATTCATAATTCTTTTGTGATCTTAGCTTTAAAATATTTTTCCCGGATTAAGTATTCCCTTGGGATCAAATGCATGTTTGATGCCCCGCATGACCCTGATACCAGATTCTCCCACCAGCTTTGGCAGGTATTTCTTCTTGGCCATCCCCACGCCATGCTCTCCGGTAATGGTGCCGCCCATTGATATGGCGGCGTCAAATATCTCATCGAAAGCTTTGTGGGCGCGGGCGATCTCGTCCTTGTCCCGCTCGTCGGTCAGACATGTGGGGTGAAGGTTGCCGTCGCCGGCGTGACCAAAAGTGCCGATGGTGAGATTGTATTTTTTGGCTGAATTTTGAATGACCTCCAGCATGGCGGCTATACAACTGCGCGGCACGGTGGCATCCTCCAGAATGGTGGTCGGTTTCAAGCGCGCCAGAGCCGAGAGCGCAGTGCGCCGGGCAGTAGCCAACTTGAGTGCTTCATCGGCATCCCTGGCGGTCTGAAAGAATGAACATCGGTGCTTTCTGCAGATCGCCTCTACGCTGGCGGCCTCTTCCGCAACCACCACCGGGTGGCCGTCAACCTCAATCAGCAGCACGGCATCAACATCCAGCGGCAGCCCGACGTGGGCGTAATCCTCAACGCATTTTATGGTGACCCTGTCCAGGAATTCCAGGGTGGCGGGAATAACTTTGGCTGCAATGATGGCCGAGACCGCCAGCGCCGCCTGACGCATTTCCGGAAAGTGGGCCAGCATGGTGGTCTTGACCTGAGGTTTTGGAATCAGCTTGACAGTGATGCCGGTGAAAAATCCCAGAGTCCCTTCGGATGATACCAGAAGCGGATTGAGACAGTAACCGGCTACATCCTTTACCACCTTGCCTCCGGTACGAAGCAGGCTTCCATCAGATAGAATTGTCTCCAGCCCCATGACATAATTGGCTGTGACACCATATTTCAGGCCGCGCAGTCCGCCCGAATTCTCGGCTACATTGCCACCCATGGTGGAGATATTCATGCTGCCAGGATCAGGCGGATAGAACAGGCCGCGCGCTTCTACCTCGCGGTGCAAGGCGCTGGTGATAACACCTGGTTCCACCGTAGCTGTAAGGTTTTCCTCATCTACCTCGATGATCCTGTTAAGACGGCTGGTCTGAACCACGACCCCTTGACTGTCGGCGATCGAGCCGCCCGACAGGTTGGTGCCGGAACCACGCGGGATCACGTTTACCCCTGCCCCGTAGCACAGGCGCATGATACGGGCGATTTCATCGGCAGTCCCAGGCAACAGCACCACCCCAGGACTACTTTCCAGCTCCGGGGTCGCATCATAGCCGTAAACCGCCAGTGACTCCCTGTCAGACAGAGTATAGGGTTCACCAACAATAGCTTGTAGTTCTTTTACGAATGATGGGTTCATGATAGTATTACCTTTCTCAAAGGACAGGCCGGAGGGAAGCCCTCCGACCATCCCCTGATGCATCTTGTACCTGATGCTACTTGACTGTCGTTGCAATTACTGGAATCATCCATGGGAATACATAAGCCTGCAGGAAAACAACAACACCAACCAGAGAGGCCAGTGCGATACTATGCCAGAAAACACCACGAAGAATTTCTCCCTCGGACCCCTGCTGCCCTGTCGCAACACCTGCCACAACGATGCTTTGAGCGTCGATCATTTTACCCATAACACCACCGCTGCTGTTTGCTGCGCAGGAAAGAATCGGATTGATGCCCAGAGCTTCAGCACTGATTTTCTGAAGCCCACCGAAGAGAACGTTCGATGAAGTATCACTGCCTGTAAGCGCCACGCCGAGCCAACCAAGAAGTGGCGAAAAGAATGGGAACAGGAATCCAGTTGACGCAAATGCAAGTCCCATAGTTGCATCAAGACCTGAATAACGAGTCGTGAAACCAAGACCAAGCATTGCAGTGATTGTCAGGAGCGATATCCGGATCCTCTTCAACGTATTCAGGAAAGTCTTGAAAAGTTCGCTGAATGAGAGCCCAAGGAGGAGGCCACTTATGATACCGACAAATATTAAGCTTGTTCCGGTCGCGGATAGCCAGTTGAAAACGTAAACCGCCCCTTCGGCTGTCTCTTTGGCCACGACAGGCGCAACTTTCAAGACTGCTTTGTCCAGATACGGGATTGGAAAATTGACACTTGATACCCCCATCAGGAAGTTCTCAGCACCCTTGGCGCCTCCATTCAGGAATGTCTTGAACGCCGGATAACCCCATGCGAACACGAACACGCAAAGAAGAGCCCATGGCATCCAGGCTTTGGCGACCTGGCCTAAAGATTGATCCGGTCGCGCATCAGCATCAGCTTGGCGACCTTCCTTGGTTTCATGATCGAAGTGCCAATTTGTCTTGGGTTTCCAGAATTTCAGCAGAAGAAGTGTCGAGCCCATAGAAACCACGGAACCAAGAATGTCAACCAGGGAAGGTCCCATATAGTTGCTAACGACAAACTGCGTGATGGCGAAGCTGAGTCCGCATGTAAGGCAGGCGGGCCAGACTTCCATCATTTTTTTCCGCCCAGCCATGGCCCATATAAGCCAGAAAGGAACGATGAGGGAGAATATCGGCAACTGCCTTCCCACCATCTGGCTAAGAGCCATTTCAGGAAGCCCGGTCACCTTCGCAAGGGTGATGATCGGGATACCAAGAGCGCCGTAAGCAACCGGGGCGGTGTTTCCGATAAGAGCCAGGACCGCAGCCTTTAGGGGACGGAACCCCAGACCGATAAGCATAGCCCCTGAAATGGCTACCGGCGTACCAAAGCCCGCTGCTCCCTCAATGAACGCGCCAAAGCTGAAACCTATAAGAAGCAATTGGATGCGGCGATCATCCGAGATTCCGGAGATCGAATGTTTGACCACCTCGAAATCACCCGTTTTCACAGTAATGTCATAAACAAAGATCGCGCCAAGGATGATCCATCCGATCGGCAGGAGGCCGTAGGCCGCGCCGTATCCGGCAGAGGCGAGGGCCAGCTTCGTAGGCATTCCATAAACGAGAACCGCGATGGTAAGCGAAGACAGAAGCCCCGCAATCGCACACCAGTGCGCCTTCAAGTGGGCGAACCCAAGAAGTCCCAGCAGAAGAATTACAGGTATTGATGCTACCAAAGCTGACAGAAGCACGTTTCCAAAGACAGGTGTATAAACTTGTGTCCAGGTGAACATTTAAACCTCCCAATGTTGGATTTTTTTTGGAATTCGCCTTAGAATTAAAACATGGAATCCATTAATTATTTCCGATGGATTGATTGCAATCGCCCACGCCATTTTACCCTCCTTTTTACATGTTTGGTTTTTTGTAAATTGGTATTACCATTTGTGATGGTACT
>CAIMZS010000405.1 GCA_903846015.1 uncultured Anaerolineae bacterium | reverse complement strand
GGTGAGGGGCATAAGGTTTGAACCTGGTGGTTTAGATCTTATTCAATCCTGTAATCTTGATTCCGGCATGCGTGGAACCGTATTGTTTATTCATATAGATCAATAGGCTTGTCAGACCTTCGACAACTACTGAGTTTTCAATCGGTCCAGCATCCCACCCAATCAGCCCGGCAGCTTCGACGAGTTTGATAACCTCCATTCTGGCTTCTTTTGAAGAGCCAGTGACGAGTACATCACAGGGGACTTCATCCCCAGCCAGAAGATGTTCATAAGAAATACTTTGAAAGGCATCAACTACCTCCACACCTTCTCCAAGAATTTCACGAGCCTCCTGGGCTGCAGAACCAGCCGGGGGCATTTGAACCCTGGTTACTTTTGGAGGCACCAGTGGAACTGTGACATCGACCAGAATTTTCCCCTGAAGCGCATCTTTAACTGCTTCAAGAGTAGATTTGTGAGCTGAATACGGAACTGTTAGCACGACAATGGCGGCGGCTTTGGCTGCCGAAAGATTATCCATTCCGTCTACGATTTTACCAGTAAGCAATTTCGTTATTTCGGCGGCGGCAGATTGGGCTTTTTCTGCATCCCGAGATCCTATAATAACTTTGTAATCAGCCTTGGCCCAACGGAAGGCAAGTCCTTTTCCTTCTTTGCCCGTTCCGCCCAACACTGCTATTGTCTTTATAATTTCAGACATGAAGTCCTCATCTTTATCAGAATATGATTTTGTTGATTCATTATAAAAATTTTTCAGAATATCGGTTCCATACTTGTGTGGCAAATTCGCGCGCTTTTACAGCAATTTCTTTTTCATCAAGTGTAATCAGCTGCCTGTCTTTCATGAGCACTTTCCCGCCAACGATGGTTGTAGTTACCATACTATCCCGGAAGCCAAAAAGAATGTGCCATGGCAGGTTGCCTTCGGTGAGTGGAGTAGGAGGTTCGTAATCTACAAACATGAGATCGGCTGCAGCGCCGGTTTTCAAAATGCCAACTTCGACTGGGAAGAGATCATTGGCGAGAGCGGCATTGTTATAGATTGCCATATCGGTGACGGTATAACCACCCATGCTGCGCGGATCGCCGCTTTGCAGTTTGTGGACAAGGTAGGCAGCTTTCCATTCTTCCCACATGGTATTGGAAAAACCATCATTTCCCAAGCAGACTTTGATGCCTTTGTTAAGCATTTTTTCTACGGGCGAAACCCCGACAGCATTGTTCATATTGGAACGAGGCTGATGGGTGACCCAAGTACCGGTCTGGGCCAATATATCCATTTCGCTCTCATCAACGTGGATGCAGTGGGCAGCAATCGAGTGTTTTCCGAGGATGCCATGTTTGTTTAACCAATGTACCGGCCGCAGCCCGGATTTATTTTGTACTTCCCGCCCATCATCTTTACTCTCGGAAAGATGGGTATGGAAACCCACATCGACTCCTACCGAGGCTCGACAGCGTTCAAGAGTATCATCTGAGAGAGTAAGGGCAGCATGGAGCCCAAAGGTAGCGGCTAGTTTGTCGCTGCGGCCTTTAATGGACTTGATAAAGCGAACATTTTCCGCAATTCCGGCTTTGGCTTTTTCCACCCCATCCCGGTCGCTGACTTCATAGCATAAGGCAGTTCGTAGGCCAGATTGTTCAACGGCCTCGGCGATTACGTCTAACGAGCCGTCAATGAAGTTGGGGGAGGCGTGATGGTCAATGAGTGTGGTTGTCCCGTGTTTTATGGCATCAACCAGGCAAACTAGCGCTGAATATCGGACATCTTCTGCGGTAAGGGATTTATCAAGCGGCCACCATAATTTATCCAGTATTTGAGAAAAATTGGCAGGAGCGTTTCCTGGAATGGCCATACCGCGTGAAAAGGTGCCATAGAAATGAGTGTGCGCGCAAATATTTCCTGGCAGAACAAGCTGGCCGCCAGCATCAATTATTTCGGCATCTGGGTAACGTTGTTTTAGCTCAGATTCAGGGCCCAAATCGGAAATAATGCCATTATGAATATTAATAGACCAGTTTGGAAGAAATCTATTCGGCTTTTCCCAAGTTACCAGGGTGGCATTGATAATTAACATGAATTCCTCTGGAATAATATTATGAAAACTATTATTGCGTTTGTGAATGATTTCAGCTTTGTTTTTAGCCAAGACCGAATTGCATGGGGGCTGGTAAGGACCTACCACAGTAGGCCATCTCAGAAAGCACTTGAAAGACCGTTTCCTTAGTATCGGTATCTGTTCCATAAAGATGAGGATATAAAGCGGCCAAAACCCCATCGGTTGGAGCGTTTTTAAGATAATTGAGAGCAGCATTAGAATATTCCCGCGATTGATCTTTTAGTGCCAAAAGGAAAATATCCGTTTGCTGGTTGGCCGGGGATGACACCCATGCCGTTTTTGCCGGCAATCTCGATTACCCACGGGGTTTCAGACGGTACGGTTAACTTTTTCGGAATATGCGGGTTGGGGTTCTGGCGCGCAGTCAGAAGTTCTACCGCAACGTTACGCACCACCCATTGTTCATCGTCAAGCTGAACTTTTTCGAGTAATTCAATTGCCCAGGGTTCATTTACGCGCGCCAATCCATAAACAACAGCGCGGCGAACTAGTATATCCTGACTGGTGAGACCTTCTTTCAGCGCTTCTTGCCCTTCGGTTGGATGATTTGCGAGAGCTTCGGCGGAATTCGCACGCAACGCTTCATCGCCACGAAGCAATGTAGTAGCAACGGCTTCTAAAGCTTGAGGGCTGCCGATTTCTACCAATGCAAGACAGGCAGCTGGGCGGGCAGCACCTTCTGAATTGCCGATCAGATTAATAAGTGCTTCCACAGCTTTTGAATCACGTGTTAATCCGGCTCCAAGAGCAGCTAACTGCCGAAGTTCGTTGGATGGTGCACGCATGAGTTGCCGAAAAAGAGCACCAGCATTGGGGTCGCCGCTTAGCGCAAAGGAAACCATTGCTTGTCCGCGCAAGCCTGTAGGGTTATCAGCATCCTGAATCAGCTGAATAAGAGCTGCTAAGACAGTATTTCGCCACAGGGTGTCTCGCGGCGCATCTCTTAATAAACGTCCAGCGAGAATGTGGGGACGCTTGAGAACGTGGTCTTCTTTGGAAAGAAGATTATTGATAACGTTGCTGGCATCTCCGAATGCAGCCAGATAGCGCATTGTGATAGTTTGGCCAGCCCAACTGGGCTGGTCAAGGATGGTTTCAGCCGCACTTGGATTGTTGAGCCCTTTTCCGGCCAGGTAGCCCAAAAATACCGGGCTGGAGAAACGAAGCCGATTACCTGTATGGGCTACTAATAGACCTAAACTTGTCAGCCTGGATGTCAACCCTGAGCTGGTTGTTTGGGCAGCTTTTTTTTGTTTTATTGGGCCTGTCGTTTGATTGGGAACGATATCGCCTTTTTCTTCATCATCGGGAGGGGTAGTGGATGCTGGTGAAGGATGGCTTTGATTGGTTATTTCGATTTGTTCTGCTGGTTCAAAAGATTTGGTCCATTCTCGGGCACGGCGGTTTTCGAAAATAGAAGCACCACTCAGGCTGACCTGTGCTCCAAGTGTAAAGAGTGCTTCTTCTGGCGTATTCAAAGGGGTCAAGCGGCGAATATGGGCTTCAATGGAATCTATCGGGCTGGCTCCGCGTGCATCACCAGCATAAGCACCCCAAATTTTCAGAGTATATTCGAATGGAGTGAGTCCAAAATTGTCGGTTGAAAGCCAGCGGTTGAGTAAGGTGGAATCCAAGGGCGCGTCAGTTGTTTGCGCCCAGGGTTGTGGAGCTACAAATTTTTTCCAAAGGGCGGTCCACCTGGTCAAAAAATGAGCTTGTTGGGCTGCATTCCACGGCATAATCGCCAAGGGTGTAAAACCTAGTGATAGGATGCCATCAATATATTCGGTTGAGCCGGTAGTGATGACACGGATTTTGGAGAATTGCCGAAGTAATACACGTAAGTACGCGCTTACATCTTGAACTGCTGATTGGGGTAATTCGTCCACGCCATCAAGCAAAAGCAGGGCGCGACCAGATGAAAAAGAGTAATTTACAAATCCTGGAATGCGGGACAAGTCAAAAACTCCCGCGGATTGTGAAAGTTTCTCTATTATTGGTGCAAGGAAATCATCAGTATTCTTCGGATTATTGAGAGGTAGACCTAGATCTGCAACGTGGATAAAGAACGGGATGAATTCATGCAATTGTTCAACAGATGACGCCCGGTTTGCTATATTAGATGCGAGATGAGCTAGTGCCGTAGTTTTCCCTGCGCCTGGCTGTCCGGTAATAACCAAATGCATTCCGCCAGATAAAGCTTCGGAAAATGTCAATGTTTGAGCATGGTAAAACATGCCTAATTCCGGGTAGTTTGGAAGATAGGGAATGGCTTGCTCAACAACATCGCGATGGTAGCCTGAGCTATGAGGCTCGATAACGGCTGGAGGCGCCAGTAACTGCGGTTCTTCGGCAATATCATCCAAGGCAAAAAGAGATGCTGCCAGATGCATGCCTTGTGTTTGCTTGTATATTATTTTTCGATGGGCATCTTCCATAGCGGAACTGGCACGCAGGGTATGCTCTTTTTGTCTTTTGCGAACATCCTCTAAAATTTGTTCGAGCATTGGCCGTGCTAAAAGAATAACCCACCAGACAGCAGTTGCAACTGCCATCCCAATAAAAAAGGAAATAGTGTCAAAGCGGAATCTCATAATAGGATCACCAAAATTTCGCCAATTATTTTTGTCAGTTTGAATACAAAATTCTGCCGCACATTGGGCAAAGAACCAGTTGGTTGGAAGTACGTACAGATTGGGCAAGACCGGGGGTAAGTGAAGATCCACAGGTATCACAAGCATTTTCGACTACTAATGATACTGCCATGCCAGACCGTTTTTGGCGAAGGGAATTATACAGGCTTAGATCGGCCTCGCTGATTGCTGGAAGCACGGCAAGCCGTTGGGCATTAAATTTATCAGCTTCCTTTTGTAGCGTTGTGTATTCGCTTTGAAGTGTAGCATTTCCACTAACTATTCTTCCCTGAGTTAGATCATATTCTTTTTGGGTCTTCTCAAGAGCATCGTTACTGCTATCAACGGACATCATTAACTCGAGCTGTTGGTCTTCTAAAATGCTGAGATGGCGCTTTAGCGATGCGATGTCTTTTTGTAAATCTTGTAATTCTTTTGGGTTTTGAATTCGTCCGCTGTACAGGCTGGACTCAGCCATTTCGAGTTTAATGCGCTGGTTTGATGATTCGTATTCGGCGTTTTTAAGAACATGCTCAGCATGTCTTTGGTCAGATTTTGCTCCTTCCAGTTGGAGCAGGGCAGCCTTTAATTCAGCATTGTTTTCAAGAATAGATTTTATGGTAGCCAGGCGTGAATTAACCTGGTTTAGGCGACTGTCGATTTGTTGCAAACGGTAGAGTGGGAGTGTATTGCTCATTAATAGAATTATACACGTTGACGGGGTGGAACGTGTTTTCCTTTTTACCAGTTTTTGGCTATTGGGTTAAAAATACCCACCCGATCATGAGTTTCGTGAGTGAGTATGCTTATCGCATCCAAAGAATCAGGGCAGACGATGGATAGCGCCTAATATGTTTAGTTGGATAAATTGTAATAGTTGTAAACCGCCTCTGATATTTTTGCAATCATCCCTGATATCGGCTCCCATACAGCCTGGATGGGGTGATAAATATAAATTGTAAGCACGTAATTTCCTCCCGGAGTGTAAACAATGGCGGCATCTGATATATTTTGAATAATGCCATTGGGTCCGCTGATCCAGCCGTGTTTATGAGCGATTTGTGTGCCTTCAGGGAGACCGGCTTCGATAAGCACACCTATGCGATCACGTTTCAGAGAGTCGATCATTTGTTGGCAGGCTGCCTGGTTAATCTTGTCTGGAAAAGCAGCAATTAATCCCCCGCCACCATTTTGGGCGCACTGGTAAAGATCTGCCAAAAGAGTTCCTATGTCAGATGGGGTGGTTTGATTATATGTATCGGGATTTGTAAAAATATCGGCACGTAGATTACCAGGAGTGTCAAATTGTTGTAATAATGGTGCGCCATCGAAAAAATATCCGGCCAGAAATGTGTTAGGCAATCCCAAAGTCTTCATGTCTTCAGAAACAATTAATGGACCTCGAGGTTCATTAATTTTGCGCATAAGAGCATCTGACGCAGGGTTTTCAGATTTTGTGATCATTTCCAGGATGAGATCCTGCGTGGACTGATCGAGAATGGGGCCTAGATTTTTGTACACAGATATCAATATGGGGATTTTTATGGTACTTGATGCAGTAAAAGCTATATCTGGATCAACTGATACATTCTGATTCTGGTTGTAACCAAAATGCATTTCTTCCCCGGTTTGTAAATCTTGCAAATATATGCCCGCCACGCCATCGAATGGCGTCAGGTCAATGATTTGTTTAATCAAGATTTCCAGGTTTTTTAGGGGAGGTCGGCCCGGGTGGGTACGTTGAAAAGTTAATCCTACTGTCCGGTTGGTTGAGGATTTTAAAGCATCTCCGATGACAATCACCGCGCGATTAATATCAAGTTCCTGGCCAGGAGAACCTGGAATAAAAGTTACCTGACCAGGCTGAGGAACCGCGGCAGTAGCAGGTTGATCATATCGGGATGCGATTTCATCTTTCAGATAGGCGCGTAAACGTTCTTCACTGACTGTGGAAATGAGAGGAACGTCAGCAGTAGCAGTTTGGCGATTCCATAAGAAATCCCAAAACCCGCCCCAAAACGAACTACCAGTCCGTTGTAAATCGGCTGCGGCAAGCATGGATTCTGTATCGATTTGGAAGCCAGCTACAGAGGGGTCCAGTTGAATGACCGCGCCTGCATATTGAATTTCTATGGGTGCGTAATAAGTTTGTAAAATCCTTTGTGATGCAGATACAGGATCCAGTCCTCCTACAGGTACCCCAGCGATAGTCATTCCTGGGAGATAACTGCCTCGCTCGCGTGAATATGTTGTCAATGCGATCATTGTTAATACGATCGCTGCGGCAATAAATAATAGTGAGACCCACCGTAAAAGAAAGGAAGTATCTCGAGAAATTCTCACGACGTCACCTGATTAGTGTTTGGAAAGAGTGTGTCCGGTTAAAAGGACATAGGAAATCCAGACAGAATCTGCCAGGATAAGGTGAACGACTTGCATCCAAACTGGAGCCAGGAGAATTACGTTGCTGATGCCGGCAGCCCATTGGACGATGATCAATGCTCCCACCAGCATCGAAAGTTTTTTCCTCGTTAAATCGTTGTTCTGTTCGTTAAGACTTCGTACAAGGTAGAGAGTGTAAACCCCAACCATTATAGCAATAACTGGGTGATAAATCCTCAGCCGAATTAAAAAGTGTGCTCCCTGGGCAGATTGTTCCGCCAAAGTTTGGGCGAGAGAAGTTGATGGAAAAAGCGTATCACCAAGGGCTGTGATCGCACCACTCATACCGATGAGTGCAACGCCTGCAAGACCAATTGCAAGTTTGATTAGCAGTGGACCCTGGTTTTTTAGGGATATTGGCTTGCCTCCGCTTGCCCACCAGGCATTCAAGGTTAGAAAAGCGAGCAAGATGAAAGTATTTAACAAATGTATCGAGACTGCCACAGCTCTAAAAATAGATGAATTAGTCTCGACGAGATGGAATACAACGAGCCCTGCGCCAAGCAAAGCTTCAATGATAATTATTATCGCTGAGCCCACAACCCCTATGCGTTGATGGCTCCCTTTAGGATAGTCGCGTAAACCCCAAATCAATAAGATAAGGACCAGGATCAATGCGCCCCCGCTCATCATCCTGTGTGTAAACTCGATTACAGTTTGGATTCGTTCTGGGGTAGGAATGATCTGACCGTTGCAACTCGGCCAATGATTACCACATCCAGCTCCAGAGCCAGTGGCGCGTACGATTGCGCCCCAGATAATTACCAGTACATTCCAGCCGAGTACGCCCCAAGAATATTTAGCAAAACGGTTCATTTGTCACCTAATTGTTGTGTCAGTGATTACTTGTTTCGATTTATGGTTAAAAGTATAACATATTCGTAATTTGAGACTTTGAGTATTTGATGTAGAATGAGCATGGTTTCACAATCAAAAATTCCAAAAAAAAAGAGGTCATTATGTTTCGTTCGTTTCTGATTTACCTCTCTAAAGCCGCGTGGGCGCAGACCTTGTTCACTAGTTGGGGTTTTGCATGGAAAGCGGCTTCACGTTTTGTGGCTGGATCAAAGGTTGACGAGGCTATTCAAGTGGTAAAGGCACTCAATAAAAAGGGTATTAATGCAACCCTTGATCAACTTGGGGAACATACAACCACCGCTGATGAGGCTAATCGCGCTGCTGATGGAATTGTTGCTGTTTTGAATGAAATCCAGGTGGCTGGTGTCCGCTCGAACGTTTCTATTAAATTGACCCAAATCGGCATGGGCATGGATGGGGAAGTGTGCCGGGCTAATCTTTTTCGCATTTTGGAATGCGCAAAAAAGCATGGCAACTTTGTACGGATCGATATTGAAGATACACCATATACTGATAACACAATTGCCTTATATAACGAAATGTTAGGACGAGGTTTCACAGTTGGAACTGTCGGTATGGCGGTGCAGTCATACCTTATTCGCGCAGAAGCTGATGTTCGAGAATTAGTTGAACGTGGCACAACTTTTCGCCTGGTGAAAGGTGCTTATAAGGAACCGCCGGAATTGGCTTTCCCCAAAAAAGCAGATGTGGATGCGAATTATGATACCTTAACATCCATCCTGATTGATGCTTCATTAACGCATCATAGCGAGTTAAGCAGCGATGGGCGTATTCCGCCTATCCCGGCAATCGCATCACATGATGAAAAGCGTATTGCTTTTGCCAAATCCTATGCTGAGAAGGTTGGATTATCGAAGGGCGGAGTGGAATTTCAGATGTTGTACGGCATTCGGCGTGATTTACAAGATAAGTTGGCCGAAGGGGGGTACCCTGTCCGTGTATATGTTCCCTTTGGAACACACTGGTATCCTTATTTTATGCGCCGGTTGGCAGAACGCCCGGCTAATATTTGGTTCTTCATCTCCAATTATTTTAGAAAATAAATTTTTGACATAGTTGGTTCTTGATCTTTCAAGTTTAGAAATTATTGTACGTTTTGTGCATTACGATTTACAATGCATCCATGCTTGGCTCAGACCCGATGGATTCAGTTCCACTTGACTTTCCGATTGCCATTGTTACCGGATCTGCTCATCGCTTGGGTAGAGAAATAGCTCTTCACCTTGCTCGGCAAGGGTATGGAATATTACTGCATTACAATTTGTCAGAAGAGAAAGCCTTAAAAACTGAAAATGAGATTCGTGAGCTTGGTGTACCCGTCTTTCCCATACAGGCAGACTTAAAAGATGAGCGACAAATTAACTCTTTGTTCGCTCGTCTTGATTTAATATTACATCAACCAGAAAGCAGAGCTTCAGGTTTGGAAGTGTTAATCAATTCGGCTGCAATAATGCCGTTTACTGATGCGCGCATAATGAGTGCATCAGAGTTTGATGAAGTTATCAACCTGAACCTGCGCGCCCCATTCTTATGTGCACAATTGGCATATCAAAAGATGGAACAAGGTGGGGTAATAGTAAATATTTCCGATATCGCCGCCCAGAAGACGTGGACTGGATTTCCTGCTTATTCTCTCAGCAAAGCTGGGCTAGACTCCCTGACAAAAATTCTGGCGCGATCTTTTGCTCCAAAGGTGCGTGTTAATGCCATTGCTCCTGGGCTCGCGTTAGAATCTGAAAATATGTTGCCTGGTGAATGGGAACGATTGGTTACCCGGGTGCCCCTGAAGCGTGCTGCTTTTATGAATGAAATTTCAAATGCGCTGGAATTCTTACTCAAAAACGAGTATATTACCGGTCAAACAATCACTGTAGATGGCGGTTATTCCCTATTATAAGGAATTAATATTTTCGTATTTCGAGCATAAATTTTCTAAGGAGAAATTCATTGGTTGAAGGTGCTGCATTTCTAGCTAATCGATTAAAAATTGAAGGCGAGAAGGCCTATGAGTATTTTTCGTTGCTAACGCCGGAGCAATGGCTATCCATCGTTTACACTGAAGGGGCAGCCTGGAACATTCGCAACGTGCTTGCTCACTATGTCACAGCAGAAAAAGGTTTTTTGAGAATATTTGCCGAAGTTCGAGATGGTGGGCCAGGTGTTCCGGAAGATTTTGACATTGATCGTTTCAACGCCAATCAGCAGATAAAGACTCAACAATTAACAACTTTTGAATTGCTTGAGCAATTTAAATCTGTTCGGGGTCAAATGATTGCGTTTGTGGCTTCATTGAGTGAAAAAGATCTTGTCAAGCAGGGGCGCCACCCTTTCCTTGGTGAAACGACGCTGACCGAAATGATAAAGATGGTTTACAGGCATAACCAGATCCATGCCAGGGATCTGCGAAGTGGAGTTGGAAATAAGCCTGCCCCACCCGAGTGATAGTCACAGAAATCACCGATCATTAATTACACCTTGCTTCTCGTAATTTAAGAAGGATTTATGCCCAAAGGTTGGATCATTTTTTCTCTTACCCGGCCAATTCAATTGGTAATTGCCTTGATGGAATATGGTCTTGGTCTGGGTCTTGCTCGCTATCTTGGTGCCACAATTTACCCAGAGCCTCAATATTTCGGGGGTATAGTTGTAATATTAATATTGGCAGCATCCAATTTGTTAGTGGAGTATTTCCGTCCATTCAATGAGCCGATTGTCCTTGGCGAAACCCGGAAGGAAAGAGAGGATCTCCAGCAGATTATTTTGATGATCAGTATTACCTTTCTCTTAGTTTCTGCTATTCTGGTATTCCTTCTACAAAGGGGCGGGTATTTTCAAGCTGAAACAACTTTTCTTTTTACCCTCCTTGTATTAATGGCAATTGCAAATGCAGTTCCACCTACACGTCTCATGAATCGAGGATTGGGTGAATTATCCAAATCCATAATTCTCGCAGCCATAACCCCATCTATCTCGTTCTTTTTACAATACGGCACTTTTAACCGTAGTTTAACTATTTTTACCTTCCCATCATTTATGTTGGCACTGGCATACTTTCTTGCGCTTAATTTCCCTGCTTATGCGGATGATTTAAAATACGAACGACGCAGTTTTTTAATGAGCATCACCTGGCAAAGGGCAGTTCACTTGCATAATTTGTTGCTGGTTGCTGCGTACCTGTTTTTTGCCGCCACCCCATTTCTGGGTATTCCATTTGGCCTGGTTTGGCCATCGTTGCTTACCTTGCCGCTAGCTTTTTACCAGATATTCACATTGAGGAATCTTGCAGATGGGGCAAGACCAGTCTGGTCGGTTTTTGTGGCCAACGCGACCGCCATTTATGCTCTTACTATTTATCTTGTTGCGCTCACGTTTTGGTTGCGATGATAGGTACTTTAACAATTTAATTCGGAAAAAATTATGCCTGAATTTTTAACTCTTTTAGCCCCAGATGATGCCCGGAATTTGATGTTTGAAAGCATTAATCTTCATCATGTTATTTCTCAAACAGTTGAAGCGGTGTCTGCAGCAGGGAGAGTAACTGCCGTAGGTGTTTATGCACCGCATCCCTTGCCAGCTTTTCCGCGTTCAACAGTGGATGGTTTTGCTGTCGTAGCGCGTGATACTTTTGGCACAAGTGAGTCGATGCCAGGGTATTTGAATATTGTTGGTGAAGTTCCGATGGGGGCTGCTCCAAGCTTTTCGGTTCAGACCGGGCAGTGTGCGTTAATTCATACCGGTGGAATGTTACCTGCAGGAACAGATGCAATTGTGATGCTTGAGTATACCCAGGTGGTGAGACCCGGCGAGGTCGAGATCCAGCGTGCTGTCGCAAATGGCGAGAATATTCTTCGCCTGGGCGAAGACGTGACCGAAAATCAATTGGTGATTCCAAAAGGCGTCAGGATAAGAGCTGCTGAAATCGGTGGGTTAATGGCATTAGGAATTACCAGCGTGCAGGTGATTCGCAGGGTGAGGGTTGCTTTGATTTCAAGCGGAGACGAAGTTATTGAACCGCACATTTTTCCACAGCCCGGGCAGGTAAGAGATATCAACTCTTATACTCTCGCGGCTTTGATCTCAAAAGCTGGCGGTGAGCCCATCTTTTATGGAATTGTTCATGATAGCTTTGAAGAATTAAAAGATATTTCAATGCGAGCACTGAATGAGACCGATATAGTCATCATTACCGCTGGGTCATCTGCCAGTATTCGCGATTTAACTGCAGGTGTGATAGCTACGCTGGGTAAACCGGGAGTTCTCGTGCATGGTATTAACACAAAACCGGGCAAACCGACTATTTTGGGGGTGTGCGATGGTAAGGCAGTGATTGGCCTACCTGGCAATCCGGTAAGTGCGCTCGTAAATGGGTATTTATTCGTTGTGCCTTTGATAGAAAAATTGTTGGGGATAATTGATCGAATACCCAAGCCATCGGTAAAAGCCACGTTGACAGTAAATTTGCCTTCACAAACAGGGCGTGAAGATTGGCAACCCGTGAAGCTGATTGCCAAGGAAAGTCGCTGGCTGGCAGAACCTGTTTTTGGAAAATCGAATTTGATATTCACATTGGCATCGGCGGATGGATTAATTAAGATACATGCAGATGCGAATGGAATCAGTGCAGGTGAAGTGGTGGATGTATATTTAATGGATTGACTCCATTCCCATGTTGGATATTTATGTTGTGCTTCATTAAATGGGACTTTTTTGGGCAAGACATGGTTTGCATTGTTTGAAGATTAAATAAACGAAGGTTTTTGCATAACATTTCAATCCACTACGTTATAATCATTGTATGTCCGTTTATCTTCATGATATCCCTTTAGCTGAAGCAAAAAACTGCCTGGAAAAGGCCTTGATTGATGAGAATCTTTGGCGAGTTTTGGCAGCTGAGACTATTTGCCTGGATGAAAATGCGCTTGGTCGTGTACTCGCTGATCCAATCTGGGCGATTAAGTCATCACCGCATTACCATGCCAGTGCAATGGATGGGTTCGCTGTGCGAGCCGAGATGACTGTTGGCGCCATCCCATCCGTGCCAGTGTTGATACCGCTTGGAGAAAGTGCAAAGTATGTTGATACTGGTGATGCTCTCCCTGATTGGGCAAATGCTGTAATTCCAATTGAAAATATTGAAGCACTCGATTTAGCTGGTCAAATGGCTGCTGATAACCGCAGACCGGACATTATTCGAATTCGTGCTTCAGTGGTACCCTGGAGTCATGTGCGTCCCCTCGGTGAGGATATTGTTGCCACTCAACTGGTTCTACCGTCAGGGCATGTATTGGGTCCGTATGATCTGGGCGCAATTGCTGCTTCCGGGCACACATCTGTTTCAGTAGCAAGACGCCCGCGCGTGGGGATATTGCCAACCGGGAGCGAACTTGTGCCGCTTGGCGCTGAATTGCGACCTGGTGATATTCTTGAATACAATTCATTGGTTATCGCAGCCCAAGTGAAAGCAATGGGTGCCGAACCGATACGCTTGCCAATTTCTGTGGATAATTTCGAAATCATTTGTGCTCGTGTTACTGAAGCCGCACAATTTAGTGATCTTATATTAATTAATGCTGGCTCATCAGCCGGTAGCGAAGATTTTTCTTCACGTGTAGTGGAAAAATTGGGTCAGTTGTTGGTACATGGTGTAGCTGTTCGGCCTGGGCATCCGGTAATACTTGGTTTGATTGATCAAGTTGAAAGCCAAGCGTTGGATGGAGGCAATCAGAAAAAAAGAAGGATTCCAGTCATTGGTGTCCCAGGATATCCGGTTTCAGCCGCGCTTACAGTAGATATTTTTGCCGAACCATTGATCGCAAGGTGGTTGGGGCGCCCCCCAATGCTTCTTCCGGTTTTGACCGCGCAGATGACTCGCAAAACAGTTTCACCCGCTGGTGACGATGACTATATTCGCGTAGTTGTTGGAAAAGTGGAAGAAAAATTGATCGCTGCGCCGATTTCTCGTGGAGCGGGTGTAATTACGTCACTAGTGCGCGCTGATGGGTTGGTGATACTTCCCAGGGGCGTACAAGGGGTGGAAAGCGGAGAACGGGTAACCGTCCACATGATGCGTTCGCAAGCAGAGATTGCACAAACCATCTTTTGCATTGGTTCACATGATGTAATATTAGATCTGCTGGCACAATTTCTCTCTGAGAATGGTCGCAGATTAGTTTCGGCGAATGTTGGGTCTCAGGGAGGGCTTGTTGCTTTAAAGCGTGGAGAAGCTCACCTGGCTGGTTCCCATTTGTTAGACCCTGATACAGGTGATTACAACTTGCGCTACATACGAGATTATCTTCCGGATTTGCGTGTTAAGGTGGTAGGATTTGTTCATCGATTACAGGGATTGATTGTAAAAGCTGGAAACCCAAAAGGGGTTAAATCTTTGTCTGATCTGGAAAAGAACCAGCTGACTTTTATCAATCGACAGCGTGGCGCTGGGACGAGGGTTTTATTTGATTATCACTTGAACTTAATGGGGATAGACCCTTTCAAAATAAAGGGTTACGATGATGAAGAATACACTCATTTGGGTGTCGCAGCTGCTGTTGCATCGGGACGTGCGGATTGTGGCATGGGTATTCCTGCTGCTGCGAAGGCGCTCGAGTTAGATTTCATACCACTTTTTCACGAACGATATGACCTTATCATTCCTGGAAAGTTTTCTGAGAGTGATTTACTTGCCCCATTATTTGAGATATTAAAATCTCAATTATTCCAAAATTCTGTTAAGTCGCTGCCTGGGTACAATACGGATGGTATGGGGACAGTTATAGCGGAGGTGTAATATGGTGAAGGCTCTTGTTTTGGATGACAATCGGTTGACAGCAGATTCAATGGTCAGGGTCTTGATTGCTTTGGGTATTCAGGCATATGCAGCTTATGGTCCTGGCCCAGGAATGAGCATACTTAACAAAGAAACACCTGATATGATCATTTTGGATATTAACATGCCTGGCGTAAGCGGTTTTGAAATATTAAGTTATATCAAGCGGGAGCCACACCTGGCTAATATTCCAGTATTTATTTGTACATCTGATGATCAACCTCAAACCAGACAGCAGGCCATGAAGAATGGGGCAAGGGACTTTCTGCTTAAACCAGTAACTGTCGATGCGCTCGAAATGGTTTTGAAGGAAGCAAAGCTGTTGTAAATTAGCGTGTAGAAATGGTCTGCTACTCATTCACACCGATTTGTTTACTGTGATAATTCATATTCCAATTTTCAACCGAATTTTATAAGGTATTGGGAATTTCCAAGTCACGCGGGAAATTGAAAATGAAAGACGGTTATAATTTTGGTAGGAGGATCTATTTATGTCAATTTCAGTCGGTATTCTTGCCCCAGATTTTATTCTTATGGATGATACAGGTGCCTCCAGACGTCTTTCCGATTATCGTGGTCAGAGCCTGATTCTTTATTTTTATCCCAAGGATGATACTCCTGGTTGTACAACAGAAGCATGTAATTTTCGCGATGATTATTCCGCTTATGTTGAGGCTGGTGTCACTATTTTAGGAGTGAGTCCAGATTCCCCAAAGTCACACGCAAAATTTAAACAAAAATTTCAACTTCCATTTCCGCTACTGGCGGATGAACAGCATGATGTGAGTGAATTATATGGTGTATGGGGACAGAAAAAATTTATGGGTAAAGAATACATGGGCGTTATGCGTACTACATTCGTAATTGCTCCAGATGGCAAAGTAAAGAAGGTTTTTTCGGATGTAAAGCCTGCCGCTCACAGTACGCAGGTTTTGGCTGCGCTCAAGGAATAACATCACCATGGATGATGATTTAGTTAGAGGCCGCCTTGCAACAACCGCGACGCTGTTTCTGGTGTTTAGTTTTTACTTGTATACCGCTGCATCTTGGAGCTTGCTGGTTTCAGGGTTAATTGCCTTTTTCACGGCAATTGTGTTAACCGCAGTTTTGGATTTCTGGCTGCGGCTTTCATTGCAAAGGGTATCTCGAAGCCAGCAATTACTTCAAACTGGCAAACAATTGGAATTGGAACAAGCGCGGTTACATTTATCTTTGAGTGCACTTGGTAAATTATTGCAAGCGCATTCAGAAAAGGAAATTTTGGAAATAACCATGCAAGCTGGTATGCAGCTATTTCCTGTTGTTGGTGCGTCTTTTGTCCCATACGATGAATGGGGCCGTCCACTTCCGGCTTTGGTGTCAGGTAAAGTACCTTTACCAGCACACCAGTCTTCAGAACAGCGGCTTTCACTGCCTGAGACCCGTCAAATTTGTAAAAATTGTCTGGCTTTGCATAGCGAGGCAGGTTGCATTCTACTTTCTTCCGAAATTGGTTTACCCAGCCATATCCACTGTTTTCCCATTATAAATGCAGGCAGGGAAGCAGGCATTTTCAATTTCTATAACGATAAGAGTGAGATCCTTGATGATGATGCTATCACAAGATTCAGGGAAATAATTCAATCCGCCGGCCAGGCACTCGAAAATTTGCGGAGTCGTGATCAGGAAGTGGCTGCTCTTCTCTACCTGCAGCGTGTGATTTCGCCAAAATCGGACTTGTCCATTTTATTAAATAGCTTGCTTGAAAGTGTTCGAGATGTATTGGGTGTAGATTTTGCTTTGTTTTATTTACCAGGGTGGGTACCAGGACAAATGAACCCTGCGCCGCAACTTTTCTCCTGCGGGCGGAACGATGGAAATATTGAAGGTTGGGTGCCAGACTTGCCATTTTTGGAAGGAATTTGGAAAAGCGTGCTAACATCTGGACAGAGTTTATCTTTGGAAAACGTTGTACTGAATAAAAAGGAAAAGTGGAAAGCATTGCTTGCTGTCCCGCTTGTATGGCGGGGTGAAGAACCAGCTGGTGTGCTGGTTTTAGGTTCAACATCAAATCAGGGGTTTGGCCAACACCATCAGGTATTGCTCGAAACTCTGGCAGGTCAGGCTGCGTTGCTTATTCAGAATGCCCGGCTGATAGTTCAAGTCGAATACCAGGCGGTAGTGGATGAGCGTACCCGCCTCGCACGCGAAATACATGATGGGCTTTCTCAAACCTTGGCTTTCCTTAAAATCCAGGCAGCCCAAATGCAAAATTATTTAGCGCGTGGTGACACAGATAAGTTAAGGGAAACGCTGCAGGCTAACTATCGTACCCTTTCTGATGCTTATATCGATGCTCGCCAGGCTATTGAAAATTTGCGCCGAGTACCTACCAATAACTTCCGCGATTGGATTTGCCAGGTTGCCAGCGATTATGAGCAGGCTACAGGTCAAGAAGTGAATGTAAATGTGCCTGAATTTTCTGGCGAGTACCCAGCCAATATTCAGGCTCAGCTTATTCGGATTGTACAGGAAGGGCTAAGTAATATACGAAAACATGCCTATGCTGACGATGTTAAAATTCTCGGGTACATTAATGACGATTTGTTACTGATCAAAATACAGGATAATGGGCGTGGGTTTTCCCCAGAGTGTGTTGATGGCAAGTCACATTACGGCCTGCGTGGTATGCGTGAGCGTGCAGATAGTATTGGAGCTGACTTCCAAATTACCAGCCAACCAGGGATTGGAACGGTTGTTTCCATAAGCATGCCATTGGTTGTAAAGGAGCAAACATGAGCCAAATTCGGCTTGTTGTCGTGGATGACCACGCCTTATTCCGGCGTGGTTTGATAGGTTTATTGGAAGAGATGGATGAATTTCATATTGTTGGGGATGCATCCAACGGACAGGATGCTCTTGAATTGATTGAAAGTGTTCGGCCCGATATCGTTCTTCTCGATATTAATATGCCCGTGCTCGATGGAATTCAGACTCTGGCTGCGATTCGTAAAAAACATCCGGAGCAGAAAGTATTAATGCTTACCATCTCCCAAAACGATGATGACTTGATTGGCGCGATCGTTGGTGGGGCTAATGGCTATGTATTAAAAAATACAGAGCCCGAAACATTACGTAATACTATTCTGCAAGTTTCAATTGGGAATTCTGTACTTTCTCCAGAGATCACAGCCAAAGTGCTTCAAGCAGTACGCCGGTCCCAATCGGATCGCAACAAAGGTTTGCTTAGTGATCGAGAGGTTGAAGTTCTTAAATGTCTGGCGCGTGGACAAACCACCTCGCAAGTAGCAAATATATTATTTATTTCTGAGAATACGGTCAAAACCCATATTCGTCATATTCTTGAAAAGATGGAAGTCAATAACCGCGCTGAGGCCGTTGCCAGGGCGGCGCAAATGGATTTGATATAAAATCATTGGGTTGTTGTTCAGATCAAAAAGCGGGTGATTATGAAATCACCCGCTTTTTGATCTGAAATCCCCCTTAGTTCAAGGTTATATTGATGACAAAACAGGGATATTTTGGTAAATTATCTCAGTTTTATTATGCATTAATGAGAGTGTTATCTTATGACTGATGTGCCTAACCTACCAAGACGAGTGCTGCTTGTTTCTGCAAACCCTCTGTTCCGTGAAGGCCTGCGTAAAATGTATGCGGCGCGCTGGAATGGAAAGGCGTCAATTATTGCAACTCCTGCGTCTATGGCGGAAGCTCTTTCGGCACTGGATACATACGAGCCAGATCTGGTAATTGTCGATTTTGATGATAAAACAATTAATCGCGACGAATTTCTTAATCGTTTTGTTACTGGTAAAACCCCTATGCAGATAATGCTGGTTTCGTTACAGGAATCAGGGCAGGTAGTAATTTATGATCGTCGAACATTAACTCCAGCGCAGGCAGAAAACTGGCTTAATGACCCCTGGCGTTTAATGAAACCATAAAATTTATTTTTAGGAGTTAGCTTATGCAGAATCTACGCCATTTTGTGATTATCGTTGTGTTGGTAGCCGTGGTGGCTTGGTTGACATACATTGGATTAAATTCGCTTGGTCTAATGCCTGCCGAAGCCAGTGCACAATCGATACCGATAGACTGGTTATTTGATCTTGAGGTTAAGTTGATTTCGTTTTTCTTTGCCCTCATCATGGTTCCGCTTGGATATAGCCTGGTTGTTTTTCGAAGAAAAGAAGGTGACGAAAGTGATGGGCAGCATTTTGAAGGGAATACCGCTCTTGAAATAACCTGGACTGCTATTCCACTAATCATAGTTATTGCGCTTGGGATTATCGGCGCAGACAACTTGCGACAAGTAAGGGCAGTTGATCCCCAGGCAATTGAAGTCAAAGTGGTTGCTTTTCAATGG
>CAIMZS010000404.1 GCA_903846015.1 uncultured Anaerolineae bacterium | reverse complement strand
GGTCAATCAGATAAGCCGCTTTAAGACCTGGATGAGGGGTCAGGGATATCTCACGGGTATGTTCGGATGAAAGCCGGTCCAGGCTGCTCAAGATTTCACCAGTGTGAATCTCGATCTGGGTGCGAAGATCTTGCTCTTGCTGCCTGGCCTTTAATAAGGACTGTATGTAATCCTTCCCACTGATGGGGGCAGCCTGACCGGATGTTTGAAGCTTGACGGCGGCACTGCTGATCTCTTTGGGCCAATTCATGCGCAAGCTAAGCTCCACGCAGCCCCGGACACGACACAGGTTGGCATAAAAAGAGGCGTACCTATCCTGCAGCAGGGAGACAAATAACGGGACACTGGCGAAAGTCGCGCCAAAACGCAGCGGAAGCACCGCATGAGCAGGCATCAGAGCTTCCAGAATCGCTTCATGCTTCCACAAGTTTTCTTCACTGGTTGCTGGTGGTATCGTTTCTTTTCCGGCAGGAACCTGGGTATAGATTCCTGCAATATCCTGGTAGACCACCTCCGCCAGGAGAGCATTATCCAATCCGGGCAGGGCGGGCAGGACGGAACCAGGTTGGTCGATAATCGCATATACATAGATCATTTCGGCATCATTTTGGGCATCTCATGCCCGACAATACCCTGGGCCGCGCGGGCGCGCATCTCCTCGGCCTTATCCACCGAAGTTAATAGCACTTTCAAACCCAGATAGACAAGGTCCACGTTGGCGACGGAGATGGTGACATCCCCGGTAAGGATGACACCTTTGTAGAGAATTCGGTCGAGCAGATCGATCAGGACTATCTCTTTCTCTTTGGCTACCCTTTCACTCATTCTTGCGGCCTTTCATCCTGGTTCAGGTTGACAAAATTATACGGGGGCCATGGGCCGGTAAAATCGTAGGAAAAACCGCCCGGGCCATATTCGCTGCCCAGCTTTTCGAGCTCGGCCCTGAACAGATCTATCTTATCATTATCGATCAGGTAGGCCCCATTGAAAACCATTTCTTCCTGCTTGCCAGAGACTTCCCTGGTTTGCACGCTCAGCAAGGAAGTAGCGACAGCCCATGCAGAAAGCCGGTTGTGACTGTCCTGGGCACAGGCATCACTGGCATGTTCCACCTCATCCAGAGTGGTCTGGGCCAATTTCTTGCGAGTGAAATAAGCCTGCCCGCTGGACTTTCCGGTTTCGTTGGCCTTCAGCTTGAGCACAGTTTCATTGGTCGCTTCGATATGCTTGGACAGCACATCCTTGTTGTAATATGCCTTAACTCCCCATTCACGCTTCCCGGCAAGATGTTCGATCGCTTTTATGAAATCATCCTCGTGAAGCGCCAGCATTTCATCCACGCGAGCCTGGCTCAGGAAGATGGTGCAGAATCTGAGTGGGACGATATTACCGCCTGAACACAGTTGCTCAAGCAAGTCTTGATGGCGGCGCGCCCTGGATTCCAGCCAGACAGGGTTGTGCAAGTTAAGGTCAAGCACATTTTCACCATATTCTTGCAGGCTAACCTGGCTGACAACTGCCAGAAGCGTCGGCCCGGTAATGGTATAGAGTGGATAAGCCGGGTCAATCCCTTCTTTCGGCAGATCAGGGACTGGCGCATGATTGGATCTCACACAGTAGACATAATATCCCGTGCCAGTTGCAGTCAGCTCCGGCAGTTTTGCGCTGGCGAGCGGTTCTGCACCCACCAGCGGAACTGGAGGGCTTTTGATCTGCTGCAGGATCTGCTTGTTTTGAATGAGTTTTTGACGGATGCTCTCAATCTCGGCCTGGATTTTTTGCGCATCCATCTCCGGCATGGATTGGTCAAGTGCGGGGCTGGCAGGTTGAGCCTCAAAACTGGCTGTCTGTTTAACAGCGACAGGCTCCAATGACTCGACGGGGCTGCCCCCCACAACAGAAGAGCCCAGGTCGGGAACAGCAGGGCTGGTTTGTTCGGGAAGCGATCCAAAAAGGCCGGGGCTTGAGGCAAGCGTCCGGTCAAGGATGGCTTGCACCATCCTTTGCTTGAGAAGCTGCCTGGCCTCAGCCAGAGCTTCGATCCAGGCCTGACGATAGATTTCCTCAATCACTTCGTCGGGGATTTGCAGCGGTAAATTCTGAAAAGTGCTCGAGGGATCATCAATCATCCTGACCTCCGAATAGTTCATTAACGACCAGAGTTAATTTTTCAAACCCCTGGATGGCCGCAGGTTGAAGGTTTAAATGGAGCCTCCCAGGCAGCAAACCGTCGATTTCATCCAGGTACGTTTGTTGCCCAGCACGCAGCGTTGCGCAAAATGGGCAGTCGTTGGCGGGGGCAAGCATGTTGGTCACCACCAGGTTGCACGAAATCTTGAGTTCAGCCAGGCGTTTCAGCAGGCGTTTCGTTTCCAATACCGCCATGGCCTCAGCAATCGTGACTGTAACGAACTGGCATTGTCCAGGATCAAGCAAATATTGCTGAACCTTGCGCAGTTGTTTTGACTCCTGGCGTAGTAACTCGGCGGCTTTGTGCAAGGAGGCGATGCCCTGGTATTTTAGAAGCAGCTTGAAGAAAGTAATGAACCACTGGCGCACGATGATGGGTGTTTCCAAAAAACGCAAAGCGTGCCCGGTGGGGGCCAGGTCAAGCACATAGTGATCAAACTGGCCCGTATCAATAAATTCCATGATCTTCATCAAGGCCATCAATTCATCCAGCCCAGGCGGTGTCAACGATACCAACTCTGCCATAACCTGACGGTCGAACTCGATACTGAAGGTGCCGGACAAGAAGGAATTAAAGACTTCATCCATCTCTTCCACATAGGTTCGATTAAAGTCGTCCAGCAGATCGGTCGAGTTCATTTCGATGGCAAACAGCTGCGGAACGCCATTGACCTGGGTCACCTTATTTCCGATTTGCTGGGCCAGGCTGTCTGAGAGAGAATGGGCCGGGTCTGTGGAAAATAACAGTGTTTTGCCGGGCAGCGTGGAGGCCAGGAAAATTGCGGTGGCGGTGGCGATCGTGGTTTTACCGACCCCGCCCTTCCCGCCAAAAAGGATCAGGCGTGTTGGCAGCAGCGTGCCCGGTAAGGAGGGGTGCTGCAGCGCGATGGATGAGCCGGCGGCAGGTTCAAAACCCGGCAAAAAACCGGGCGCTTCCCCGCGCAGCATCCGACCGATATCAAGCAGATCGGCCTGCCCGCGCGCCTCATGAGATAACAAGGGTATTTTTAGCATTTGCAGGCTGGGGAATTTTCTCTGGATTTCAGCCAGGTAAATTCCCTGCTCGCGGTATCGTTCAGCACAGAACTGGCAGACAGATGGCATAACGACGCGATTAACAAGGATGGTAGCCACCCGAATATGCAAGGCTTTCAGCCCATCCATCAGCCTGCCGGTTTCCTCGATGCACATGGTTTCGGGAATCATCACAGGCACAAATGCAGTCGCAATGGGATCGCGCAAAACGGTCTCAAGCTGCGCCAGATTGGCCCTCATCAAGTTCAGGAATGCGTCAGTATCATCCAAATGATACTTTCCAAATGTGGATACCATGTAACGATGCTTTGCCAGCATCAAGTCCAGCACCTCGATCCAATGCTCCATCAAGTGTGGCAGGGAAAGCATGCGCAAAGTATGACCTGTGGGAGCAGTATCCAGGATGACCAGGTCGTACTCCCGATCTCGCACGATCCCGGCGATCTCGATGACCGCCATCAGCTCATCCAAACCCGGCAAGGAAAGATCGAAGAATTGGGCAATATCTTCCAGATCGAAATAGGTGCCGCGATCCAGGATTTTCTTCATTACAACGTCATATTTTTGCCTGAACTTCTCCAGGCGGCTGGCTGAATCAAACTCCAGTGCAAACAGATTTGGCATCTGCGCGACTGGCGTGATTGTATCACCGATGGACTGGTTCAAACTATCGCCAAGTGAGTGGGCCGGATCTGTGGAAGCAATCAGGATCTTTTTTTGAGCATCTTGTCCGGCCCAATGCAGGGCGGTTGCAGCAGCCAGGGTGGTTTTCCCAACTCCACCCTTCCCACCAAAAAATAACAACCTGGTTTCAGGTACGCTCATAAAAGAAGGGCGTTTGGGCAGCATGCGCTCAGACTGCCTGGGATAAATGATCCGGTCGTTGGATCGAGATGAGCATGGCCTGCGAAATGGCTTCCCGGCTAAGGTCGCAGCGGGCAGCCTTCATTCCTGCGGGCCGGCTTTCAGCGTAATCGCTAAGTAGACGATATGCCTGTGAAATTCTCGTCATTCCGGCATCATCCCCGGATAGTTCGGGATGCAGATCGGGATGCAGTTTAGTCACTTCACGATGGTATGCACGCTGCATCTCTTTAAGTGTTGGGCTTTCTTCCAGGCCTAACAACTGGCGGGCTGCTCCCACGGCGTCAACCGACAAGGGTTGAACATCGATGGTGGTAAAACTATATGGGGGCAGCGGTCCGACACGGCGAAATACCATTGAAGCGCTGCCGGTATAACCGCGGCCTTCAAAAGAAGCATCCAGTACTTCAAGAGTTTGATCCAGAGCCTTACAACCCTTCTCATCCAGAAGCAACGCCGAATTCAGTACCATGCTGTCATCCATGAGCGGGTTGACCATAGTTTCCTTGGCAATATTCTGCAATACTGGCAGGATCTCGGCGCTCAGTTTGGCGCGCCGGTTATTGAGAATGGTCTGCACCAGTTTTCCGATCGCGATCCTGTTGGGTAGTTTTTCTTCGGGCGAGCAATTTTCCAACTTTAATTTCGCCTGCTGGACGGTTTCATCGATGGCTATTTGTTGAAAAACGTACTCAACATTCCACAGAACGATCACTTCCATTTGCACCCGGTTGCCGTATTTTTTCAGGGCAGAATTAAACAGAGATTCACCCTGGGCCAGCAGCGTGGTCACCTGGCGCTCACCAGCCAGGACGGTCCCAAACTTGACTGGCAAGGTTGGAAACCCGCGCATGACGGTCTCCACCACTCTTTGGTGTGCCACCAGGTAGGCAGCCGCTTCCGGGCGAGTCAGGCCGCGATAATCCGGCAGGGCGCTGGCGCTGACTACCGCAGCGAGCGGTTGGGGCGATGATTCGGCCCCGTCTTCCAGCAAGCTAGCTGGAACGGCATGATAAGGGATGGTAAAAACCTCATCATTATTCGTATCGACACCGACCACGTCAAAAATAACCTGATCCCCGGTTGGGACAATGGCGTAAACGTATAATCCAGAGCCACTTGCTTTTACCAAAGTATGCCTACCTTTCCCGATTTGTCAGTGCGAGGGTGAAATGCGCGGCACTGACACTCAAACCGGTCACTGAAATATTCTTCTGACCAGACCCGGCCTTATCGGTGGAACCCAGTCTGTCAAGGTGTTCGCGAATGGCCTGCAGCGCAGCCCGGTGACACAAACCTTCCAGGTCGGCGCCAGTCATCCCTTCGGTCACCCCAGCCAAGGCTCCCAGGTCAACATCAGCCGCCAGGGGCATTTCCCGGGTGTGGATGCGCAGGATATCCAGGCGGGTGGTCACATCCGGCATGGGTAGTTCAATCAGAAAGTCGAAGCGGCCAGGGCGCAGCAAGGCCGGGTCAATCCGGTCCAGGCGGTTGGTGGCAGCCAGCACCACAACACCCTTTAGCTCTTCAATGCCATCCAACTCGGTCAAAAACTGGCTGACGACCCGTTCGGTCACCTGGGAATCGCTGCCACCGCCGCGCTGAGGAGCCAGGGCTTCAATCTCATCGAAAAAGATGATACAGGGAGCTGCCTGGCGGGCCTTGTGAAAGACCTCTCGCACGGCGCGTTCGGATTCACCCACCCACATGCTAAGGAGTTGGGGACCCTTGACCGAGATAAAGTTTGCTTCGCTCTGGTGAGCGGCAGCCTTGGCCAGCAGGGTTTTCCCCGTGCCGGGAGGCCCATACAACATGATCCCCTTGGGAGGGCGCACGCCAACATGGGCAAAGAGCTGCGTGTGATGGATCGGCCACTCGACTGCCTCGATGAGCAGTTTTTTGATTTCAACCAGCCCGCCCACGTCGTCCCATTTCACATCCGGAATTTCGGTGAAGACTTCACGGATGGCGGACGGTTCCACCTCTGCCAAGGCATTGCCAAAGTCGGATGGGGTCACTTCCAGGGCCATTAACTGATCGTAGGGAATACTGGCCTGGGCAAAATCGATATCGGGCATCAGCCGGCGCAAGGCGCTCATGGCGGCTTCACGGCAGAGCGCTTCCAGGTCGGCACCAACGAAACCGTGGGTAATATTGGCCAGGCGATCCAACTCAACGTCCTGGGCCAATGGCATTCCGCGGGAATGTACCTCAATGATCTCCCGGCGACTGTCACGGTCTGGAACGCCAATGGCAATCTCACGGTCAAAGCGACCCGGCCGGCGCAGGGCAGAATCCAGGGTGTTGGGAATATTCGTGGCAGCGATCACGATCACATTGCCGCGTGATTCCAGCCCATCCATCAAGGCCAGAAGCTGGGCCACCACGCGGCGCTCCACCTGGCGGTCACCGCTCATCTCTTCCCGCTTGGGCGCCAGCGCGTCAATCTCATCAATAAAGATGATGGCTGGGGCATGGCTGCGGGCGTCTTCAAAAAAGTTTCTCAGGTTCGCTTCCGAGGCGCCATAATATTTGTCCACAATTTCCGGGCCGTTGATGTGGATAAAGTAAGCGCTGGTCTCGTGCGCCACCGCGCGGGCGATAAGGGTCTTTCCACAGCCAGGCGGGCCGTGCAGCAACACACCCTTGGGAGGATCAATGCCCAGGCGTTCAAAAACCTCCGGGTAGCGCAATGGCAATTCGATCATTTCACGGATTCGCCGGATGACACGGTGAAGCCCGCCGATATCTTCGTAGGTAATGGCACCGCGCTCGTGCTTGGCCGAACCATCCGCGCTCGCTTCGGATACACGAATAACAGTGTTAGGCCCAATCAGCACCGCGCCGGTTGGGGTCGTCTCAGCCACAGTATAGGTCTGGGCGCGGGTGCCAAACAGATCCACTCGCACCTGGTCCTTGACGATCACCGGAATACCATCCATCAAACGCGCCAGGTAACGTCCTTCGGTAACCCGGGTGCCGCGTTCAGGCTCGCGAGTTTTGCGCGCTGAGGCCGGGCGCACTTCGACCTGGGGCTTTGTGGAGATCAAGACAATGCTGCGAGCCGGCTGCACGGTTACCAAACGCACACTGACGCGCTCATCCAACCCCGTCTGGGCATTGGCGCGCAGCATACCATCCATCTGGATCAGGTTTTGACCGCGCTGTTCCGGGTAAGCCGGCATGGCGCGCGCCACGGTGATGCGCTTCCCAGAAATTTCGATCACATCCCCAATCCCAACACCCAGGCGGCTCAAATCCTGTGGGTCGATACGTACCAGGCCGCGCCCCACATCTTTTTGTGGAGCTTCCGCCACGCGCAAAGAAAACTGCTCTTCGGTATTAGCCATTTTCAACTCCGCGGAGAGCGGCCTGTGCTTTGCTGACTGTTCCCTTGCCCGAGCAATAACTGCAGGGAAGAGGGCTATCCGGCCATCCGGCAGCAGAAGCTCGGCCTGTTCCAGCACAAGCCGGGCAGGCAACGGCTTCCGTTGAAACAGTTACCATGCCCACGCCATTACAACTTGTACAGGTTAAGTGGGAATGAGGATATACCCCGCTTGCATGGCAAAATGCGCAGGAGGCAACTGGAAGGACAAGCTGGTGCTTCCCCGCCCCACCACACACCTGGCATGTGGCCAGGGGTGACATCAAACCAAAGGGGTCTTGCCCACGGCCACCACAAAAGCCACAAATTACATCTGTGGTCTGCCTTGGGCTGGATATCCCTCCGGCGCTCATGCCGACGCTCCCAACCTGGCTTCCAGGCGATCCAAGCGCTCACGTAATATCCGGTTTTCATCTTCAATCTGGTTGGCGCGGGTGGTCAAATAAGGATCGCTTTCCCACCAATTGATACCCATTTCCATGGCCTTATCAACTGAAGCGATTAACAAGCGAACTTTGATGTTAAGTAATTCAACACCCACCAGGCTGATAGTAATATCTCCAGCGATCACGATACCCTTATCGAGTACGCGTTCCAAGATATCAGCCAGACTGCTGCCCTGGGTGGAATGCTGCATACGCTGATCGGTCATGATTTTTCCTCCTGAGTCAGGATCGGCTGATTCTTCCGGCCTTGACTACCAGGTTGTAAGTCTTCAAACGTAACTGTGAAATACTTTGACACAAACTGCAATTATTATTTTCCTGGTCAAAAGACTGGCAGTCTACGAGCACCTTTACCGCGTCCACCAGGGCTTGGGCGTAGGCCGCTTTTCCGGCCGCGCCGCGCTCCTGGTTTAATGACTGGGTCAGCCCGGCGATTTCAGATTCCTGTCGAGGAAAGAGATTGATCGGGCATTCGAGCGCCGTAGACGATTTATTCTTCATGCGCAACGAAAGATGCGGATTCGAGTCGATCATACACGCGCATGGCGACATGGAATTGTCCCCGCAGGCGCATGCCATCAGCAATCGCCAATACTTTTTCGATGGCGAGGGGCACTTCGGGCGTGTCTGGATATTTTTCGATGATTTTCAGGTAAGGGCTGAGGGCCTGGTGTACCTTTCCCAGTTTCTCCAGCGTCATTGCCAGGGAAAGCAAAGAGGTACTGACAGATTCATGCACGGTGCTTGCTTTTTGTTTTGACATGGTTTTTTTCCTCTCTAGTCTTCGTTTTGCATAATTTGTTCGCGCAAATATCGGCGAATACGACGGAAGCTGAGCATGACGCCTTCCTCGTTCGTCAGGGTTTCATAGGTAGCCAACATATCCGTAGCTTCCGGGATGCGCTTCATCTCGATCATTTCAACAAGAATATGCCAGCCTTGCTCATCCTTAGAGATTGCAGAGATCGTATCTGCTTTAAAGTGGGTAAGTTCTACCAATTGTTCTTTGACTTGCTGTGCAATTTGTAATCCAGTCTTCAT
>CAIMZS010000403.1 GCA_903846015.1 uncultured Anaerolineae bacterium | reverse complement strand
TGATAATTCTAATCATTTTACTGACTCCAGGCGGCAGCCATCCCGCGCAAAAGACGGGATCATCTCAACAGAATGTTTTTTCAATGTTTTATCAGCTCTTCAAGGACATGTAATCGATGCTGACTACTCCGCACAAGGGAATTTCCTCCTTTCATTATACTTAATTGGTTGGCCGCTAACATTGGATTTTGTTTGAGTTATGTTTATAGATACCAACAACCTTTCTACGATAGTCCCGGTTCCAGCACGAGACGATAGTCCCGGTTCCAGCACGAGGCGATAGTCCCGGTTCCAGCACGAGACGATAGTCCCGGTTCCAGCGCAAGTCGGTTCAGACACGCAGCACAAGGCGACTTTGCGTGAACCCGGGTTTCTGTCTGCCCATTTCCTGACGAATACATAATCGGGGAAGAACCCTGGTCTTGCCTGAAATGAGTTTTCTGGATCTAAATTACCAGACCAGCCACCAGCGCACGGCCAAGATCATGATCCACCAGGAAGACCACTACATTGGCGCAAGGGGCGCGAGTAACAACGACCAGGCGCAACTCATCCAGGCTTCTGACGAGTTCGTGAGGTGTGGCACGGATAGATTGGGCCGAAAGCATTTTGATAACCTCTTTTTGCAGGCTGTCGCTTGGAGCGGGCAAATCCGCCAGTGCCTGTTCACCCGCGCTGATGTGCCCTTGTTTTTGGGTGGAATCCGCCAATTCGCGCAGAGCCAGGGCGCGCAGGAAAGCCGCAAAACCACCCGCGCTGGCTTGAGCCAGCCACTCGAAAATACGTTGGACTTGCTTGCGATAGAAACCTTTCTGCGAGGTTTGGCCTCTGCGAACAAAAGCCAGCAGCGCAGCAGATGTAATCTCAACGTCATTATTCCAGGAACCATCCAATCGCTGCGTGCGAACCAGTTCGCGCAGGATGGTCGCTACGTCGATGGAAGCTGGTTTTGGTTCCGAAACAACTTCAGGGGACGCTGGCCGCGAAGCACGCGTGGGCAGGTATGGGCTAAACTTGCGCGTTTTCTCGCGCAATTCTTCGAGAGCTTTTTTGCCAAAACCATTAATTGCTATGACAGCACCAGCATCGTACTGGTAAAGCAAATCGGCGGCATCATCAACCGTAGTAAACCCATTGCGCTTGAGCAAATTGAATGTACGCACCGAAAGATCGAGCTTTTCGAGTGGGTTCTCATTCACCTCAGAGCTAAGGTAATGTGCGGACGACATCGGTGCAGGTTGGGCTATCATTCGGGCAGCAGCCTTCGGCTCCATAAATCCTTCCAACTCCAACCCTTCAGGCACAGGATGGGCGACCCGAATAAAGTGAGACTTGCCCAATTGTACAGATGAATCATTGTCGACTGCCAGGAAGGCGGTGTACTTCGTCAGCAGCGCTGCATCGATTGCCAGCGCGATGATCTCGGCGCGGGCGGCATGTTCGGGTTTTAACCCCAGGTCAGCCTGTTCAATCAAATCATTCACACGGGCGCGCGCCCAAAGATGCATTAACACAGCCGGGTCCGGGGCACTGGTCGCTAACAGGGAACGCATTTCCAGCGGCACACCCGCTCTTTCACCCTGCACCACCAGGCTGGCGGGCAAAATACTTGCGCCCGCTGTGGCGTAACGCCCAACCACTTCCAGGGGTTGCCCGGCGTACAGGTCGGGCAGTTGCTCAGGGTAGACATCCCAGATCTGACAGCCTTCGGCCCGCAAGCTGACGTTGGTTAGCAGCGGGAAGGCAATCCGATCCTGAAAGCGTAAAATAGCTTCTTCAATATCCTCATTCGCACCGATGAAGGTAGCTTCACCACGCCCGATACGGGCCAACTGGCGCAGAAAAGAACGGTTGACTGACGGTCCAACACCAAAGGTGAAGAGACGCGCCGCGCCTATGATCGCGCGCACCTGTTTCAAGATTTGCTCTTCGGCAGAGACTGCGCCATCCGTCAGAAAAACCACCTGGCGGGAGCGCAGTGGGTCGAGCGCCCGCGACAGAGCGGTTTCGAGCGCTGGCAGGATCTCTGTGCCTCCGCGCCCATCAACATGCCCCAGGCGCACATCGGTCAGATCAATCGCTGCCTGGGTAACGAGTGTCGAAGGGGTTAACCATTCCAACTGGTCGTCAAATAACAAGATCGAATATGTATCCTGCGAGTTGAGCGAACGCAAACAGGCGCGCAGCGCGTTGATGGCCTGTTGAATAGGCCCCCCGCTCATCGAACCAGAACGGTCGAGCACAAAAACATACTCGCGCGGCGTGGAAGGTGCGGCAGCATCCGGCGCAGGCGGAATGAAGGTGGCAAAAAAATAACCGCCCATCCCTGTCAACGCTCGAGGCTGGGTTGCGGAGACCGGCAGCCGCTCTATCAGTGTGCGCCAGGATGGGAATTGTATATCTGCGCCTTCCAATCGCCAGCGCAGGACAAAATCGTGGTCAGGCAGATGAACGCCGTCGAGAGTCACAAGGAAAATAGAGCTTGGTACATGATCTGCCTGGCTGGTTCGGGGTTGCAATAACCCTGGATCTTGCTTAGGATTGGCTGGGTGCGAGATGATCAGCGGGTGGGTTGGGCTGGTTGGGTCGTCGCTGGGCAAACCGGTTTCAACCTGCACGCTGATTTCGACAGCACCCACCTGAGCGACATCACCTGTAAGCGGCGCGTCAGTGCCGCTGGCTTCATCTGGCTGGTCTGGACGGTGGTATTTGGGGGTCAGACCCATCGGGAAAACGAATTCGCAGCAGCCTTCCAGCAAACCCAGGCGCTGCTGATAGGTGGTTACCGCCAGGATAAATTCTCCCGGTTGAATGTTGGCGAGCTGCAGAGAGAACAGGTTGGGGCGCCGACCTTCAAGCAGGCTGGCGTGTTTACCCAGTCGGCGCGCATCAGCGTATTGCTGGCGGGCCTGTTTAATTTCCTGTATGCTGGCGCGGATGGTCCGTTCGCCCACGCACAACTCAAAAGCCGTCACAGCGGCATCCTGGGGCAAGGGGAATAGATATTCCAGATCGGCTTTGCTGGTCAGCGGGTTGCGAAATCGTTGGCTGATAGTGACGAGAGCGACCAGCCCGGTGATACGAGCATGAACAGCGCTGCTCTCCAATGGTAGCGGACTTTCGATGTCACCTGAAAGCTGCAGCACAGGCAAAATTGACAGTTCAGTAGTCATAGTTTTCCCTTTCATTCCTAAGCGATCATTCCATCTGAGTAAAGTTCGCTGATAACAACGAGCAGTTCAGCCAGTTTTTTGCGCTCCAGGGGTGTCAGCGTGGCGGGAACGGTCAGCGTCATCCCGGCGGGAAGCTGGTAGTGGGCAAAAGATTGACTGGTGGGCAGGAAGACGGGCGCAAGCATGACCGGCTCATTGACCTGTTGGTAGAGCGCGCGCAGGGCAGTTTCATCCAACCCTTTCAATCGCGCGCGGATTTCATCCAACTTCAACCCCTTGCGCTTAAGCAGCGGGATGAGCAGCAGGCACAACAGGTGGTTTTCAAAATAGCGCGTTCCCACCCCTGCGCCATCCGGGGGTGGCAGCAAACCCTGTTGGACATAAAAGTGGATGGTACGACGAGGCAGGCTGGTCTGATCAGCCAATTCCTGGATGGAATATTCGGTCATAGTTGAACCTTTCTGAATAGTAACATAGCTATAATAACACTGTTATATTATAGTGTCAATATTCAGGAGCGACTGACAACAGCTTTGGGTGCGGTGCAATTTTTTGGAAAATTAATCCGGGCTAGCGGAGGAACGTGCTCTCCGTGACGTGGCAATCCCCTCGCCACTGTCATTGCGGATGAACGTGCTCTCCGTGACGTGGCAATCCCCTCACCACTGTCATTGCGGAGGAACGTGCTCTCCGTGACGTGGCAATCCCCTCGCCACTGTCATTGCGAGGAACGTGCTCTCCGCGACGTGGCAATCCCCTCA
>CAIMZS010000402.1 GCA_903846015.1 uncultured Anaerolineae bacterium | reverse complement strand
GCCCCTTTTCGGAGCAGTTCCCAATCGGCTTCAACCCCATCGGCAATTCCTAAACGACGGAGCCATACGCGACGACCCGCACCGGCAGGCATGATATCAAGCAGAAAAGCGGGCCAGCGAGAAGAACGAAAGAGTTCGAAACTGACGGGGTAACAAAGCCCCACTCGGTGACCGGGGCAGTTTTCCAGTTGATCAACGGTATAGTCGATATCGTATTCAAACGTGCCACCACAGGCAATGCCGCGCTTGATTGCCTGATCTTTCTGTTTTTTATCGCGCACCTTGATGTCTTTAATGGCCAGCATAACGAAACCGGAATCATCGACATCAGGATACCAGTCGTTTAAAAATTCAAACGCCCAACCGCCTGGTTCAAGTTCAGGAGATTTTATCCACCAGTCCCCTTTGAAACGAACCTCTCTGTCCAGAAGCCACTGAGCGGATTTTACAAGTGATGGATGGTCAATTGGAACACCCGATTCCTGCATTGCAACTAAGACCAGTGCAGTGTCCCACACGGGAGAAACGCACGACTGCAGTACTAGGCTGTCTTTATCCTCAATACAAAAATTAGCAAGTGCTTCCAGTCCGTTCACAACGACAGGGTGATCATTTGCATATCCAAGGCAATGCAACGCAAGAATTGAATTGAGCATAGCCGGCTGAATACCACCCCAATCGCCACTTGATTCCTGATGGTCCAGTATCCACTGCTCTGCAATAGCAACCGATTTATTTTTAAATGGGCGAATAGGTGACATTTCATAAATCTTAATCAGGTGATCGACACCTATAAAAAAGTTTTTCCAGCTTAAAATACCGTCATGGCGTGAAAATGTATAATCACTTGGACGGGGCGGTCGGACGAAAAGCTCCTGAACCCTGGATCGGGGAGGAAGCTTTCTGACCGGTTTTTCCGACATAACAACTGAAAGTGGAATAATTGTAGCTCGTGACCAACTGGAGAATTCGTAGATATTGAAATAAGCCCAATCCGGAAGCATCATTAGCTCTATCGGCATTGATGGGACGCCCAGCCATGAAAATTCACCAAATAATGCCAAAAAAACTTTGGTAAAAACACGGGTATTGAGAATCCCCCCTTCACTAAGGATAAATTCGCGGGCTTTGCACATGGCAGGATCGCCAGCGGCGTACCCAGCCAATTTGAGCGCAAAATAAGCCTCAACCGTTGTTGAAAGGTCCCCGGGGCCTCCATACCAGAGCGACCAGGCTCCTTCTGTCGTCTGTTTACTTAAAATATAATGAGCCATTTTACGTTCGCGCAACTTGTCAACCATACCAAGAAGATGAAACAGCATTATGTATTCTGATGTTATAGTTACGTTTGATTCAAGTTCTGCCCACCAATAACCATCAGGCAACTGCTCTCTAAAAAAGAAATCTCTAGTGCGCTCAATGGCCTTATCAAGTGGAATATGTGAATCACCAACCATTTTTTTCCAAATAGTGGGAGGGAGATGGTGAACTTTGCCAGGAATCTTAACTGCTGGCAACAGATCAGAAGCAGATGTGGG
>CAIMZS010000401.1 GCA_903846015.1 uncultured Anaerolineae bacterium | reverse complement strand
TACAGCTTAGCCTGGGACACGGGTGAATCCCCGTTATCCAGGCAGCCAGTGGTGCGTGGGTACAGACCGGTCATCAGCGCAGTGCGGGAAGGCACGCAGATCGCATCCTGGCAATAGGCGCGGCTGAAGCGCACCCCTTTGGCAGCCAACTGATCAAGGTTGGGGGTTTTGACGATCGGGTGACCAGCACAGCCCATGAAGTCGGCATTATGCTGGTCTGCAAACAGAAGCAGCACGTTGGGCCTGGTGGCTGGCTTAGGCGCGTTGGCTGCGTATAGGACCGCCAACGGCGCCTGCAGCAGGGCAGTGAGGAGTGTAAGGGTGTGTTTCATGGTTGAACAGTGTGTTTCATGTTTGAACAAAGAATGGATTCGACTGACTATTTTTTCATAAGATAAATTCCCTTGAATTGTTGCATCACAAAAAGCTTGGCATCATCCAACTTTCCGGAGTTAAACGCGACACTGAATAAAATTTTCTAAAAGACTGATTAAAATTTCGATTGTTCATTTGGATGTTTTATAGGAGTGAGCGTCAAAATCTCCCCAACTTGGGTTTTGCGGCTGATCGTTGTTCCGGCAAACTGGACGGTCGGGTTGAGCGTTGAAACCACCTGGACCTTCTTGTCCGGCCAGGGATTTGCCATCCGACAGACTTCCCCGGCGGTGCTGTGAACCTGAACATATAGAATCTTCCCTCCTGTCTGCTTGCTGCTGATGGTAAATCCTCCGCAGGCTGGCAAATCGCCAAACGAGGCGTCCATTTCTTTAGGCCAATTGGGAAAGAGGTGAATGTACTGTTGATGACTCTGCAAAAACATGTTATGGAGTGCGCATGGGACGATGGCGACATCCTCGGTGCCTCCGCCGCGTGTTTCAAAAGTAAAGTCATCGCGCTGGTAGTTGGCTATTAAGGCGTCCAGATTTTTCAGGATTTTCCTGGGGTCATAGCCTGCGATTGCTGCATCGGAATAAAAGTTGCAGCAATTATTGTTATCGAACCATTGAGCGGCGAAGGTCACGGTATTAAGTGCAGCCTCCCGTTCCTGAGGAGCGCTTTCCAGCCCAAAAGACCAGCCGGGAAAGATAGTTTGAACACAGCTCATCCCCGGACTGGAACCACGTGTTTTTTGATTATGGTACTCGTTGTAAGCAGACTGGGGAAAATCAGGCCCACTGTCTTCGCAGTCCCGGATGACCATCTTATCTTTGAGAATATCTGGAGAAACCGACTGCAAGGAGGAAATAGACGAAGCAGGAACATAGGTAAAGGTGCTGAGCCTGGCCATGATGTCCTGCCACTTGGGACGAAACTCGGTATCCTTACTCAGCTTTTGGCTGATTTCCAGGAGACTGGGGTAAAGAAGTCTGAGGAAACTGATGGTGGTGGCCGGATTGGTGTTATCGCCACTGCGTTCGGCAACGGCATCCTTCAAAGAAACGTAGCGCCCGTCTTTTAAGACCAGATAATCGTCCCAAAACTCTGCCGTTCCCTTGAGAAAAGGATAGACTTTTTCGGCATACCTGAGATCGCGGGTAAGCCTCCAGCGCATCACCATATTGACCGCGCAGAATAGGGCGGAGCTTTTTTGGTTGTGAAAGGTAGCGAGATCGCTGCTCCATCCTGGAAGCGGAATGAGGTGGCAGTACAGGTAAATCCCCTTGTAGGCAGCAGGGTTCGGATTGGGTTCAGGCAGGGATCGTTGGGCGATGAACTCTTTCAGGGAAGAAGGAAAACGCATGGAACTCATCCGCCAGGCGTTCCTGGCGATCGAGCGGCCCCTGCCTATGTGGTCCATCAGAACCGGGTCGTAGTTGTCAGTTAGCTCAAAGTGGTTGGCGGACAACCCTGCCCAGAAGGGCGCCTGGAAGTTGTAATTGAGGGTATAATCGCCCTGCCAGCCGCAATTCATGCCACGGACGAAATTGTACCATAAACCCGGCGGGGGACAATCGGCCCGGCTGCAGCAGGCCAGCGCGTAGAGCGATCCATACCAGTTGGCCATGACCGCCTTGTCGGGAAATTCAATGAACGATTTGCCCCAAAAGTTGTGCCACCAGGTGGCATGGGCGTCCTGGAGCCGGGCAAGCTCCTCCGAGGAGGAACGACAGAGTTTTCCGGCAACCTTCTCGTAGTCTGGCGTGTTGCGGTCGCTAACCAGAGAAACGAGCAGGGACACTGTCCGGCCCGGTTCCACAGTGAAATTCAAGCTCTGGCCAGATACTTCGGGCACCGCACCGCAAAGGCTTTGGCGAAGCATGGCTTTGGGGGCGCATCCGTTGAAGGGAAGCTGCGGGTCGCCGGTTCTCAAAGTGCACTTGTCCCAGCCCATTTGCGCCTCAGCGGGCGGATTGTCGCCCTGGGCAACCTGCTTGCCGTTAACATAGAGTGTGAGCAATTGTTTTTCATATACAGCCTTGATTTCACTCCATTGCCCCTCGTGAAGCTGCGCAGTTCCAGTTGCAGTAAAGTAGTTCCAGCGGACTTCGGGAACGCCGTTGAGCAGATGCACAAGAAACCCGCGGAAGTAAGGGTATTTATTCGTTTCGGTAGCCACTCCGGAAAAGATGGTTTGATCTGCGGCGAATTCGCCTGGATTGATCCACGCTGTGAATGTGAAGGCTGATTCAGGCATTTCCCCTACTGGGAAATTAAACCGCTGATTTCCCTCCGGCGGGAATTGAACGGCGTCGCCATGCTCGCTGGGTTCGATCTTGATTGAGCCGTTTTTCACGATGAGCGTCTGAGGATTCCAACTTAAAAAAGGGACTTGGGGATATTCAGGGGAAGTGATTTGTACACCGGCAATGCGCCCCGAGAAATGGGTTGGGGTTGGTTGCGTTTCTTTTTGTCCATTCGCCACCTTTTCCTTTGGCTTGTTGCCCAGCTCAAACTCGACCAGGTCCGGAGAGACAATCTGCCACGTTGAATGGATATCTGAGCCGCGGCAAGGGAGAGCGATCTCGCTTAACAGCGCGTTATTGAGCCGTGTTCGACAATGAATTGGAGTGCTCCCCGAATTGGTCAGTTCGGTAACGATCAGGTTTTCCGGGTAAGCCACCCATGTGGTCGTATTAAGCTCCGCCTTGCCGCTTTTCGAATGAGTGGTGATCGTGGCAGGACCAAGGTTCTGATAGGCCGAAAAGTCCTGATGGTTCTTGAACTCATCGCACTCAAGTTGAAGGTTCCCCGCACCCGTGAAGTTTCCGCGTACGACGCCCCAAAAATCGGCTTTCCCAAAATATAGGGTGTAGTTTCCTCCACTACCCGTCCACATCACGGAGGCATCACCGTTGCCGGCCACCAATTGCTTATAATTGTCGCTGGCGAGAGCAGAGATCCCGTTGGCCAAGGCCGGCCCACGCTCCACTGACAGGTCCGGTTTAATTTGGGCGACCACAGGAGTCGCTACGATGCCTATGCTTACCAAACCGTAAAACAGTCCCTTCAAACGCGATATTGAGTAAAACTTTCTAGACATGACTGTAGCTCCTTTCTTTTTTGCATTAATGCTCTTCGATCGAAAATCTTTTCATCCATTTTTTATATTCGCTTTATGATTACCTCAGAAAATATTCGGTATTCATAAAGGCATAATGAGGTGTCTGACACTCATGTGTTGTTCACTTGCCGATTATTGACGAAACCAAAACACATAATGCCATCGTACACATATTCAATGACTTAACATCATGTGTTTCACGGAGTATGCCGGGTTTGAAGGCGACTTATTTCATTGATGTTTTTTTAATTACTTGGAAACCTGATCAGCGATTTCAAGACAGACAACTGAGGCAATAGGATCCGGAGCCCGTTCCGGCAATGAAATAGTTACGCCAGTGTCATTTTGCCCGATCTTCAAATTTTGATGATTAGCCAGTAAACTGGCTTTGGTGACTTTGCTCCGCATACCGGCCAGTTCAAACTTGCCGGTCGCCGGCCAATTGAAGATCATGAGATAAATTTTCCCCGGTTTGGTTGTCGCGCGCCAATTCCAGTCGGCTATGAACTTTGGCTTACCGTTTTTGTCCTTTTCAGTTTCGCTGAATTTGCCAGCCTCAGCGCCAAATGGTGTCGGACCGGTGCCATAGATTGCCTCGCCATTCACCTTCATCCATTGGCCGATCTCCGCGAGCCGTTCAAGACTTGGCTGAGGGATGAGACCTTCGCTGGTCGGTCCGACGTTGAGCAGGTAATTACCGCCTTTGCTGGCGATGTCGCAAAGGTTGCGGACGAGCATCTCTGTTGATTTCCAATTGTCGTCATCTTTTTTGAAGCCCCAGGTGCCATTCATTGTCATGCAGGTTTCCCAATCGCGTCCGGGAAAGCCTCCGGCTGGGATGAACTGCTCAGGCGTCTCTGTGTCGCCGTTGAAAAGATTGCCACCACTTTTGAGCAGCCGATTGTTCATAATAATGTTCGGCCGAAGCGCGTGGACAGCATTGTAAAGTTTGGCAGCCCGTTCCTCATTCATGCTCGCAGGCGTGTCCCACCAGATGATAACAGGAAACTCGCCGTAGTTGGAGCAAATCTCCTTCACCTGGGGTACAGCAATTTTATCAATGTAATCATCCATATCGCGCTCCTGCGCCTTGTCCCATTTACCTCCTGCAGCGGAACCTCCATTGTTCCAATCCTGTGCCTGCGAGTAATAAAACCCGAGTTTGATGCCATATTTCCTGCAGGCAGCAGCGAGATCTTTTAGCGGGTCTTTGCCATAGGGCGACGCCTGCACAATGTTCCACGGACTGGCCTTGGTTTCAAACATCGCAAAACCGTCGTGATGCTTGGAGGTGATAACAATGTATTTCATACCAGCGTTCTTCGCAGCCTTCACCCAATCATCGGCGTTGAACTTCACCGGATTAAATTCCTTTGCATAAGTTTGGT
>CAIMZS010000400.1 GCA_903846015.1 uncultured Anaerolineae bacterium | reverse complement strand
TGCCGCGCTGAAACAACTTGAAAAAAGGTAGTCGCCATGGCAAACCCGCAAAAAGAATTGGCTTACTTGCACATGTTTGAAACAGATTTATTGGTTTCCCAGCAGAAGATCGAGCGGGCTCTCGTGGGTCAGGAAGATGCTTACAAACGGGCCGACAGTCACATTAACGATTCGATCAACCAGCAAAACGGCTGGATACGCGCTGTCACTGCCCAGCTGAACACTTATACGCATGAACTGAACAAAGTACAGGGCGAACTAAAAAAATGCACGGAAAGCCTTGAAAAAAACAAGACCGAAACAGAAGCTCAGGCGAAACAAACAAAAGCCCTGGAGAGCAAACTGGGCAGCACCCAGAAAGCCTGTAGTGCTGAAAAACAACGCGATGCAGAAGCAATGGCTGCTGCTGCTACCCAGAAGAATCAAGGTGGTTCAGGAAAACCGACCGGGAAGAATATTAATAGTTCTGGAAGCAAAAAGAAATAATCGAATGGAGGGCTGAATGGGCGCATGCGCACAAATCCCTGGTGTTAACCACGAAATTTCCCAGGCAAAGATACGCACTCAGGAATTGAAGAAGCAGCAGGACGACCTGACCAAACAGGAAACCAGCTTGAAGCAGCAGAAACAAAAACTCGAAACGAATATAAAGGAAACAAAGCTCCGCTTGGATAAGCACCAGGAGCAGCTTAGAAAAACACAGGAACAAAAACAAAAACTGGATAACGCCAGGCAGCAGTTCTTGCTAAAAGCTAATCAGGTGCGCGCCAACCAGGGCAGGCGTGTTCCCGCTGCCCGTTTCTGGCTGCAGCAGCGGCAGGAAGCTCTGAAAGAGTTTGAGAGAAGCGGTCAACCACTGCCGGGCGGTACAGCCAGCAGCGGCGCATCATCTTCAGTCTCATCCGGTTACAATGACTTCCCAACGGCTGAATTGAATGAAAAGAAATCGCCAGACGACTGGCAGGCTTTCAACGAAAATGACCTTGAAGCTGTATTAATATCCTTGTTGCCCGTTCTTCTAAACAAGAGAAGCGGACAATTAAACCATCTGATGGGCAAGCACGGTGAACGCGTGGCTGCCAGGATTTTATCGGAACACACGGGTGTCACCATCTCGGCGGTTGCTACAGCCCAGGGTGTAGACTTGTTGAGCGGCAAAAAAAGGAACGGGAAATATATCGTTGCGGAAGTTAAGACCAGCGCTGCAGAAAAACCCTTCGGACAAATGTTAACTCGCGCTTACGGTGGTCACCTACAATGCTCAGATGAATGGTTGAAAAACGTGGGCATCCCGGACCCCGCCTTGGTACAAGTGTTTGGAATACACATTAACCCGCAGACGGAAAGCTGCATGATCTACCGTCGCATAGACTCCCTGGCCGAACATTGGGAACCAGTGCGCTCCACCTGGTTCCCGCTCACTGATTTCATGGATTAAGCAAGCCTGCAGGAGAATATTTTATGCCTGATGACATTCAACCAAACCTTCTACGCAGGATGCTGCGCGACCAGCTTGATAACAAAGAATACTGGCAGGATTCAATGATGCGCCAATTTCGATCCCAGTTTTGGGAGCCAATGGATGCGGATATGAACCTGGTTGCTAATGAAATGAATTCCAACAAGGATATTTTGGACAGCCTGGCTGGGTTTCTTAAAAATATCCTGAACTTTTAGTCTGTCTTGCGCTTTTCCCACGCAACTTATTGATTTCTGAATACCAAAAGATTATTGACAGGCCCATTATTCCCAATTTCATCATCCCAACCCCGCCTGCTCCACGACCGCCAACCCGCCTACCTTCAGGCACATGCTGCTCCGCATTGTGCAATACTTTTATTGATGCAACCCATTCCGAAAACACTGGCTCCTTTTTTTAAAGAATATTCTCTGGCCCAGCTCGACCAACAGCGCGATTCTGCCACGATCATCGAGCGGACACCGCGCTTTGGCTCTCGTGAAGAATTACGCTGGCTGTTCAAGAACTATTCGCGTGAACAGATCCGAGAATGGGTGCTGCAATGGGGCAGCTTTGGTTTGCCCGAGCCACACCTTTCCTTTTGGAAACTCTTCCTGGGAATCGGGGCATGAGCGAGGAAGAATTACATTGGTTCACCATCACACCTGCCATGCGGCAGGTGCTGTTAACTTTTTCCACCACTGCGATTGGGGAACATTTTTATCTTGCAGGGGGCACAGCGCTGGCATTGCAACTGGGACACCGGCGATCGGTAGATTTGGATTTCTTTTCGTCTGATCAAGACATTCCAACCATCGTATCGCCGCTCAAAGACGCTCTTGGGAAATTCAGCCCGATCTTTTCGGATTCGTTCTGTAGTAATCCCGGTTCTCGGACGGGATGGGGTAATCTTGTTTTTGTCGCCGATGGTGTCCGGG
>CAIMZS010000399.1 GCA_903846015.1 uncultured Anaerolineae bacterium | reverse complement strand
GGAGATCCAAAGTAATGTCGTGGATAACGAATCGGTGAAAATGCCCACCTCGCACGGAGTCGTCCAGGGCTACAACGCCCAGGCGCTGGTCGATTCCAAGCACCAGGTTATCCTGGCGGTAGAGGCTTTCAGTTTCCAAGATCATGAAAACCTGGAACCAATGGTCAAAGGCGCCAAGGAGAATCTGGGCATCCTGGGCAAACCACAAAACTTCTTCCAGGGCAAGCAACTGACGGCTGACAGCAACTATCACAGCTTTGAGAGCCTGACGTTCTGCAAATCAGAAGGCCTGGAGGCTTACATTCCAGACATCCAGTTCCGCAAGCGGGATGAGCGTTTTGCCGATCAGGATCGCTTCAAAGATGGCATTCATGGCAGGCAGCGCCAGGAGAAAAAGCTGGAGCCGTTCTCCGTGGAAGATTTCAAATTCGATGCTGTCCGGCAAGTCTACCTCTGCCCTCAGGGCAAGGAACTGACCTGCCATGCCCGCAACCAGCGCAATCGTCATCGTCTGTATGACATCTACCATGCCCGACCGGAAGATTGCGCCGAGTGTCCTATCCGGGCGAGGTGCCTGAGCAAACCAACCACCTCGCGCCGGTATCTCTCGGTGCAAGTAAATGAGCCGGAGCCCAATGTACTGGATGAGATGAAGGCCAAAATAGACAGTGCGGAAGGCAAAAAAATTTACGCCAGGCGGCTGGCAATAGTCGAACCTGTGTTTGCGAATATTTGTGTTCACAAACACATGAACCGATTCACCCTGCGCTCAAAATCCAAGGTGGATGTACAATGGAGCTTGTTCGCGGTGGTGCACAATATCGGAAAAATCTACACATTTGGGGCGTTGTAGTAGCCCCCAGGCGGCAGATTCGCCTGTCGAGACCACATTTTGCACCCAAGGCGGGCTGGGCGAGCAGTTGGCTGGCCATTCGGCCTGCGGGGAAAGGGTTTTTCGACAGTCTCGTTAGCCACCTTCTTTGCAACAACAGGAATATTAAACGTGGATGGATTTTTGCTCGAAAGATTAGCTGAATTTATTTGTGGAGATAATGGGTCTTTCGCACCAGAATACCGTAGTGGTATAAATTTAACGCGATTTTTTGAAAATGCGGGCTTATCACAGTTTAAACACGATGGAACAACTAGAAAGCGGTGGGTTATAGATTGCTTGAATGTATGCTCTGAACAAGAATTGCAACAAGTGGTGTTAGCGTTAGCATCGCCCAAAACCTATAAAGGTAATTTTGACCAAATTCAATTTGCACTTAAATGCTTAAATGAAATCCTGAATCCTGAAGGACTAAATGTTGAACTTAAGGGTGTAAAGCCAGTAATCACTCAAATTGAGCCTCGTTTGTCCCGCCCCTTAAATCCCAATGCAGATGCCATAATATTAGAATGTCCAGATTTCAATGCGCTTGGAATGGAGACAGAGTTTAGCAATTTACTAATAAGCCGATGGGATGAAAATGAAAAATGTATTCAAGGTCATGCCTATCTCGCATCAATCATTATGATGGGGAGTTTGTTAGAAGGCGTATTATCTTGGGCATTAACTAAATTTCCGGAAAAAGCATATCGTGCTATTTCCTGTCCAAAAGATTTAAAAACGGGTAAATCCAAGCCTATCAGCGAGTGGAAATTAAGTCAGATGATAGATGTTGCACATGAAATAGGCTGGCTTGGAATTGACGTAAAGCGATTTTCACATTCATTACGCGAGTTTAGGAATTTGGTTCACCCAGCTCAGCAACTAAAAGAAGGTGCAAGTCCAGATATGGATACCTGTCTTATAAGTTGGCAAGTCGTTCGTGCATCAATAAATGATTTAGCCCAAAACCTTATCCCTTTACAACAAAAAAGTGCCTAACACCGCGTCCCAAGAAACCAAAATACGCGAGAAAACGCTCTTTTCCGTAGTTTTACCACCCGCTCTTTAACCACAAAAAAGCATCTCGAAGATGCCAACTGCAACTACGTCTTATCTGTCATATGGTATGAATGGCACGGCTGATAAGGGTATTACAGCTTCCCAATCGGGGTCACTTTGG
>CAIMZS010000398.1 GCA_903846015.1 uncultured Anaerolineae bacterium | reverse complement strand
TTTTGTGCATCAAAATTCAAACGCCCATACTAGCATCAACCATTGATAAAAGGGTTGTCGGAATTACAACCCACGGGCAACCACGCATAAAGGTGGATGCTGCAAAACCAGCGAGATCTCCTACTACACCGCCCCCCAAAGCAATTACGGTACTTTTTCGGTCAAACCCAGCCACTAACATCCCACTCCACAATTGGGAAATTGTCTCAATTGTTTTATATTTTTCACCTGCCGGAATAACTATTTTTTTCGCAGAATAACCCACTTTTATTAATATTTCCAATGCCCTTTTCCCCAAATAAATATCTACATTCTCGTCACAAATAACTAAAACAGGATTCCCAAGTTTTCTGCCGACAAGCATTGATCCAAGCGACTCAAAACCTCCCTTCTCTACAAAAACATCGTAGCCCGGACCCATTCCATTTACTTGAAATCGACCCAGGGTACGTTCGATCTCCCAACATATATATTCCGGATTTTTTGAAACAGGTGGTTCTGATTTATCATTTGTAGCTATGCGCAATTTAAAGGAAGAGTAATGCTCATTTCGCCGTTCAATGAGCCCAGTTAGCTTTTCTATTGGGTTTCCGTCCAATAAAGGACGCCGATTGTTAATTATAGAAACACGTTCCACTAAAACAGAAATGGCAGTGTCAAGGTAGATAACCTCACCGACAGATTCCACCAAAGTTCGATTTTGATGACGCAATAATGCTCCGCCTCCCAATGCTATAACTGAACCTTCAAAACTCTGTGTAGAATTACAGATCTTTTCAATGGCGGCAGATTCCTTTTCGCGAAATCCCAACTCACCTTCTTGCGCCATGATATCTGCAATTGACATTCCGAAGTTCATTTCGATATCGGCGTCGATGTCAAGAAACGGAACGTTTAGTTTCTGCGCAAGAAGCTTGCCAATTGTTGATTTTCCAGAACCAGGTGGCCCATAAATAAATATATTTCTCATATCAATCCCAAAATATATGATCGGTTTTATCCATTTGCAAATCTTGCAGGTTTGCCTGTGAAAGTTTGTCAAAGCGAGGTTTCATTTCCATCATAGAATCGCCACCAAGCTTAATAATCAATGCATCCGCCAGAACAAATGCAACCATGGCTTCAAGAATCGGTACAGCACGAGGAACAGGACAAAAATCTGACCTTTCATATTTAGTCGGGCTCTGCACCCCTGTAGCCAGATCTACGGTAACCTGTGGGGTCAAAGTAGTCGCTATTGGCTTCATCGCAACACGAATAACGAGAGGTAGTCCATTCGAAATCCCACCCTCGATTCCACCAGCACGGTTAGTTGGGCGAATTAAAGCCAGGTCTTTGTCTCCACTTGTTTTATCTGTTTCGAGGTTAATGGCGTCATGTACGCGGGTTCCAACCAGGCGAGTATTCTCCCACGCATCCCCAATTTCCACACCTTTCATGGCCTGAACAGATAAGACCGCCGCCCCCAATTGAGCTTCCAAACGCCTGTCCCATTGACTATACGAGCCTAGTCCTACGGGCAAACCCAGTGCCACGATCTCCAAAACTCCACCCAACGTATCTTTGCCGTGAATTATCTCATCGATTCGCGCGCGCATCTTACCCGACGCAACAGTATCAGGACAGCGAACGTCACTCTTCTCAGCCATTTCAAAACGCTGTAAATACATTTCTTCTGAAATGCGTTCTGAACAAACTTCATCAAACCTTGTGCTAATCTCTCCAATAGCATTCACATATCCGCCAACTATAATGCCAAATTGCTTTAAAAAGTGCTTACAAATTGCTCCTGTCGCTACCCGCATCGTCGTCTCGCGAGCAGATGAGCGTTCGAGTGTCGGGCGCAAATCCCGTAAGCCATATTTTATGGCACCAGTCAAATCCGCATGTCCAGGGCGTGGCGTAGTCAAAGCCGGGATTAACTTACCTTTCCACTTAACATGATCTGAGTTTTCCACAAGAAGGGAAATCGGTGCACCAGTTGTTAATCCGTCCATTACCCCGCCAAGAATTTGTGCTCTATCTTTCTCTATTTTCATCCGACCGCCAGAGCCATAACCCAGTTGGCGGCGCGTTAATTCATGATCAATAGTACCGCTAGAAAGTGGCAAACCTGCTGGCATGCCATCTAAAATTGCCACCAGTGCCGGTCCATGAGACTCGCCCGCAGTCAAAAACCTTAACGACATTATTCCTCCAAACTAGATAACATCAAATCACGATCAGGTTTGCAACCTGTCCAAATTTCAAACCCGAGAGCAGCTTGTTCTACCAGCATTCCCAAACCAGTTGAAGCGCGCAAACCTTTTTTTCGGGCCCTATTGATCAAACGCGTCTCTCGCGGGTTATAAATGAGATCATACACAATTGCAGAGCCCGGAAAATCTAACTCGTCTGGCCATGGGGAAAGATCAATATTAGGAATCATGCCAAGCGGTGTTGTATTGACGATCAATTTTGTGTGATCAAATTGGTTTCGCAAAGCGTTAACAGAAAGTTCAATTGCTTCAAGATTGGCGCCATCACGGCTTAATCGAATTGAATCGACCAAATGTTTGGCTTGCCCAATATTGCGGGCTGCTACCAAAATTGGAGTGGAATCCTTAGCCAAAGCCCAGGTGACTGCCCTGGCAGAGCCGCCTGCCCCCAATACAATTATTTTTTCTGGCTGTTCTTCAAATTTTTCTCCCGCAAACTTACGCAAGTCGGAAATAAAACCGGGAGCATCAGTATTATCCCCTACAAGTTGCTCTTGATCGAAATAAATAGTATTAACCGCTCCGATTGCTGCCGCCGCAGGAGTCAACCGACCCAGTAATGGGATAACGGTCTGTTTGTAGGGAATCGTCACATTGAGTCCAGCCAAATTACCCACCCGAACCTGGTCAAGGACAAACTCCAATGCAGTCGAACTTCCAGGTTCGACCGGGCACAATGAATATTCGCCATCCATCTTGAGTGCCCGAAATGCAGCATTGTGCATTTTTGGCGATAGGCTGTGGCTTACAGGCCAACCAATAAGTCCCAAGTGGATCATCGTAAACTTTCCAAAACTGAGAAATAATTCGGAAATGTCTTTGAAACGCAATTCGGATTTTCAATGGAAATACCTGTATTACGCAGACCAATTAGCGCGAAAGCCATTGCCATGCGGTGATCGTTATATGTTGCTACCATACCAGGTGTGAAAGCTCGGCAAGGATAAATGAGCATCCCGTCCTGATACTCATCAACCCGTACACCCAATCGTTTTAATTCATTACATGTGGCCGATACGCGATCAGTTTCTTTCAACCGCGCAGATTCGATTCCACTGATACGCGTAGGAGATGATGCAAAAGGAGCAATTACAGCCAGGGTTTGAGCAGTATCTGGAATATCACTCATATCCACATCTACTCCACATAACTCAGTTGAGCTGATGACCTCGATATAGTTGGCACCTTCTACTACCTGGCAACCCATTTTTTTCAGTACCTCCAAAAAAGCAATATCACCTTGCTTGGAGTTTCTGGTAATGTTTTCTACCCGCACTTGCCCGCCCAAAATGGCAGGGGCGGCAAAAAAATAAGAAGCTGCTGATGCATCCGACTCGATGGAATATTTATCTACAGCATTATAGCAACCAGTATTTATGATGAAACGCTCATATCCATCACGGAAGATATTCACGCCAAATTCATCCATCACCGCAAGAGTCATATCTACATAAGGTTTTGAATTCAAATCAGTTGTAACGGTTATCA
>CAIMZS010000397.1 GCA_903846015.1 uncultured Anaerolineae bacterium | reverse complement strand
TAAAAAAGTAGTTTTGTTTTAATTAAGAAACCAGGAACAGAAATTTGCCTGGCTTCTGCGCAGAATTTACTGTGTTTCCGGTATTGATGGATGTTGTTTTGTCCAGATCTATTGGTTCAGTAGATTGTCATTCCTAAACGGAAGAAACCGCCTGTTTATTTTTAGATACCCTGTTCAACATAAGGAGTTCCAATGTCACGCTGGTTGAAATTAATGGTAGCTGTTTTTATGGTATTTGCGTTGGTACCTGCTGTTCCTGCCCGGGCCTTATCGGAGACCCCCCCGGTTCTTTGTGATAATTCTGGTCTCCAAGCCAGTGGGGCGATATATTGTATTAAAATGCCATCTTCCGTTCCATGGAATGGAGGTCTGGTGGTTTTCGCCCATGGCTATGTTTCGGTTACTGAGCCTGTAGGCATCCCTTGGGATCAAATGTATCTTAAGGACGGCGCATACATTCCCGATGTGGTCAACTCGTTGGGGTATGCTTTTGCCACCACCAGTTACAGTCAGAATGGCCTGGCCGTGGTGCAGGGTCAGGATGACATCAGCGACCTGTTGAAGATTTTTAAGTCACTTCATAGCAAACCGGTTCGGGCTTACCTGGTGGGGGCTTCGGAAGGTGGCTTGATCACAACCTTGATGATCGAAAAACATCCTGAAAAGTTTAATGGTGGCATGGCCCTGTGTGGACCTGTTGGAAATTTCAACAAGCAAATTAATTATTGGGGTAAATTTCGGGTCGCATTCGACTATTATTTCCCAGGGGTATTGCCTCCTACGGCTACTAGAATTCCGCAATCTGTGATCGAGAATTGGGACACGGCCACCAAACCCGGAATTCTTTATGCATTGTCAACGGCTAACCCTATCACAATAGGAAAGCTGCTGACAGTCACAGGCGCCCCGATCGATCCAACGGATCCCGCAACTTCCACAGGGTCGACCGTACTGGGTTTATTGTGGTATAACGTTTTTGCCACGAATAATGGAAGGATTGTATTACACGGTCAACCATTTGATAACCATGATACCCAATATCTTGATCCATATTTAAATCAGGGAGTGCAGCGATTTACCGCGGATGGAAAGGCATTGAAGATAATTAATATTATTTATCAGACATCCGGCAAACTTTCCACTCCCCTGGTGACCATGCACACGACCCTTGATCCGATCGTGCCAGCCTGGCATGAAACACTCTACGGGAAAAAGGTGCTTGCGAACAAAGGCAGCGCTGCGCATTACCTTAATATTTCAGTGGAACGCTATGGACACTGTAATTTTACATCCGGTGAAGTGCTGGGTGCTTTCTCCTGGCTTGTAAGCCAGCCGTAAACCCCTGATATTATCGAATCTGATCTGCAGTTCCCGACAAGTTTATATCCTGTCGGGAACTGTTGCTTTGCCAGAGCCCGGGCGCAATTTGTGGTCAATTACCTCATTGTTGTATAATGATCGTTATCATGAAAAATTTCATCTTGTTTGGTTTAATCCTTTTCCTACTTGGCGCCTGTGTTTCCGGCGCGCTGCCGCTTATGTCTGCGCCGGTCCGGATTGGTGTTCCCGCAACTGACAGCGTACCAACCATGATCATCAGGCCTTCGGGCACCCTTTCGCCGGTTGCCACAGCCAGCCTTCCTGCCACCGCTACATCTTTCGCTACCGTTCCGCCGGAGGTCACGGCCACTTTCCCCGTCACAGCCACGTCTTTTGCTACCATCACACCTGTTGTGACCATGCCTACAGCGGTGTTTGTAAAGCAGGGACCAGGGAAAATTATCTGCCCCATTTTGCTCTATCACCATATCGCCATATCTAAAACAAACAACATTTATTATGTGCCCCCGCTGGAGTTTCGCGCCCAAATGCAGGCACTCAAACAATGGGGTTATACCTCCATCTCGCCTACCCTGTTGGCGAAAGCCATCAATTTTGGGGCCAAGCTGCCAGAGCGCCCGGTGGTGATCTCGTTTGATGATGGCGATCTTTCCGTATACACCGATGCATTCCCCATTATGCAGGAATTTGGCTTCACAGGTGTTAATTACATCGTTGTCAATTATATTGGCATGGAAGGTTTCATGAGTGTTGACCAGCTCAAGGAATTGGCTGCCGCGGGCTGGGAAACCGGCAGCCACAGCATGACTCACTCGGATTTGACCCAGAACAGGCGAGTGGAGTGGGAAGTGGTTCAATCACGCCATTCGCTGGAAGAACTGCTTGGCGTCAAGGTTGAGACTTTTGCCTATCCTTACGGTATAAAGACTGTTGTATCGCTTGGACTGGTGAAGGATAATTATCGTGCTGCGATGGGGCTTGGCTCGCTGGTGAGGCAGGAGCCTGGCAACCTCTTTTACCTGTGGCGCCGTCCCGTTGACCCGGGTTGGGATTTGCACACCTTTGGCTCGTTCCTACCCTGGAATACACCCTGAACGTTCCAGGGCTTGACAGGCTCTCGATTCTGACGATAATAGGAACACATTAACAAACCTGTCCAATGGCATTGACAGAGGAAAGTAGATTGGTGGAGGTTGCCAGAGATGCGCAAGTTTTGCTGTGATTCGCGCTCAACCCAACCCATTTGAAGTTCCCTCTCGAGCCGCTTGAGTGAAAAACCTGTTGTCCCGCCGAAACTGCGGTGTTTTACAGGAAGTAGCCCAGGCCGCGACCCCGGCGTTACCAGGGAAGCCGATCATTGTCGGCAAAAAGTGGACCATTTTATCTGGTCAATTTGGGTGGTACCGCGGGAATTCTCTCCCGTCCCAGTGTGGACGGGAGTTTTGTATTAACAAGCCCGCATAGAATGAAGACCTGTCAATGCTCCCGGTTTCTGCACGGGATGCGTCTGGTCATTGTGGTGAGACTTTTGGAGGCAATATGCTCGATAAATTGAACGAAATTGAACAGGCTGCTCTTGCTTCGTTGGCTGCCATCAATGATGAGGTCGCACTTGAGGCCTGGCGTGTGGCCAATATTGGTCGCAGTTCAGCCGTCATGAATATATTCAGCCAGATGGGCGGGCTTTCCAAGGAAGAACGCCCCCTGGTTGGTCAGCGTGCTAACCAGGTAAAACTCGCCATTGAAAAGGCTTTTACTGAGCGCGCCGAATTGGTCAAATCGGCGGCATTGGCTCGTTCGCTGGAGAGTGAGCAATTGGACGTGACCCTGCCTGGGCGTCCCGCCCGGCGCGGCGGGCTGCACCCCGCCACCATCACCCTGCGCCGTATTCTCGCCATCCTGGCTGAGATGGGCTTCCAGGTGTACACCTCGCGAGATATCGAAACCGACGAAATGAACTTTCAGGCGCTCAATTTTCCGCTTCACCACCCGGCGCGTGAAATGCAAGATTCTTTCTATGTGGAGGCTGCCGACCGCGGTGATAACCCGCTTCTGCTGCGCACGCACACCTCGCCTGGTCAAATCCGCGCTATGCGTGAATTCTCGGCTGCCAACCCTGAAAACCCGCCCTCCATCCGCATCGCTCTGCCTGGCATGTGCTACCGCTATGAACAGATCACGGCCCGCTCCGAGGTCCAGTTCTACCAGGTGGAAGGTCTTGCTGTGGGTGAGAACATCACCTATGGCGATCTAAAAGGCACATTGGCAGATTTTGCCCGGCGCATGTTTGGGCCGCAAGCCAATATCCGCTTCCGAGCCTCGTACTTCCCGTTTACCGAACCTTCCGCTGAAGTGGATGTGGAATGTTTTGTGTGCGGCGGCAAGGGCTGCGCTGTATGCAAAAATTCAGGCTGGTTGGAGATTCTGGGCTGTGGTATGGTGCACCCGGTCGTGCTTCAGAATGGCGGATACGATCCGCGCCGCTACACCGGCTTTGCTTTTGGCATGGGTCCCCAGCGCCAGACCATGCTGCTCCATCGCATGAATGACATTCGCTATTTCTGGGGCAATGATGTCAGATTCCTGGAACAATTTTAAGATTACTGCTGCGAAGAGCGTGCTCTGCGAAGCAGACGACGTGGCAATCTGCACCTGAAGGAGTATTCCAATGAAAGTACCCGTATCGTGGTTGAAAGATTACGTTGATATCAACATCCCTGTTGAAGAACTCGCCCGCTTGCTGACTGTTTCTGGCCTTGAAGTGGAAGAGATTCATTACACTGGCTGGCAGATGCCTGCAGAGAACAAATACGGTTTCAAAATCAATGGCATCGCCTGGGATAGGGAAAAAATTGTTGTCGCCGAGATCCGCGCCGTCAATTCGCATCCCAACGCAGACCGCCTGACGCTGTGCGAATTGTTCGATGGACAACAAGAACATACCGTGCTGACCGGTGCGCCTAATCTGTACCCTTACAAAGGCCAGGGGAAATTATCCACCCCTCTCAAAGTGGCTTATGCCCGGGAAGGCGCCACCATCTATGATGGTCACGTTGATGGACAGGTGTTGACCACCCTCAAACGCGCAAAAATCCGCGGTATCGAATCTTATTCAATGGTGTGTTCGGAAAAAGAATTGGGTATTTCGGCAGAACATGAGGGTGTTATCTTACTGGATGACGATGCCCCGGTTGGCGCCGCCCTGGCGGACTATCTCGGTGATGCCGTTCTGGAAGTGAGCATCCTGCCTAATAATGCTCGCAATGCCAATATTCTAGGCATTGCCCGCGAGATTGCGGCACTCACCGGGCAAGCTCTTAAAAAGAACCAGTTCGAGCTGGAAACCGCTGGTGAAGCGCTGGCTGGCAAGGTTGTCATCGAGATCAGCGATCCGGCCCTCAATCCACGCTTTTCCCTGGCGCTCATCCGCAACATCCAGATTAAAGCCAGCCCCTACTGGGTCCAACGCCGTCTTAAGTTGGCGGGCATGCGCCCGATCAACAACGTGGTAGATGCCACCAATTACACCATGCTCGAGATTGGCGAACCCCTGCACGCATTTGATTATGATGTGCTGCTGACGCGAGCCGGTGACAAACCAGTGCGTATCAATACGCGCGCTGCGCTGCCTGCTGAAAAATTGACCACACTGGATAATGTTGTCCGCACACTCAACCCGGGTAATGTCCTGGTGTGTGATGACCAGGGCCCTCTCTCGATGGCAGGGGTGATGGGCGGTCTGGAAAGCGAGATCCATGATGTTTCCGATTCGTCTGATGATGCCGCTGCTCAGTCCGCTGTGCGTTCACGCACCACCAATATCCTGCTTGAGGCGGCTGCCTGGAACTTCATTAACATTCGCAAAACTGCCAATGCCCATAATCTGCACTCTGAAGCCGCTTACCGCTTCTCGCGCGGTGTTCACCCGGCATTGACGATCGCAGGCCTGCGCCGCTGCCTGTACTGGATGGCAGCCTGGAGCGGTGGCACTGTTGCGCCCGGTATTGTGGATAACTATCCGCTGCCACCCGTTGATCCGAGCGTCGAGATTACCGAAAACGATGTCCAACGCGCGCTGGGCGTGCATATTCCTGCCGCGCAGATCGCCACGATGCTGGAACGCCTTGAATTTATATGCAGCCTCGACGGCACAACTATTCGTGTACAGACCCCGCCCTTCCGAACCGATATTGGCGAAGGTGTAGTGGGTGTGGCCGACATCATGGAAGAAGTTGCGCGTCTGTACGGTTTTGACCTTATTCCTGAAACTCGCATGGCTGATCCGCTCCCGCCGCAGCGTGGCAATCCATCACTCGAACGCGAAGAGCACGTTCGTGACATCCTGGCTGGGCTTGGTCTGCAGGAGGTCATTACCCATCGCATGAGCTCCCCTGAGATCGAAAACCGCCTGCTGCCCCGTTCGGTTTCACCGGTTGCCATTGAATACGTCAGGCTCGCCAATCCCATTGCGCCTGAAAAACGGGTGATGCGTCGTAGTGTGCTTGCCAGCGTGCTCAATGTGGTTGAGCGCAACGCGCGTCTTTCCGATTCTCTGGCATTCTTCGAAGTTGGTCCTGTTTTCATCCCTCAGGGTAGCGATTTGCCGCTTGAACCCCGCCGCCTGGCTATCACGCTTTCCGGCCGGCGTTACGAGCAGGCCTGGGATACTCGATTGGGAGTCAAGCTGGATTTCTACGACCTGAAGGGGATTATCGAGGCTCTCATGGCGGCCCTGCACCTGCGGGTCAGCTACACGCCTGCCGAGCATCCCGCATTTCATCCGGGCAAGTGCGCCGCAGTGCTGCTGGATAAGACCCCGTTGGGAGTCTTTGGGGAACTTCACCCGCTCGTCCAGGAGAACTACGATTTCAGTTCACCGGTGGTGGCTGCCGATTTTGACCTCGAGACAGTATTGTTTGCCATGAACACTGCCTTTGACCTCAAGTCAGTCAGCGATTTCCCACCTGTGCTGGAAGACATCGCCGTTATCGTTGATGAAAATCTTCCCGCCGATCGTGTTGAGGCGCTCATCCGCCAGACCGGTGGCAAAATGCTGGCTTCAGTGCGCTTGTTCGATGTTTTCCGCTCAGACCAGATCGGTGCCGGAAAGAAATCGCTCGCGTATGCGCTCACCTATCAGTCGCCTGATGGCACTCTGACTGACAAGGATGCGGCCCAAATCCGCAGCCGCATCATCAAACGGCTTGAACAGGAATTGAGTGCAAAATTGCGGGCCTGATGGCCCAGGTCACTTCTGTTCACGAGAAAGAATACCGTTATTTATCTGGTAAAATATTACCCAATATGTTGTATACTAATTATATGACCCCACTGTCTATATGGGGTTGAATTTATTTTCTTTCTTTAATGGAGGCTGTATGAACCGAACTGTTGGAATTGCAATAACTGTGATCACTTCTCTCTGTTGTGGTTGTATGGCAATCATGTCCTGTATTTTTGGTGGAATGATTGCTGGTGGCGTACCATTCAACCAGGATTTAAATGGCGTTCAATCGGTACAAACGTACCCGCCTATGATAGGGTTTTCTCTGATTTGCGTTTCGGTGATTCTGATCATCATTCCGATTGCAGTAGGGTTCTTTACACTTCGCAAGAAGCCTGCCGAAGCTGTTTCACCCGTCGCGCAAAGCTACGACGGCCCGATACCCCCCGCGTCCTGATTTTATTTTGGCTTTCTAAAATCCTGGCGTTGGATATTGGGCACTTATTGTAAACACTCGCTAGAAATTGATATGATATTAATCCTTAAATAACTCAAATCCAGGTTTAACCCGTGATAAACTTTAAGTATTATGGCCTTCCCCGTATTGATTGTCACCCCCCAGGCTGAATTTGGTGAATCTATCTGTGCGGGTATGGATGCTGTAATGTTTGACTCGTTTTCCACATCAGACTTTACCGAAGCGGTTCGTTACGCCCGGAAAAACGATTGTCCCGTAGCAATTCTTGATGTGGAACGGGAAGATGTTGAACTTTCTGTTATGGATATCGGTTTTGCCTTGCGTCAGGTCAGGCCCAATCTTCGGTTTGTGCTGGTAGCAGGTGCAGGTTTAAATGCCGATGCAGATTCGCTTTCCCCGGCAGCTACTCTTACCAAGCCGCTGTCTATGCCAGATCTAAACCAGCTGCTTGAAACATTACTTCTTTCTTCTCCAGGAAAACCCAAGGGGAGCGCTTTGAAACAAATGTTTATTTCTGCTGAAACCCCGGTTGAGCTCTCCGGTCCAGTATGGCTCAAAGATGTCAGCAAAGCTGCCCAGCACCTCACGCGGCTGACTCTCGAATCGTCTGCCCAGGCAGCCCTGATCACTCTTCATAAAGAATTGTGGGCTTATGCCGGGCAGCTTTCACGTGAAGCGGCTCAGGAATTGACTGATTCTTTACAGCATTACTGGGATGCCCAGGGTGAAAGTGATTTGTTGCGGTTTGTGCGTCTGCGCTCCACCGATGCTCAACACATGCTGTATGCGCGCAAACTCGCTGACAACATGCTGTTGGCGCTGGTTTTCGACGCCGAAACACCCTTCAGCACTATCCGCTCTCAGGCTAACCGGCTCATAAAAAATCTTTCTGAAACATCATCGGCGATTGGGGTATCCACTTCATCCCAAAAAATAACTCCGACTGTCACAGGGACTGTTCCGTCGCAGCCTGAAGCGTCATTTGAACCGCCAGCTCCCAATCTTTCGTCTGTATTAAAACCGGAAACCGAAGTTTTCAACACGAAAGACGAGGTTGCCACGCCGGAGCTTGCCGCGAGCAATGACAAAATGGCAAAGCTGGCTGCTCCCGCGAATACCGATGTGTATTCCGATGAAGATGACGATGATGGGGATGACCTGCCACCCATCTCGAAGTTGATCGGCGATGTGCCGCCTCCCATCCCGCCTGCACTAGTAGCTGCTGTTTACAGACCGGCAACTGTTGTTCCAGTCGAAATGCGGCATAACACTGGGGTTAATGAGGCGCCCACCACTCCGTTGGCTTCGCTCAATGCGCTTCGTTCTGAAGTAGATGCAGATATCAGACCTATGCCTGAGAATCAATATAGCCGGGAAAGTTCTCCATCCATCCAGCGTGGTCTGGTCACGAATCCTGGTCAAAAAGAGCAACCACTGCCTGTAGTTTCCAATGAGCAGGTCGAAAAATTGCACCCCGTGGCTGATAAACCTGCCATGGATGAGACTATGGCATCTTCGGCAAACATCGCCCGCCTGATGCTGCCCATGCAGAACCGCGAAAACCTGGCAGAAACTCGTGTCAGCAAGATTCGCGATGATGTACAGGAAACTCGCAAACAGGAAGTGAAAGACTCTCCGTCGGTGGCTGAGACCCGCCCGCAATCCAGTGGTGAGTCGTCATCCGAGAAGTCACACCGCATTCTGCTAGAACCTCCATCGCCATCGCTGGTTGATCTGGGTTATGCTTTTGTGCTTATCCCTCGTTTCGATACCCATCATCTGGTGGGTGACGCAGCCGGGCGATTGAATGAATGGGTTCCGAATTTATGTTTGGCTTTTGCCTGGAGGCTGGAATACATCTCGGTGCGGCCAGATTACTTGCAGTGGATCGTACGGGTACCACCGAATACTTCTGCCGGGTATGTTACCCGCGTTATTCGCCAGCAAACATCCAACCGTCTTTTTGCCGAGTTTCCGCGTTTCAGGGCGGATAACCCATCCGATGATTTCTGGGCTCCAGGCTCAATGATCATCGGAAGCACTGAGCCACCACCTCATTACCTTGTTCGCGACTTTATCAGGCGTTCACGTGGAATGCAGGGTCTGGGCCCGAACGGGTAAAAATTAGTCCCGGTTTATTCCGAAAGCCCGGCGGTTGTCAGCCGGGCTTTTTTGTTAGTTGACCAGGGCAATTCTATGGTAAATTATTAGTATGCCTTCCAAACTTTATTTGATTGATGGACATGCGCTGGCTTATCGTACCTTCTTTGCGCTTACCAGCGGCGCAACTGGTTCGCGTTGGCAGACATCCAGTGGGGAGCCAACGGCAGGTATATTCGGTTTTGCTACCGTGCTGATGCGTTTGTTGGAAAATGACCGGCCGGAATATATCGCTGTCGCTTTTGATACGGGCAAAACCTTTCGTGACGAACTTTTCCCGGCATATAAGGCTACCCGTGCCAAGATGCCGGATGATCTTCGCCCGCAGATCGAGCGCATCCGCCAGATGGTGGATGCTTTTAACATCCCTCGCCTGGAGATGGAAGGCTTCGAAGCAGATGATGTGCTCGGCTCGATCGCAAAACAGGCTGCCGCTCAGGGCCTGGGCGTCAAAATTATTACCGGTGACCGTGACCTTCTTCAGCTTGTGGGTAACCATATTATTGTCAACCTGCCCGAGGGTGGCAAGCTGGCAGATGCGAAAGATTTTGTCACGGATGATGATGTACGCACGAAATTTGGTGTTCCGGCCAGCCTGGTTGTCGACTACAAGGCGCTGGTTGGGGATACATCCGATAATATCCCGGGCGTAAAAGGTGTGGGTGAGAAAACCGCCCAAGCACTGTTCGAGAAGTTTTCTTCGCTTGATGATATTTATGCTCATCTCGATCAGGTTGCTCCCAAAATACGGGTAAAGCTTGAAGAAAACCGTGAAATGGCTTACCTGAGCCGTGATCTGGCACTTATTCATACTGATCTGCCTATCCGGCTGGATTTGGAACATGCCCGCGCTGACCAATTTGACGTTTCGGCTGTTGAAAAGTTGTTCCGCGAATTGGAATTCCGCACACTGATTCCCAGGGTGGCTGCGCTGCCCGGCGGTGGGTCTGTGAAACAGCATGATTTATCCGGCCCGGTGTCCAGGCCGGCCCCAGCAGACTCTGGTGGGATGGCCGGTCAGCTTTCCTTGTTCGATATGGATGTAACCAGGCTGCCCCAACAAACCAACATTGGCCGTGGCGATTCATCCGCTCATTCTCCGGATTCAATTTCCCAGATAACTACACTGGTGACAGGCCCGCAGGCTTTTGTTGTGGATACCGCCGAAAAGCTGGAGAAGCTGGTCGACGAGCTTAATCAGGCTGCCATCATTTCCTTCGATACTGAAACGACATCGACTGATGAAATGCAGGCTGCGCTGGTGGGGATATCGCTTGCCATCAGAGCTGGCTCTGGTTGGTATATTCCCATCGGTCATCTTGAACCCATGCCCACAGGTTCTTTTGGGGTGGGGGGGCAGGGTTTCGTCCCAAGTGCGCGTAATCTGCCGCTTAAGCAAGTTGTGGATGCCCTGACTGGGCCGCTTACCAACCCTTCCATTCAAAAAATTGGTCATAATGTTAAGTATGACTATGTTATTCTGACTCGTCATGGGCTGATGGTATCGCCGCTCTCATTCGATACCATGCTGGCCGAATGGCTGCTTGATCCCAACTCGCATAACCTGGGTCTAAAGAACCTGGTGCTCAGTCGTCTTGGCGAGGAGATGACCCACATCGAAGAATTGATTGGCAAGGGTAAAAACCAGATAACAATGGCCCAGGTGCCGATCGATGCGGCTGCTCCGTATGCTGTCGCAGATGCAGAGACCTGTCTGCGGCTGATGCCACAACTGAAGTTCGAGATCAAGCGTGACAGCCTGGAAAGGCTTATGGATGAGATTGAAATGCCGCTGGTCAGCGTATTGGCAGGTATGGAATTGGTGGGTGTGCGCCTGGATCTGGATTTTTTCCACGCTTTTTCAAAGGAATTAACCACCAACCTGGCTTCGCTGGAATTACGGATCTTTGAGCAGGTGGGTAAACCCTTTAACATTAATTCCACCCAGCAGTTATCGGAAGTGCTCTTCAACCGGTTGATGCTGATTCCTCCGAACCGCGGCCGCAAAACTGCCAGCGGCCATTTTTCCACATCGGCCGATGTGCTCGATGAATTGCGAGGTCAGCATGCTGTTGTGGATCTGATCCTGGAACACCGCGAGCTTTCCAAGTTGAAATCCACCTATGTGGATGCGCTGCCCGCTGCGGTTGATGCCAATACTGGGCGGGTGCATACCTCTTACAGCCAGGCTGGCGCTGTCACAGGCCGGCTCTCATCGAACAATCCCAATCTTCAAAATATACCCATCCGTACCGAAATCGGGCGCCGTGTTCGCAATGGTTTTATTGCTGATGAAGATAATGTATTGCTCTCAGTGGACTATTCCCAGGTGGAACTACGCCTTGTCGCTTTCATGGCTCGCGATGAAGCCATGCTGGATGCTTTTCGCTCCGGGCAGGACATTCATACCAGTACTGCTGCTGCTATTTTTGGACAGGAATTGTCTGGGGTGACCAAGGATATGCGCCGGCACGCCAAGGCGATAAACTTTGGGCTGATCTATGGTATGTCGCCGTTTGGGTTGATGCGCACAACTGATCTGACCCTTGGCGAGGCTGAAAACTTTGTCAAGACCTATTTCGCCCGTTTTCCTGGCGTCAAGGATTACCTCGATGCCACGCGCAGGTTGGCATCTCAGCAGGGCTATGTCACGACCTTGCTTGGGCGCAGGCGTTATTTTCCTGCACTCAAGAACATGATGAATGCCCAATTGCGCAACCGTGAAGAACGCGAGGCCATCAATGCGCCTATCCAGGGCAGCGCGGCTGACATCATGAAGCTGTCCATGCTGGCCATTTCACCTGCGCTTAAGCAGGCTGGTTTGAAAGGTCAGATGCTCTTACAGGTACACGACGAGATTGTGATAGAATGCCCTCAATCTGAATTAATCCAGACCGCCCGGATCGTGCAGCAAACGATGGAATCGGCCTATCCGTTGGATATCCCGCTCTCCACCGAGGCTCGTTCTGGAAAAAGCTGGGGCGCAATGCAAGTGCTGCTCTGAAAGGTGAATTATGGCTGGACGTGAAGATGTTTTTCAGAAAGCGATGAATGAGGGCCATTCGGCGGCCTGGGATCAAAACTGGGATGAAGCCGCAAAGGCCTATTTAAAGGCCCTGGCCGAATTTCCGGAGAGCGCCAAGGCACTCAATAGTTATGCCCTGGCGCAATACCAACTGCAGCGTTTTGATGCCGCTTTAAAGGCTTATATTCATGCTGCCAGGGTCAGTCCTGAAGATCCCATTCCCTTTGAAAAGATCGCGCAGATTAATGAACGACTGGGGAATCTTAACGATGCCGTTCAGTCTGCGCTGCATGCCGCTGAGCTATATTTAAAAATCCGTGATTTGGATAAAGCACTTGAAAACTGGTTGAGCGTGATTCAGCTAAAACCGGAGAATATCCAGGCGCGTTCGCGCCTGGCGCTTATTCATGAAAAGACTGGTCAGACTCGTCAAGCCATCGCCGAGTTCATTGCGCTCGCCAGCATTCTGCAAAATGGCGGCACCCCGCAAAAGGCCTTTGAAATTTTGCAACATGCTGCGCAGCTGGATCCCGAAAGTGCTGAACTGCGCCAGGCTCTGAGTTTAATCAGATCTGGTCGAATGCTCCCCAGACCGATGCGTCCCAAGGGTGGCACCGGTCCGCTGCGCATGGCTCAGGTGAGAGAACTGAATCCCCCCGCTGCACCTGTTCTTGATTTGTTGAGCAAATCGAGCCCTGATCCTATTATAGAGTCGCGTCAGAAGGCATTAAAGGTTTTTGCAGATGTGCTTTTTGATATGGAAGATGATAGCGGTGATGCGGTTGCCCGGCGTGGTCTGGCCGCCATCGTCAGAGATATTGCCCAGATTAACATCGGCCAGTCTGAACATACCCGCATCCTGCTGCATCTCAGCGAGGCCATCGATGCCCAGACCAAGGAGAACGAGGGTGTAGCCATCGAAGAATTGGAGCATGCCATCGAAGCTGGCTTTGCGCACCCGGCAATATTTTTTGATCTGGGTCTGATGCTCTCTAAAACAGCCCAGCAAGAAAATGCCCTTCGCAGGCTCCAGCAGTGTGTCAAACACAATGATTATGATCTGGCGGCGCGTTTATTGAGTGGGAAGGTTCTGCGCGGTCTTAATCGTGTCAAACAGGCTGCCTCTGAATACCTTGAAGCCCTCAAAATTGCGGATATATCCATTGTGGCACCTGACCAGGCCGATGTGGTTCGCCAGTTGTATGAGCCTTTGATCGAATCAGTCGGGCGTGATAATGATGTCCAGGCTCAAGTTAAACTATGTGACAATGTTGAAGAAATGTTGGTGCGTGTTAATTGGCGCCAGCACCTGCTTAAGATGCGTGATGAAATGTCAGCGGGTGATGGTCAGGTCTTGCCGATCGCTGAGATTATCATCCAGGCTCAATCCAGCCAGGTTATTGAGGCCATGAAGACGGTCAACGAACTGGCCCGCGCCAATTTCCTGCGCTCCGCGATGGATGAAGCCTTTCATACACTTTTATATGCGCCCACCTACTTGCCTCTGCATATCCTGATAGGCGAACTGCTTATCCGTGAGGGACGCACGCCGGATGCAATTACCAAGTTCAACACGATTGCCAATTCTTACAGTGTGCGCGGGGAAGGGGCCCAGGCCACAGCCATTCTCAAGCGCGTCATCCAGCTTTCTCCCATGGATCTGGTCTCTCGTAGCCGCTTGATTGATCAACTGACCGCGCGTGGTGAGGTTGATCAGGCTATTGGCGAATATATGGATATGGCTGATATTTACTACCGGTTGGCTGAGTTGGATATGGCGCGTAAGTCTTATACGACCGCTTTACGCCTGGCTGGTCAGTCAAATTCCAATCGTGATTGGAATGTTAAAATCCTTAAGTCCATGGCAGATATTGATATGCAGCGACTCGATTGGCGCCAGGCGATGCGTGTTTTCGAGCAGATACGCACTCTCAACCCCGGCGATTCCAGCGTCCGTGAAAGTTTGATTGAATTAAACTTGCGCCTGGCCCAGGTGCCGCAGGCCCAGGCTGAACTGGAGTCGTTTGTTGCTTACCTTGAGAGCAACAAACGCGAGGAGATTATTCCTTTTCTTCAAAAACTTCTCGAAGAACATAATGATCAGACCATGATTCATCGTATTCTGGCTGATCAGCTGCACAAGGATGGCAAGACTGCCGAAGCCATCACCAGGTTGGATGCACTCGGGGAGAAGCTGATGGAAAGTGGTGATAAGGAAGGCGTTGCCAGGGTAATCAAGCAGATTATTGCAATGAATCCGCCCAATATTGAAGAATATCGTATTTTATTGGCCCAGATGTAAAGAAATCAAAAAGCCCCCCACTTCATCTTAGTGGGGGGCTTTTGTTTGGCTTGCTTATTCTACTGGTGGTTCTGGTGGGGCGCTGACGGCTTCAGGCGTTTTCTTGAAGAAGCTCAGCCCGGCTAAAAGGATGCCGGTGAGTACCAACATGAGCGGGGCGCCAAGTCGCAGAATGGTTGCGTTGAAGATGCTGATAAACGACATTGCAAAGAAACCTGCCCCGGCAACGAAGAACAATACCACTGCTGCAACGCGGGTTCCGGAAGATTTTTTGAAGAATGCCAGAACAAGCAGTCCAAGCCCCACCGATAGTGGTTCGATTGGCCAGAGCAGCACCCAGGCCTGCCAGAGCCCGGTCAGGTTGCAAAAGACCAGCAGTATGCCATTGGCCCCCAGGATAAAGGCTGGAATGGCCAGTGCAGGCAGTCGCATAAAGATGGCGGCCAGCACAAAGCCGAACGCCAGCCCGGTCACTTCAAACGGCCAGGCCGCCGCCCACACCCCTGGACGGTTGAGCAGGCTGGCAACCAACAGGATGATGCCGGTTGTCAATACCGGGATTCCGGGAATAAAAAACGAGCCAAGACCGCGCCGTTTGAATCCCCATAATCCTGGGGCAGTCAGCCCCAGGCCGAACAGGATGACGACAATTGGCCACAATCGCCACGCCTCCATTTGCAGGATCATGTTTCCGGCAAAGCTCAGTGCCCCGATGCCAATCAATCCAAGGCCGATCACCAGGAAAATAGTTCGATCAGGTTTCATACTCACCTCCAGCTACGTGTTGTAATACATCAAAAGGCCAACGGCCGCGCTCTTTGCGACATAGCCCCAGTTTTTGCGTGGGGTACGGGGTGCGGTGGTCAGTGAATTGGCGGCAGCAGGCCCGCAGCCAACGAGATCAGGCAGGTGGCGCAGGCCAGCAAAATACATATCAAGCCCCACAGCGCCCCGCCCACGCGCGCCACGGATTGCGGTTTGGCTCCGGACAACCCTGTTAACAAGTCAATCGACTTTAGATTATTCGGTGTGATTTCTTTTTTCATGGAATAGCGGATTGGAATGATAACTGCCAGACCGATGATGAGCGGTTCCAACATCCACAGGAAAGCCCAGTCGCCCCAGCGTCCGCTGAGGGTGGAGTAAGCTAGTAAAACTGCATTTCCAAAGATGATGCCGATGGGGATCAGCAGCCAATGCGTTTCCACTGACCACATTAATACAGACAGGAACCCGGCTAACAGGAAAAGTTCAAACGGCCAGCCGCGCGCATAAATGTTTTGCGCGGAGGTGGTCGCGATCATGGTTGCGCAAAAATTGATAAAAAGGATCAAACCCAGGCTTCCCAGTATGGAGCTGGTGACGTTCAAGGGCCGGTCAAGCTGGCGCAGCAGGCGGTTGGAGTGCTCAGGCGCGATGGGATCAGCGCTCCCGTCTATAACTGGTCGGGACGGAGCCAGGTCCGGGTCAGTATCCTGGTTGGCGCGGCGCAGATCTGTGATTTTTTGCCGGGAAGTTCCTGAGAAGACTGCTTTGGAATCATATTCGTTCGGGTCACTGACCGCAGTGCGCTTGCCATCGGACAAATCTTCAGGGCTGATTTGGGCCAGGGCGGCGGCCATTTCGGGGCAGTTCTGGTACCGGTCAGCCGGGTCTTTGGCCAGCGCTTTAATACAAATGCGTTCCAGCGATAGCGGCAGCGAAGGATCGACCTGACGCGGCAGGGGCAGGGGGTCGTTCAGATGTTTCATCAGGATTGCCAGGGGAGTGTCACCATCGAAGGGTGTAAACCCCGTCAACATCTCATAGAATACGATCCCTAATGAGTACACATCGCTGCGCCTGTCGCAAACTCCTTGCAGGCCCTGTTCCGGGGCCATATAACTGAGTGTGCCCATCAGTGCCCCAGAGACGGTCTGCTGAGTACCTCCAATGATTTGAGCAATGCCAAAATCAGTCACCACTGCTTCGTCACGACTTGTCAGCATGATGTTGGCTGGCTTGATATCACGGTGGACCAGACCCTGGCTGTGAGCGTAGCCCAGCCCCTCCAGCACATCTTTCATGATGCGGTTGACTTCGGGTAGGGGCATGCGGCTGCCATTTGCGCGGTATTTTATCAAGCGATCGCGCAAGCTGTCGCCTTCCAGCAGTTCCATGACCATGTAAAAGAGATCATCCTGTTGGTCAAAATCAAACACATGGACGATGTTGTGATGACGCAGACCGGCGATAAGGCGCGCTTCGCGTTGAAAGCGTGTCTTGAATTCATCATCTTCCACCAGGTCAGACCGCAGCACCTTGATGGCTGCGTAACGGTTGAGCTGGGCATGGTAGGCCCGGTAGACCTGCGCCATGCCTCCACGTCCGAGTGCTTCAAGCACGCGATACTTACCGATGGTTTGTCCTTCAAGTGTTGGCCGGGACATGCTGTTTTCTCCAAAAGTGCGTTTTGATCTGGGCTGATGATACCCCCAACCCCATTTTTTAGCCTATCCGTTTGCTAACAAACGGCTGTAAACCTGCCTACCGATTGACGCTGATGCGAACAACTTCCCGTGCAGAGACCGGGAGCATCATTCTTCAGGTTCGCCAACCAGCTTGTAACCCAGCCCACGCATTGTGATGATTAACAGCGGGGTATTCGGGTCGTTCTCGATCTTTGTGCGCAGGCGTCTTACCAGGTTTTCAATCTGGTAATCGAAAATTCCGGCCTGGTACTCTGCCCAGACTGCCCGACCGATCTCATCTTTTGAGCATACCGTGCCCCGTTTTTGGCGCAAATACGCCAGCAGGCTGAATTCCTTGGGGGAGAGGCTCACCACCTGCCGGTTTACACGCACTTCTCCGGTGGCCAGGTTGATAGTTAGTTCTGGAAAGGGGGTTTCACGGGTGGTGGTTTCAGGGTCATGGAAAATGAAGTTCACATCTCCGATTCCAATTTTGTCCCCATCGCGCATGAGGGCCTTGCCCTGGATGCGTTCACCATTCAGATAAGTGCCGTTGGTGCTGTTTTGATCTTCAATCAAAACGCGCCGTCCTTCGCGCACAACATGGGCATGCTCGCGCGAGGCGCGCTTGCTGACCACCACAATTTCGTTTTCCACATCCCGCCCGATGCGCGTCACAACCCCCGCTAGCTGGTGTTCCTGTCCAGTGGGGTCTTTAAGAACCGGGCAGGATTCGTTTGACATGAGTGTGCTCCATAATGCCAGATTTCCAATTTGGGTTGGGCCGCTTATTGTGCGGATAAACCATGAACATTATTTCTTCTCATTTGTGATCCAAAACGCCTGGCCATCGCTGGATAGATCGATCCAGCCATATACATCTGTGCGCATCAGGTTTTTATTTTCGAAAGCCTTGAGAACATCAGGAGATGGCATCCCATTTGGGTCACCGGCCGCCACGCTTAAAATTGCCACCTGTGGGTTCAGGTTTGCGAGCCATTCCGGTGGGTTTGATGGGCCATAGCCGCTCTCAGAGATCGAAAGCGCTGTCACCGGGCCGAGACCGCTGCCATTCTTCAATGCGGCAAAAACGTCATAGTTTACCCCGATGGGTAGGATTGCCTTGAATTTTCCCATTTCGATGCTCAACACAGCACCGCGCGCAGAAACTGCCAGAATACGCAAGATGACCCCATCGCCCAGGTCAAAAGCGGCATCTTTTTTGACTTTTTGCAGCGCTACCTGGTTGGTTGTCAGCGAGTCGATTAAGCGTTGGGACGAGAAGGATGCCTGTGGGTTGCCGGACCACAGCACCATTTTAGGATGGTACTGCTCCAATACTCTTGGCAGGGCGGCGACCTGGTTTTCCTGTGTGGAAGCCACTATAAGCGTATCGATCCCGCGGCTGAAGGCAGGAATGCGCCGGCCGAGTTGGTCTGCCAGCGCTGAAGGACTATCGCCGCCATTGATCAATACGAAGCGCCCGCTAGGGGTGATGAGCAACATCCCATCGGACGAACCGGTATCGAGAAAGATGACATGCAGCCGGCCATCCGGGGCATTAAAGACAGAACTCCACGTGAGAACGGTGAATATGGCCAGCAGGGAGAAGATGGCGCCGGGGGTTAAGATACCTTTTACGCGTGACCAGGCCAGCGTAAGACCGAACAGAACAATATAAAACACAACTGCAGCCAGCAGGCTGAATTCGCCCAGGGTGACAACACCTCCCGGGAAACCATTGAAAAACTCCACCATGCGCACTGTGTAGGCGGCAAATGGCCAGGCTGCCCACGCAAACGCCTGCCCAAGCGGCAGGTATAAGCGGCTGAACAGCAACGCCAGCCCGCTCAGTATCATTACGGCGGGTTGTGCCGGCAGCACGGCGGGGTTGGCGATGAAAGATACCAGCGATAATCGTCCAAAATGATAGATGATAACCGGCAGGGTGGTCAACTGCGCCACAAACGTCAGAAGAAAATACTCCGAGAAAGGCGCAACAAACCTATCCACACTTTTTGGTGAGAAGTAGCGCCCCAGGAAAGATGTGAAGGCGTCCTCTAATGCTTGACCGTAGAGCACCAGGCCCAGGGTGGCTGCAAAGGAAAGTTGAAAGCCAACATCCCAAAGCACCAATGGGTTGAGCAGTGCCATTACCATGGCAGAAACTGCCAGGGTGGTTAATGCCAGGCTCCGCCGTCCAAATTGCCCGGCGATGACCGTCAGGGTGCCCATGATGGCGGCTCGCACTACTGAGGCGCTCGCACCCACCAGCAGTGTGTAAAAAATAATGACTGCAATCGCCAACAGCGCGCCCATGCGCTTCCCAAATAGACGGCTGAAAATCGATACCACGATGGTTGCCAGGATGGCGATATTAAAACCGGAGATTGCGATGATGTGCGCTGTGCCCGTGTTTTGGAAGGCTTGCTGCACACTTGCTGGGATTGCTTTTGCCATTCCCAGCAGGATACCTGCCAACAGGGATGCCTCCGGGTCTGGGAACAATCGATACAGGCTCTTGTTCAGGCTGTCTTTTACCTGGTATATCCAGCCCCAGAAGGGCTCAGTGCTGCTGCCTGGCAGGATGGTAATGGTGCTTGTTTGGATGGTGGAGTTGATCCCCTGGTTGGCCAGATAGTCCCGGTAGGAAAATTCTTCGTTTGTGGGGGGTGTCTGCACGAAGCCGCGCACCCGCACCAGGTTGCCATAAACCAGATCGTACTCATTTGTCAGGCGTATCAGGATGGCACCATGCACAGGGATGTCACCCAGACCCAGGTCAATGGCTGATGTATTGATGCGCAGGTTCATGTAAGTATCGCGCACATCTGGTGGTTCTGCCAATGTACCGGTGACATATACGCGCCGGTCAAGGTCATTGTAATAGGAGATGGATTCTGGGGTGATGATGGGCTGCGCCATTTGGTAACGCGCCGCACCGATGAATATGAAACCCGGGATCAGCAGGATCGCAAATGAAGCCTGTGGGCGCAAGCGATGGACCAGCAGCGCTACGACCAGCCCCGCAAAAGCCAATCCAAACCACGCCAGCGGCTCGAGGGTTTTCAAACTGGCGAGCACAATACCTGTCACCAGCGCTGTGGATACCCACAACAGGGGCGAGGCTGAGATCTGGTCGGATAAGGTTGTTTTCACGAAGACATTTTACATCAAAACCCCACTTGTTTCTCTCGCAGTTTTAGCGCCCTCCTAACCAGCCCGGAAGTTTCCGTTTTACCGTTGGGTTGGCCTTTTCCACAGCCTTTTGTACTTCTTCGTAAAATTTTTGGGCCGCCAATTCCGGACCCATTCCGATCGTTCCGCGGATCAGGGCCTTCGAGTCGTAGATCAAGCCTTCCACCACCAGGCCGGTGTTCTTTGAAAAAAGAGAGACGGCTGGTTTCACCTGGATATTCTGCAGATTTGCCCCGTTGGCGCGCACCTCAGCCCCGGATCGCGCCCAGATAAGCGCCTGGCTGGTCAGCAAGACGGCTAAATATTCTTTTGCATCAGCGCGAGGCTCCAGCCATCCAGCAAGCCAATTGGTCTGCATGTTCGGAGTAGTCCCGATTCCGGCGCGGGACTCGGTAACTGTCTCGCAGCATAACTGGCATTCAGTCTCCACGTCTCCCAGATCATGGTTCTGAAAATACTCCCGGATTGCGGTTAACAGCTCGGGCTGCAGCTGGCTGACAGAACATTCTCGTGTGGAGCGTTGATAATTACTCATGAAATAATCCCGCGGAAGTCCTGGTACTGGCAGGGTTGTTCCTGTTTGGCATGAAAATCCATTAGACTATCTGCCATCTTGTTGATAAAATATATCCATATCGTGCGGATATTTCAGATTACACGGCACAGCTCTGAAAACATTTAGCTTCATTTTTGCATAATGCAGCGCGAAGCCTATGCCTGGTGACGGGATCAGTAATCAGTAATCCCTGCCAAAACATTTATACTTCGCTGAGTATAGCATTTTTTATTCATAAGGATAACCCGGTTCACGCTGGGGAAACCGTAATTCATTCCCGAAGAACCCCGGGACAGGTATGCGAGTGATGCTCTCCCGCGTAGCAATCTCGCCTGGATCAAGTATGCAACCCAAACCATCATGGAATACAGAAGCGCTTCCCGTGACCGGACCCAGCTTTGAAATGTTCAACCCATCATACGATAAACCCGTGCTGGTCACAGGCGCCACAGGTTATGTAGGTGGGCGGCTTGTTCCCCGCCTGCTCGAATTGGGCTGCAAGGTGCGCGTGCTGGTGCGCGATCCTTCTCGGCTTCAGGGCCGCCCCTGGTTGGATCGAGTTGAAGTGATCCAGGGGGACGCTTTGATTCCCGAGAGCCTGACCAGTGCCTTTTCAGGGGTGTCTGTGGCATATTACCTCATTCACGGCATGCAAGGCGGCAAGGTAAACGCAGAGCGCGATATGAATGTTGCCCGTAATTTTGCTTACGCGGCCGAAAATGCCAACATCGATCGCATCATCTACCTCGGTGAGCTGGTGGATACCACCGCGCGGCTCTCGCCCTATCTGCGTTCCCGCCATGAGACCGGTTATATTCTGCGTCAGTCTCGGGTTCCGGTGACCGAGTTTCGCGCCGGTATGATCGTTGGCTCGGGCAGCGTCCTGTTCGAAATGATTCGCTACCTGGCCGAGCGCGAGCCTTTACTGATTTGTCCACACTGGTTTTTTTCCAAAGCTCAACCTATCGCCATTCGCAATGTTCTGGATTATCTGGCAGGCGCCATCAAACAGCCTGAGAGCTCGGGCAAATTACTGGAGATCGGCGGCGCCGCCCGGCTTACTTATGCGGATATGCTGCTGGGATACGCCAGGGTGCGCGGTCTTAAACGACTGCTGCTGCCAACGCCGTTCTACCTGCCTCATCTTTCGGCCTACTGGGTGCATATGATTACACCTGTGCCGTATAATGCAGTTCTGCCGTTGATCGAAGGCCTGCATGTTGATTCGGTTGTGAATAATGACCTGGCAAAGTGGCTTTTTCCGTATATAAAATTATTGAACTTTGAAACTGCGGTGCGTTATGCTCTGAAAAAGATCGAAACTGGCGATATCGAATCTTCCTGGAGCGACGCGCTTGTGACTTCGGCTGGCGATATTAAACCCTACAGCTTTGACATCGTCCAGGGCATGTTCATCGAAAAACGCCAGTTGTTGGTGGATCTACCCGCTGACAGTGTTTTCCGTTCCTTTACTGGCATCGGAGGTGCGCGCGGCTGGTTTTACATGGACTGGGCCTGGGGCATCCGCGGCTGGATGGATAAAATAATCGGCGGAGTTGGTTTGAGGCGCGGCCGCCGCCATCCTGATGAAATCTGGGTGGGCGAATCGCTTGACTTCTGGCGGGTGGAAGCTGTAACGCAAAACCGTTCGATGCGTTTGCGGGCTGAAATGAAACTGCCCGGCAAGGCCTGGTTGGAATTTCAGGCCAGTCCGCAGCGCGAGCAGGATGCGCTCCCGGCTTCTGACGTGAACAAGCTTCCGGATCCGGCGCATGGCGCGGATGGAAATGGTCAGACCTTGCTTACCACCACCGCCTATTTTGATCCTCATGGCCTGTTTGGCTTTTTATATTGGTATGCCATGTGGCCCTTCCATAAATTCATCTTTGATGGGCTTACCCGCAAAATTGCTGAACGCGCCCATTCATTCACTCTGCCTTAGCCGGACTGTCTCGCGGGCAGGCGTTCTGCGCAGCAGGCTAGGTGGGGCATGTGTGATAGCCCCGGTTCCTGCGACAGTCTTGAGGCACGGACTAGATTATTACAGGTGGAACGATGCCACAAACCGTGCTTGTCACTGGCGCCGCAGGATATATTGCCAGCAGGTTGATCCCACGCCTGCTTAAGGCGGGTTACAATGTGCGCTGCATGGTGCGCCGGCCCGAACGACTCAGGGGCCGGGAATGGTATTCCAGCGTTGAGATTGTCGCTGCGGATGTCATTCAGCCAGATAGCCTGTCACTAGCAATGCAGGGTGTCAATGCCGCTTATTATCTGATCCACAGCATGGCGGCGGGGCATGGTTACGACCGGGTTGACTTGCTTTCCGCGCGTAATTTTTCCCAGGCTGCCAGGCAGGCAGGCGTTGAGCATATCATCTACCTGGGCGGGCTGGCGGATCCATCTGATCCTGGGCTTGCCCGTCATTTGAAATCGCGTATCGAAAGTGGTGATGCCCTGCGCGAGGCGGGCGTTCCGGTGACTGAGTTTCGAGCGGGCGTCATTGTCGGGCCTGGTTCGGTCTCTTTCGAAATGATCCGGTTTTCGGTCGAACAGCTTCCCATCCTGGCGGTACCCGGCCGGGAGCATTTTTCCCAGCCCATCGCCATCAGCAACGTTCTTGATTTTCTGATTGCTGCTCTCACCACTCCTTCTGCGCGCGGGCAGGTTATCGAAATTGGCAGCCCGGAAGTATATACTTATAAAGAAATCGTTTCCCGTTATGCGCAGATACGCGGTCTAAAGCGCATCCCGCTGCCGCTGCCCTTTTTCCCGGTTTCGCTGATGGTTTTATTTATTGAGCTTTTCACCCCAGTCGAGCGATCCTATGCTCACCCGTTGATCGAAGGATTGCAAAATGACAGCGTGGTCTTAGATCAGCGCTCGTTGAGTTTGTTTCCAGATATTCATCTTCTGGATTACACCAGCGCCGTCCAGCGGGCATTGGCTGAGACCCACCCGGATCTAATGGAACGTATCTGGCTCGACCTGGGTAAAGATGCGGTGGAGATGAAGCATGAAGGTATGCTGGTGGATTACCGCCGGATCCATTTCCCGCAAACTTTGCACGGGCATCTGGACGAAGCCTTCGCGGTTCTGCGCCGAAGTGTAACTGCCCCATCTTTTCACCTGGGACAGATCAGGGACTTTGAGGTTGATTTGCTCGATCCAGACGCCGCCACTCTGCGGTTGAAAGTAACTGCGCCTAACTTCCCGGGTGATGGTTGGCTGGAGTGGAAGTTGACCTCCAACCAATTGGAACAAACCGTTTTCTTCGCCCCTAAAGGGATGTCTGGTTTTAATAGCGGGTATGGTTTGTATGTGTTTTACCGCCGTATCATCATCCGTCTCATCCACAGCCTGATGGATGAGGTGCTGTCGAGAGGCCGCAGCTCTTGAGTCCTGACATGGTCCCGGTCATTGTGCGGGACTGGAGCCAAGCATGAACCCTGTTCCGACCCCATTTTCGAATCAACCCGGAAATAAGCCCCGTTTTTGGGTGCTCCTGATAACCGTTCTCGTCACGCTTGGCGCGGCGGTGGTGGCTATTTCTTACCTGGCGCCGCTGCCGATCCCGTATTTTCAGGATTTTTCGGTGATGTACTTTACCGATAAGGGTCTCTTGAATGATATTCCCATTTATGATTACCCGGCCCAGCTTGTGTTCGTCAAGGCCTTAACCAGCCCCAAATTTACCTTCTTTCCTTATCCATATCCTCCCTGGTATGCGCTTTCAACGCTTTATATTGGCATGCTGCCCATTCAGGTGGCTGCGCGGGCCTGGTTTTTGATCAATATAGGTATGATTTCACTCTCGGTCTGGCTGCTTACCCCTGGCTGGAAAGGTACCTGGCGTATTCTCGCGGCTTTTGCCGCCATCATGTTCATCCCCGCCTTTGGCTTGTTGATGGTTGGGCAGTATTCGGCCCCGGTGCTGCTCGGCTCGGCCTTGTTCGTTTTCGCCTCCCGACGCAAGTCAGCGTGGCTGACAGCGCTTGGCTTCGTCCTGATGACGTTCAAGCCCCATGTGGGCGGTATCCTGCTATTGGCAGGGATGGCATGGCTGGTTGTGGAAGCCGGTCCCGGTCTTTTCAGGGGTCAGGGTTCCCCATTTGCGCAGCGCGCGCTCTGGCTGACCATTGCTGCCGGGCTGTTTTTGGCAGTGATTGGATTCGTCGCCGATCCCGCCTGGCCGCTGAACTGGTACCAATCGCTTGGACGTTACCGTGAAATCCCCGGCGTGCAGACCTGCGGGCTGTGTTCCAGCCTGCCGGTTGCCCTGCTCAAACTGTTAACTGGTCAGGAGAGTACCTTCGCTTCCGTCTGGCTGAGCATCTTCCTGGTAGCGGGACTGGCCCTCGTGTTGTTCTGGCGCTACCGTAGCCGGAAAATGGACGCGGCCTTGTTTATGTCGCTCTCGGCTGTGATCACCCTGTTGATCGACCCTTATTTGCTTAACTATGATTATATTTTACTGATCTTGCCGCTGCTCTGGCTGGTGCGCCAATCCCGCCTGGTGTGGCTGCCCTATTTTGTCCCGTGGCTGCTGTTGGCGCTGGGGCGTTCTGGCAACGTCCTGCTTGTTATATCCGGAATAGTGACATTCATCCTTATTTTGCGCCGGCCTATTGACTCGCCTGCCGGGGAGGCATACAATGACCCTGATCTCTACACGGGATCGATACCTAACTAAATAACGGTCAGGGTTCCTTTTCCCTCAGCATGAATGGGTATGCTCTCATTTCCATGCGGTGGGAAGTCTCAATGGCGAAGCCGGTGTAATTCCGGCACTGTCGCGCAACTGTAATTCAGATGATCCAAATCTGGCCCGTATCTTCGTCACCGGCGTAATTGGTGACAATCATGCGGTGAAGTCAACCGGAATGTTTTATCTGATAAGTCAGGTCGACCGCCCTAACCGTTGTTCACCACTCTCTCGCAGAAAGGAGGTGGGAACGGCGACCTTAACCCGTATCCCCCTCCCCTGTCCCCTGGACAGGGGATTTTGATTCAATCATTTTTTGTTTTTGGAGAACCTGCATGTTTCGTAAATTAGCCCTTGTTTTGTTCGTCCTGGCCCTGTTGGTCAGCGCCTGCGCCGCCCCGGCCACCCCGCAACCCACCGCCGTACCGACCGGTATCAGTGTGGCCGATGGTCTTGGGCGCGTCGTCAAATTGGCCGGCCCCGCCCAAAAAATTGTTTCGATGGCCCCCTCGAATACTGAGCTTCTTTTTGCGGTAGGCGCGGGCAAACAGGTGATCGCTCGCGATGACTTCTCAGATTTTCCCGCCGAGGTCAGTGCACTTCCCAAGATCGGCGGCACGAATAAATACAACATTGAACAAATTGTGGCTCTCAAACCCGATCTCGTTTTGATGGCTGAGATCAATACTCCTGAACAGGTCAAGTCGATTGAAGACCTGGGCATCACGGTTTACTATCTCGCCAACCCCAAGACGTTGGAAGATATGTACACCAACCTGCTGATCGTTGCCAGTCTAACCGGTCACGAAAAAGATGCCGCCTCGCTGATCGAGACACTCAAAACACGCGTTGCCGCTCTGGATGAAAAGCTCAAGGCTGTCACATCCAGGCCGGTTGTCTTTTACGAATTGGATTCCACCGATCCGGCCAAACCCTATACCGCCGGTCCCGGAACTTTTGTGGATCTGCTTATCGTCCGCGCTGGAGGCGCCAACCTGACCACCGCCGCCGGCATCAAGGATCCCTATCCGCAGGTCAGTGTTGAGCAGGTTGTCACCACCGACCCGGATAAGATCGTCCTGGGCGATTCAATGTGGGGCACAACCATCGAATCTGTCGGACAGCGTCCGGGTTGGGAAAAGCTCAAGGCGGTAGTGGGCCAACAGATTTTCCCCTTTGACGATAACCTGGTCAGCCGCCCCGGCCCTCGCCTTGTCGACGGCCTGGAAGCCCTGGCGAAATTGATCCATCCTGAGCTGTTCAAATAAACGCGGGTTGCCTGAACTGTTTAGGGTTGCCTGAACTGTTTAAGTAAAGGGGCGGAGCACCGCTCCGCCCCTACTGGATTATTTTGTGAAAAAAACACAGCAGCCTTACATCTGGACTTTTCTGCTTCTTGGCATCGCGCTCTTGCTCAGCATCGCGATTGGCTCTGTGTTTATTTCTCCGCTGGATGTCTGGCGCACGCTTATTGGACAGTCTGTTAACGTAACCTTTAATACCATCTTATGGGATATCCGCCTGCCTCGCACGGTCCTGGTTGCGTTGGTCGGCTCAGCGCTGGCTGGCAGCGGCGCGGCCTATCAGGGTCTTTTCCGTAACCCGTTGGCTGATCCTTACCTGATCGGCGTGGCATCCGGCGCGGGGCTGGGCGCTGTTTTGGCCATGTCGATCCATTGGCCGTACAGCATGCTTGGCCTTATATCCATCCCGGCGATGGCGTTCGTGGCCAGCCTGGTGACCGTTTTCCTGGTCTACTTGTTTGCCCGTGTTGGATCCAGTGTTCCCAATACCAACCTGATCCTGGCAGGAGTGGCGATTTCATCCTTTGCTGGCGCGCTGACTTCCTTCCTGATGCTGCGCTCAACCGGCGAGCTGCGCCGCGCGCTGAGCTGGCTGTTGGGAGGCGTCAGCCTGACAGGCTGGTCTTCCGTATTGACGTTGGTTCCGTACCTTGCCATCGGCCTGACCGTGCTTGTTCTAAGTGGTCATGCCCTCAACCTGCTGCAGTTTGGCGATGACCAGGCCTTCCAAATGGGTCTGGATACGCGCCGGGCGAAGTTGATCATCATTGTAGCTGCCTCGCTTGTCACTGCCGCAGCCGTTTCGTTTGCCGGCATTATCGGTTTTATCGGGCTGATCGTCCCACATGTGGTTCGCATCTTTTGGGGAGCGGACTACCGGCGCATTATTCCTCTCAGCATTCTGGGTGGAGCGAGCGCCTTGCTGTTGGCGGATGTGTTGGCGCGTGTTGTTCTGGCCCCGCAGGAACTGCCTGTGGGTATTGTCACCGCCCTGGCTGGTGCGCCGTTTTTCCTGTGGGTGCTGCGCCGCGCCAAAAGCCTGGGACACTGGTAAATATGAGGAAATCATGAACTTCCCATCCATTCCAAGCATCGATCTTTCTGCCGCGCGCCAGGCCGAAGCGCGCCAGAACAGCCTCACCAAACCGGCAGGCAGCCTGGGCCGCCTGGAAGAGATTTCCATTCAACTGGCTGGCATGAAGGCCAACCCGCTCCCGTCTGTCGAGCGCAAGGCCGTCATTGTCATGGCCGCCGATCACGGCGTTGCCCTGGAAGGCGTCAGCGCCTATCCGTCTGAGGTCACCTATCAGATGGTGTTAAATTTTCTGCACGGCGGCGCTGCCATCAACGTGCTCGCCCGCCAGGCCGGGGCCAGTGTAACGATTGTCGATATCGGCGTTGCCGCTGATTTTGACCCCGCTCTGTCAGCGCTGCTCAGGCGCAAAGTGGCCCACGGTACCCATAACATGGCTGCCGGCCCGGCCATGACCAGTGCGGAGGCCGAGACTGCCCTGGCCGAAGGTATGGATGTGTTGGCGCTCGTCGCTGAGGATGGCCTCGATCTGGTCGCCACCGGAGATATGGGCATCGGCAACACCACTCCATCGGCTGCGATTGCAGCCCTGTTGACCGGTCTGCCTGTCCATATGGTGACCGGACGCGGCACGGGTGTGGATGATGCCGGGCTGGCGCGTAAGATTGCCATCATTGAACAAGCCATCGCCACCAACCAGCCAGACCCGAATGATGCCTTTGATGTGCTCTGCAAGGTCGGCGGACTTGAGATCGCCGGGTTGGCCGGGGTGATGATCGCCGCCGCTTCACGCCGCATCCCGGTGGTGGTGGACGGCTTCATTTCCACCGCCGCCGCGCTGATCGCGGTCGGGTTGGTTCCGGCTGTGCGTGATTATCTCTTTAGCGCCCATCGTTCCGTCGAGATTGGTCATCAGGCCATGTTGAATCAGCTCCGGCTTTCCCCGCTGCTCGATTTGAATTTGCGCCTGGGCGAAGGCACCGGCGCGGTGCTGGCATTTCACCTGATCGAAGCCTCCACCCGCATTTTATCCGGGATGGCCACCTTCGCCGAAGCTGGCGTCAGCGATCAGCCCTGATTATTTCATCTTAACCATGAACCAGGATTATTTCATCATGCGAAATCTGCGCACCGCCTTTGGCCTGTTGACCACCCTGCCTTTTGGTCTGCCGGAGGACTGGCGCAGCGGGGACAGCGGCCGCGCTGCTGTCTGGTACCCGCTGGTGGGCCTGGTTATCGGCCTGATCACCTGGTTGTGCTGGCGTCTTTCGATGTCTTTTTTCCCGCCCACCATTGCTGGAATCCTGACCCTGCTGGTCTGGATCGTTCTGAGCGGCGGACTGCACCTGGATGGATTGGCGGACTGCTGCGATGGATTGTTCGCCTCGGCCTCTGTGGAGCGGCGGCTTGAGATTATGAAGGACCCGCGCCTGGGCACTTTCGGCGGCGTCGGGTTGGTGCTGATCTTGCTGTTCAAAGCCTCGGCGCTCAGTTCGTTGTCTGCATCCGCTGCGCCTGGTATTCTTTTGGCCGCCGTTCTCAGCCGTTGGTGCATCCTTCCCGCCGGTCTGCTGCCGCTGGCGCGTTCCGGCGGCATGGGCGCGGATTTTTCGGCCGGTCTACGCCCGCTGGCGATCTGGTTTGGCGCGCTTCTGCCGCTCGCGCTTGTCTTTTTACTCGGTTGGACTGCTGCCGCCGCGTCAGTGGCCGCGCTGCTCTTGCTGGGTGTTGTCTTGTGGCTGGCAAAAACGCGGATCAAAGGTGTCACCGGTGATGTCTTTGGCATGCTGGTCGAAGGCATCGAAACCATCATTCTTGTGGTCTTCACGATCGGAGTCAGATGAATCCTTTTCCATTTCGGCTTGGCACCACGTCTTATATCATTCCGGCGGATATTTTGCCGAATATTCACTACCTGGCCGGCAAGGTCGATGATATTGAATTGGTGCTGTTTGAGGTGGATGATGGCCAAAACAACCTGCCGGATCGCGCTCAAATCGCCGAAATGCGCAGCCTTGCGAACCAGCATGCCCTGACGTTTACGGTTCATCTGCCGCTCGATTTACGCCTGGCGGACGATGAAAGCTCAGGGCCAAACCAGGGCCTCTCGCGCTCATTGGAAAAAGCCCGCCGTGTGATCGACTGCACCCGCGATCTGGACCCGTGGGCCTATGTGCTGCACCTGGATGGGCGTTCTGCGGAATCATCCCCGGCCCCAACTCGCTGGCAGGATCAGGCTGTGCGTTCACTCGAGCTGGTGGGTGAGTGGGCCGGGTCTCTTGAGAGGCTGGCGGTGGAAAACCTGGAAGGCTATCCGCTCGATTTCCACCAAGCGGTGCTGGATCGGATCGCCGTCAGCCGCACGGTCGATATTGGCCACCTGTGGCTGGATGGTCATGACCCCATTCCCTATCTGCGCCAGGCTCTGCCGCGCACGCGGGTGATGCATATTCACGGCATTTCCGGGCGCGATCACCAATCTCTCACGCATGTCCCGGTTGAAAAACTGCGTGCTGTGCTGGCAGAACTCATCCGCGCCAATTACACTGGCGTGCTGACCCTGGAAATCTTCTCGGAAGATGATTTCATCACCTCTCTCGGCGCGCTTCAAAGCGCACAGGCGGGCTTATGAAGCCTGAAACCCCGGTGATCCAGTCGTCCGAAATCGATCTTCAACCTTCAATTCCCGAAGGCATCACCCTTATCCTGGGCGGCGCCCGCAGCGGCAAGAGTTTCTTTGCCGAGCAGATCGGGCGTGAAACAGATGGCCCGGTGCTCTTCATCGCCACCGCCACCGCGGGTGATGAAGAAATGGCCGAGCGCATCCGCAGCCATCGCGCCTCGCGCCCGGCCGAATGGCAAACCCTCGAGCTGCCGCTTGAGGTTGGTCGAAGCCTGGCTGCGCCCCTGCCCAACCTGGTTATCGTAGACTGCATCACGCTGCTGGTTAATAATGTGCTCTTTTCCTTGCCCGAGGGCACTGCTGCGGCTGAGTTGATGTTAAAGCTGCAGGGTGAGATCGATGAATTGATCGAGGCCCAAACACGACTGGGCGGGCGCTGGCTGCTCGTCTCCAACGAGGTCGGTCTGGGACTGGTGCCACCCTATCCGCTTGGGCGCGTTTATCGCGATGCCCTCGGCTGGGCCAATCAGCGGCTGGCCCGCGCCGCAAAGCGCGTCATCTTCATGGTTGCCGGAATTCCAACTGTCATTAAATAGGTGTCCCATGCTCACAGTCCAGAATCTGTATGTCAACTACGCTTCGCGCCCTGTTCTGAAGAACATCAACCTGGATGTTAAAAAGGGCGAAATGCTGGCGCTGCTCGGGCCGAACGGCTCCGGAAAATCCACCCTGCTGCGCAGTATCTGCGGCACGCTGCCCATTGCCCAGGGCGAGGTCTACCTGTCCGGGCATTCGATTGGCACACTCACCCCTCAGGCCCGGGCCCGCTGGATATCCGTTGTGCCGCAGAATGCCAGCCTGCCACCGGCTTTTACCGCCTGGGAAACAGTACTGCTTGGCCGCACACCCTACATCAATTTCCTTGGGCAGATCTCCTCCGTGGATGAAAAAATCGCCCGCTGCGCCCTTGAAAAGGTGGATGCGCTCGGGCTCGCGGAGCGCTGCATCGGTGAGCTTTCCGGCGGCGAGCAACAGCGCATCCTGCTGGCGCGCGCCCTGGCCCAATCGACCCCGATCCTGCTGCTGGATGAGCCCACCACCCATCTTGATTTACAGCACCAGATGGGCCTGCTCGATCTTACCCACCGGCTGGCACGCGAAGAAAACCTGACCATTGTGATCGCCCTGCACGATTTGAACCTGGCGGCCCGCTATGCCGACCGCATCGCTCTGCTGGTCAACGGGCAGATTAAGGCCATCGGTGCTCCGAAGCAGGTGCTGCGCGCTGATGTGATTGGTGAGGCTTATCGCTGGCCGGTGCAGGTCATCGACCATCCTTTCCTGGACGCCCCGCTGATCCTGCCGGATATCGCGCGTTGATTGCCTGACCTTGATTTTCAGGATTCTTTCGGGATTAGAGCAAGAGCAGGTGTCTGAACCGCAGATTTTCGCAGATTAGGACGATTACGCAGATTAGAGCAAGAGCAAGTGTCTGAACCGCCTCGTGCTGGAACCGGGACTATCTGTAAGGGAAAGCCCTGGAAAAAAAAGAGCGCGAAGGGTATTAAGCAAAAAGTAAGCAGTTCTTTTTACACGCAAAAGTTTGGTGACTTTGCGCCGCGGTTTAAGAATTTCTTTTTGTGCAAGAATCTGGATGGATGTCAATGATAGAACCACTCCTTGTAAATAACCAGGTTCCAGAAAAGCCGCGATCTTTCAGCGTAACTCCTGGCAAGCTGCTGGTTGCAATCATCAGCTGCTTATTGTTGGTTTGTTGTGGCATTTGTATGCTGCCAGTTTTCGTGTTTTTGGGGTGGAAGATAACCGACCTTATTCAATATCCATCTAAGCCGTCAAGTGCTGATAATATGGTTTTGATGTATGTTTCAAGCGGGGAATTTATCATGGGTGGCGGCGGCAATCCAGCACTTGGTGATGGAGTTCCAATACATAGAGTCAGACTGAACGCCTTTTGGATTGACCGGACAGAGGTGACCAATCGCATGTATACGCTATGCGTCAAGGCAGGCAAATGCAAACCGCCGGGAAAAAAATATTCCGCCACTCGCAAAATTTACTACGACGATGTTCGTTATGCAGCTTATCCTGTGATCTTTGTTTCCTGGTCGGATGCCAATGATTATTGTGCGTGGGCGGGTCGAAGGTTACCAACGGAAGCGGAATGGGAAAAGGCTGCGCGTGGTAGCGACGGGCGTGAATATCCTTGGGGCAACCAGCCCAGCAAGCAACTTGCTAATTATGGTGGGGCAAACGATACCATGATGGTTGGTTCTTTCCCTGCCGGCGCGAGTCCGTTTGAGGCTATGGATATGGCTGGCAACGTCTGGGAATGGGTGGCTGATTGGTATTCTGGATCTTATTATAGTATTTCCCCTTCGTCGAATCCAACCGGCCCAGAGAGCGGCGATCGCCGTGTCTTACGCGGTGGTGCGTGGAGCATCGACGATAGCAATGATTTCAATGTTCGTACCGCTACTCGAATAGCATACGAACCGTGGATATCAAACGACAAGATTGGTTTTCGTTGTGCGGTTTCACAGCCATAGGCGGGCATCAAACGTTGGTTGTGTTTGAATTTTTGCTGGTGGAACTATACAACCCACATTCTGCACTCATAAATATGCCGTTTTGGGGATTATTCGTTCATCTCATGATGTATATCGCTTCTCTACGAATTTGAATCTTCAATCCCTGCTCGTTTTCGTAGTAAAACGATCCAAGGATTTTCCAAATTGATGAGACACCTTTTATATCTGTGGAAATCGAATGTTCTTGATCTGGCAGGCCACGTTGGAATACTGCCCAACTCACAGGATTAATACTCGCTGGTCAGCATTACCACCAGGCAGGGTTCGGGATATTTCGTGGGCTGGACATACAGGTGGGTTTCCCTCAAGGGAAAATCGGTCCAGCCGGTGTGCTGCTCAACCAGGATGTGATTGTTGCCATCGTTACAGGTCACAACCGCTGTATGGTCTTCGGTCTTCACAACCCAGTGTTGAAATTCGCAGCCGCGCAGTTTCTTGATCTGGTAGGAGGCGATCAGTTCCAGAAGCCAGTAAGATTTCGCGTTTTCTCACAGATTTGCCGCGCCATCGGCAAGCAGCAGGTTCACGCCGGGATATTTCATGCGAGCGTAGCCTTCTGTACTGGCGAAATGAGCCAGGTTGCTTTCGAATTCTTCTACGGTGAGCTTTTCTTGTCCATCAAGTTTAGTCATTTCTGGTCCTTAATAAAAAAAACAGGCGACTGGAATTCCAGCCTCCTGTTTGAGTGATTTTTTAATCGATCGTGACATCAACGCGCCAAAGCATCCAGGGCAGAGCGGTATTCATCGATGAACTCTGCCACCTGACGGGCAAAAACTTCATCCACCGAAACATCCGACCCATCCCTTACGCCCAAACTTTCGAGCATTTCGCGTGGGAGCGAAACCACGGTGCTGTTCCCTGTTTTGAATATTTTTCTCAACATACTGCCTCCTGTGCTTACGTTGTAAGTATATCAAGCAGGGCAAGCCGGGCTGTTATTCCTGGCCCTGGTTAGCTTCTTGAGTGCTGACACCAAAGATGTATTCAACGAACAACTGCGCGTCTCCAAGAGTCGTCCTGGAATTGACGCGCTGCCACTTCCCTTCCAGGAACCGGTCTATCCTGCATCCGTAATTACTTCACATAGGAGAAATTCACATGGAAATCGATGTTCAATTCCGCCCATCTTATTCACTGGCAATTGTTAAATTGGCTCCAGTTGTATTATCCCGCAAATCCCGGCCAGGAACACCGGTTCAAATTCATTACCCTACCCGATCAATCAAAAGAGCCCGCACTTTTCAGCACAGGCTCTCTTGTGACTTCCAGGATAGAAATTCGTGAATTTACTTTTTGAATTTTAACGAGTATTTTTCGGGATGAATTAGCGCTTCGATCTCAATGTCCACATCCAGTTCATCCCAGTGCAGTTCCCCGTGTGAATGGCGGAAGTGATGGATTTGAGCCACAGTCGCCTTCGTAAAATCGGGATACTCCTCAAAGTCAACAAAATACTCCTTATCGTCAATGAGTATCCAGAAGCCTGTGCGCTGGATACTGGTAACAACTGAATCAATTGGTAAAGTGGTTGTGCCAGTCATTGATGAACTTCTCCTGATGTTCCTGCACAATTCGCTCAATTTCTCGAAGTGCCTGGGGCTTGAGACGATGATATTCAGCCAATCCTACCAAAGGCTCCAGCCAGAATTTGGCTTCCCCATCCGGCGTTTCGATGTGTACATGCATCCGTGATTCTTCTCGGCTGTTGAAGTAGAAACGATATGAACCTTACCGAAATATTGTGGGTGACATATTACCTCTTGACCATTATAAAACAATCCAGCTTATTGTGAGATCACTTTCCACAAATAATTTCATTCGTATCATGTGTGGGTGGATCTTGCTCACAACGGGCAGGAGCGTCAGGAATACACAGAAATCTGCAAGGGCGATATAAACGGACCGTCTTATATTCATCAAATTTTCCCTCGAGGGAAATGCGGGGTATTTATCGGATTATGTCAAATTGCCTCCTTTTTGAATAGTCGCGATGGTTTGATGAGCGGATCCCCCTTTTTGCAAAGGGTATAATCGACTGGCAGTGTGGCAACAACCATAACTTTATAAACAGGATTTTCATTCGATGAATAAACAGGCAACGTTTCAAGAGCAGTACGGCCCCTGGGCAGTGGTGGCGGGCGCATCGGAAGGATTGGGAGCCGCTTATGCAGACCAGCTTGCCCAAAAAGGGTTGAACCTGGTGCTGATTGCGCGCCGGGAAGCGATGTTGGTAAAATTGTCCGGTGGCCTGGTCGAAAAATACGGCATCCAGGTCAGGATTTTGACTCTCGATCTTTCACAACCCGACTCAACCGAGAATATCGTCCAGAAAACCAGGGACCTGGAAATTGGTCTGCTGATCTACAACGCCGCATCTTCGGTTGTCGGCCCCTTTTTAGAGCACAGCATTGACGAGCACCTGAAAGAGATAGAGACAAACGTTCGTGCGCCGCTGGTACTGACCCATCATTTTTGCGGACAGATGCTCGCACGCGGTCGTGGCGGCGTCGTTTTGATGTCATCTTTGAGCGCATTTCAGGGATCTGCGTTCATAGCCAATTATGCGGCAACCAAGGCTTTCAATATCCTGCTCGCGGAAGGACTTTGGGAAGAGTGGCGGAATAGCGGGATTGACGTGATGGCCTGTGTTGCAGGCGCTACCAGCACACCAAAATACAAGGCCAGCAATCCCAAACAAACAGGACGGTTCTCAGACGCCACTCTTGAACCAGAAGTAGTGGTGCGTGAGGCCCTGAACGCCCTGGGAAAACAACCTTTCGTCATTCCGGGTAAGCTCAACCGGTTCTCCAGCTTTATCATGCGCCATATTCTCCCGCGCAAGGTGGCAATCCAGATGATGGGAAACATCTTGAGAAATATGTATACGTAAAGTCTGCAACGAGCCCGCATTTTTCAGAGCGGGCTCGTTGGTATAGATGGGAATGTCAGGTAAGAAACTTGACCAACAATATGGCGGCAGTCAGCAGCGTCAGAAAGATGCAGTAGTCGCCGATTGTGTGTACTCGGATTTTCATTTTTCTTCCGGGGGAATTTCTCACCTTGACTGCATATCGAGATTAATTTCTTGCAATGTATGGCGGAGAATGCCACATACTGGCAGGAGCATGGATAAATAAAATAGCCGTCTTGCTTATATCGCTCTATAATAGAGTCACTAAAACGGAGCCGTTCAAGATGAAAACCATTCTGCGTCTGAGTATGATCGAGTTCGTTTTTCTGCTGTTGTGTGTGCCCGCCATCAGCGTCGTGCTGGTTTTCATGGATACCACCTTCTTCTGGCGGGACCTGGGCGCACCGCCCGGGAAAGTCCTGTGGATTGTTGACGCCGACAACGAATCCGTGCTCGTACAGACAAATGCAAGTGAGCAGTATTACTGCCGATTCCGTTACGGGAGCGAATGCTGGGTTCAAAAAGTCCTGCCGAAATTCCGTTACACCGAAGATAAGGACACCTGGCTTAAGCGCTATCGCGAACCTCCGGCTCTCTCAGGGGTGGTGGCGACCAAAAAACTCTACACCCAGATCTCCGAATATTCCAGGGTGCTCTCGGTTTATGCCATCACCCAGGATGGTGGAGTGCACGTCTGGCAGGATGGCTATGGCTCTCCTTTTGACCTCATTCCAGCGGTGATCATGGTCGTCCCGGCTGCGGTCGTTCTCGGCCTGATCACCTGGGGCTTTTGGGAATTAGGCGGCCTGCTTCGCACCCGTAACAACCGAAGATAAGGTTGCCGATAAATCGAGTTTGAAGAACAGCTCGGACTTGATTTCCTGCCTGTTGCGTTGGTCACGATAACGACGGGGATTGCCGCATGTCGGGCAGGAGCAGGGCAGCCGGGTTTTCAACAGGGGAGGTTCGGTCTGCATAGACGGAACGGGTGTTCTGCATATTATCATCCCGGAGATCCACCCCGAAAGTCTTATGACTTTTGCGGCAGCATCACCATAATGGGGATGCCCCGCCCGCTGATGCGCTGCTTGTAGAGTGGGTAGCCGACGTAAGTGTCCACGGCATATTGCCAGAATTTCTTGTATTCTTCATCAACTGCTTCGTGAGCGATATACTGACCTGTCTTCCCATTGATTACGCAAGTGGCCCGCGGATTAGCCTTCAGGTTGTAGTACCAGGACGGATAATGCTGCTGCCCCCAATTGGATGCAATCAGCGCGAAGCTGGTTGCATCCTGTTCATCCTGGACCGCGACAAGAGGTAGACTGCGTGGCAGCCCGCTCTTTGCACCTGTGACTGTCAACGTGACTATGGGTAGACCAGCTACCAGAGTAGTCATGGCCATCCTCCCGCCAGTTACCTTCAAGAACATCCGATCTAAATGATGAAACGTGCGGGAGAAAATCCAGCTTCCCAGCTTTGATGCTGCAACCTTCTGGTTAAGAACGTAATAAGTAGAGTACTTCTTTTGCGTCATGGCAGACCTCCCGGGTAAATGCAAATAGCAGCTTTGATATAGTGAGATTAACCCCGCCCATTTAGGTTGGATAGCATTCTAAAGAAAACAAGCGCTGCTTAAGTTAGCGCCTATGTCCTGCTCTCTTGCGAAGAACGCACAGGAACCGGGCCGTTGCGATTCAGACTGTTGGGTGTTATAGATACCACACCCAACGCAACATTGGAGGCCCACCGCATGACTGCCAAATTATCGCGCCGCGCCAAATGGATTTACGGTTCAGGCGATCTCGGTTTCAGCCTGACCAACACGATCCTCAACGTCTATTTCGCCCTCTTTCTGACCGATGTTGTCGGGGTCTCGCCTGCCATTGCCGCTGTCGCCATATTCGTTGGCAGCACCTGGGATTACATCAACGACCCGATTGTGGGCTATATTTCTGACCGTACCCATTCGCGTTGGGGGCGGCGGCGGCCATTTTTACTGTTTGGCGCCCTGCCATTTGCGGCGGCCTTCACCCTGTTGTGGTGGCGGCCCCCGCTGGAAAGCCCGATCGCACTGGCCATTTATTATGCGCTTGTTTTTGCCCTGTACGATACCGCCGCCACCTTCGTGTACATGCCCTATTTCGCCCTGACCCCCGAAATGACCGATGATTACGACGAGCGCACTTCGCTGACCTCCACGCGCATGTTCTTTTCCATCCTGGGCAGCCTGGTGGCTTTCACCCTGCCGCTGGCCGTGGTGGATGGCTTCCGCGCCGACCACGCCTGGCGCGTGCTGCTGATGGGCGGAATCTTCGGGCTGGTTTCGGCCTTGCCGCTCTTCCTGGTATTTTGGGGCGCGCGCGAACGTCCCGAATTCATGGAAAAACAAGCCACCGCCGGCTGGCGCGAATCGATCAAGGCCACCTCGCAGAACCGGCCATTTGTGTTTGGCCTGGTCATGTTTCTCTTTAACGGCGTCACCATGAGCATCATCCAGGTGGTGCTGTTGTATTATGTCAAATATGTGGTTCTGCGTGAAGCTCAAAGCGACCTGATCATGGCCACCATCTTTGTCGTCGCCATGCTGGCCCTGCCGCTGTGGGAATGGATCTCACGCCGCCTGAACAAACGCTGGGCCTACATCAGCGGTATCGCCTTCCTGGCGGTTGTCCTGCTGGTGCTGTCCTCGTTGACGCCCGGCACCGACATGTTCTTCATCCTGGTACTGTGCGTCCTGGCGGGCATCGGCGTATCTGCCATGCACGTCATGCCCTGGGCCATCATCCCGGATGCGATCGAATACGGCGAATGGAAGACGGGTCAGCGCCATGAGGGCATGTTTTACAGCCTGATCACCCTGGCCCAGAAGATCGCCACTTCGGTTGCTGTGCCGCTGGCCTTGCTGGTGCTGCAATTCACCGGTTATGTCCCCAACAGCCTGACCCAGCCTGCCAGCGCCATCTTTGGTATTCGCATGGTGGCAGGCCCCATTCCGGCCTTCATGCTGTGCATGGGCATCCTGTTCACCCTGCTCTTCCCGCTCGGCCGTGAAAACTTCAGAGAGATCACCCGCGAGCTGGAAGCGCGCCGCGCTCTGCAGCGCGAGGCCTCTGACGCGAACACGGGCAAACCGGCATGATCGAAACCCGGCTGGTGCGCTCGCCACAGGAAAAGCAGCTTTTCCTGACCTTTCCCTGGCAGATCTACAAAGATGATCCGTTGTGGGTCATGCCGATCTTCTCTGAACGCCAAAAAATCACCGATCCGGCTCGCGGGATCTTTTTCAAGGACGGTTACGCCGATTTTTTCCTGGCTTTCAAAGATGGCCGCCTGGCGGGTACGCTGTGCTGTTCGCATGAGAATAGCGGCGACCCGGCAGAGTGCTCGCTCGGGTTCTTTGAGTGTATCGATGATAATAATGTGGCTGAAGCGTTGTTTCAGCAGGCCGAAGCCTGGGCGCGCCAGCACAATCTGACCATGTTGTGCGGCACCTATAATCTTGATCGCGAAGATGGGCGCGGTATCCTGTTGGAGGGGCGCGACCGGCCGCCTGTCTTGCTGTGTGGTCACAACCCGCCGTATTACCCGGCCTTCTTTGAGCGCTACGGTTTTGCGCCGCGTCATGATGACGGCCTGGCGTATGCCTATGAGCTCAATCCGGATGACCCCAAGCTTCAGCGTCTCTACAGCCTGGCTGCGCGGGTGGCCCGCCGCAAGCCTTTTACCATTCGCGCGGTGCGCATGGATGATCTGGATGGCGAGATCGAGCGCATCCTGATCCTGCAAAACCGCGCGCTTGAACACCTGGCTGGATTTGTGCCGTACGCGCGTGAATCAATCGCCGCCATGCTGCTTCCGCTCAAGGATCTGGCTGATCCGCAGTTTGTCTTGTTTGCCGAGGATGATGGTCAGACCGTCGGCTGGTTTCCGGCTATTCCCAATTTTAACGAGATCATCATCCATCTCAATGGTCTGCGCCATCCGTGGAATTACCTGAGCGCTTTGCGTTATAAG
>CAIMZS010000396.1 GCA_903846015.1 uncultured Anaerolineae bacterium | reverse complement strand
TCTCGGGCTGGTCTTGTTTGAAATGCTGACCGGGCGTAATTATGCTTTGCTGCGTACCCATACGCATGCGCAAAGCTTGCGAGCCGATATTCCCGCAGAGGTCGATACCCTGCTGGCGCGCATGCTGGCAGATTCCTTCAAAGATCGTCCCTGGGATGGAAATGAAGCCGCGGAATTATTATCGCAGGCGCGTAATGCCTTGAAGCCGCACCCGCCCGCCGAAATAATTCAAGACGATCCTGAAATAATCCAGATCAAAGCGCGCATAGAAGCCGCCGGAAAAGCGCTGGCAGCCGAGCAAGCCGCGCGCCTCGAAACCGAGCGTAAAGCCGAACTGGCCCACCAACAAGCCGGGCAGATAGCGCGCCTGGAGGCCGAAGCGCAAGCCGCCGAAAAAGCGCTGGCAGCCGAGCAAGCCGCACGCATTGAGCGCGAACGTAAAGCCGAACTGGCCCGCCAGCAAGCTGAGCAGATAGCGCGCCTGAAGGCCGAAGCGCAAGCCGCCGAGCTGGCCCGCCAGCAAGCCGAACGGACAGCACGCCTGAAGGCCGAAGCGCAAGCCGCGCGCCTCGAAACCGAGCGTAAAGCGCAAAACGCCAGGCTTGTCATCGAGCTGGCTAAGGGTGTCAACATGGAATTTGTGCGCGTGCCCGCGGGAGAATTCCTGATGGGCAGCGATAAGCGCAAGGATACGCAGGCAAGGGAAAACGAGATTCCGCAGCATAAAGTCATGCTGGCCGAATACCTGATCGGCAAATACCCGGTCACCAACGGACAATACCAGGCCTTTGTGCAGGCGGCCGGGTACAAAAACCCTGGGCATTGGAGCGGCGGGAAGATTCCGCCGGGCAAGCAGGATCATCCGGTGACTTATGTATCCTGGCAGGATGCGGCCGCCTTTTGCGCGTGGGCCAGCAAAGTGAGCGCTATCAAAGTGCGCCTGCCCAGCGAAGCTGAGTGGGAAAAAGCGGCCCGCGGCACAGATACCAGAATTTACCCGTGGGGCGACCAGGCTCCGGATGCCAATCGTTGTAATTTTAATAAAAATGTGGGAGACACCACGCCGGTTGGAAAATACAGCCCAGCCGGTGACAGCCCCTACGGCTGCGCCGACCTGGCCGGCAATGTGTGGGAATGGACGGCAGATTGGTATGACTCAAGCTATTATCAAAATTCACCTGCCAACAATCCCGCCGGACCAGCTTCAGGTCCGGATCGAGTGCTGCGGGGCGGCTCGTGGGTCTACGATGTATACAACGTCCGCTCTGCCAACCGCCTCAGGAACTCTCCTGCCAACATCTACAATCTCAACGGCTTTCGTTGCGCCCGCTCGCATTAATCCTGGAATGCTGGGTTCTGATTTTCTGATTTTCTGCGGGTTTGACTTTGCTCTTTCGTTCACCTGCGTAGCAGGTCGCGTTAAAATAATAATATGGTTTTCCAGCCATGCCCTACCCAGAGCTAGCTGGCTCGAAAAATACCGCATCGAAGTGCTTGTCTGAACCGCAGATTACGCTGATGACGATGATTTCGCAGATGAAACCCTGCGCTCATCTGCACCATCTGCCTTCGTCAGAAAAAGAAATTCCGAATCATTCGCGCGTCCAACCCTGACTATTTCTTAAAATGTTGGGGTCCGTTTTGATGGATGGACGCGGGAGGCCTGGCAGACCTTCCCCTCCCCCATTTGCGCTCTCCAAATGGGGGAGGGCAGGGAGGGGGTCCGCTTTTGCCATTAACGATTATAATCATAGCGTCTTAACCATCCTGGAATTGTGGGAAATTGAAGCATGCCCTACGCACCCGGTGAAATCCTGCTCGAAAAATACCGCATCGAAGCCATGCTCGGACACGGCGCTTTTGGAGATGTCTATCGCGTCACTTACCTGCCCCTGAAGCAGGTGCGCGCGCTCAAGGTGCTCAGGCGTGAGACACCCGGCGTGGATGAGGCTGAATTTGCGCGCGCCCAGGAGCGCTTTCAGTTCGAAGCCTATCTGGGAGGGCAGCTCAACAGCCCCACTCCCCATCCGCATCTGATCTTGATCTACGAACCAATCAACACCGACGATCTGGCCGGGTTGGTGATGGAATTTGCACCCGGCGGAAACCTGGCTGAGCGCATCAAACAGGCACGCGAGCGTGGTGTTCCCATTTCAATTGATGCCGCGCTGCAAATCGCGATGGAGGTGGCGCTGGGGCTCTGCCCTCTGCATGATAGAGATATCGTCCACCGCGACCTGAAACCCGCCAACATCCTGTTCGACGGGCGTGGGCATGCGCGTGTCGCCGATCTTGGCCTGGTGCAATCGCCGGAAGACTACAGCAGCCGCCTGATGAAAAGCAATCTCGGAGCGCATCCCGGCACAGCCGGTTACAAGAGTCCCGAACATGAGAACCCCGGCAAGGTGCTCACGCCACCATCCGATATCTATGCTCTCGGGCTGGTCTTGTTTGAAATGCTGACCGGGCGTAATTATGCTTTGCTGCGTACCCATACGCATGCGCAAAGCTTGCGAGCCGATATTCCCGCAGAGGTCGATACCCTGCTGGCGCGCATGCT
>CAIMZS010000395.1 GCA_903846015.1 uncultured Anaerolineae bacterium | reverse complement strand
CTCAGGAGAGAACCAATGAAATGGATCAATGATCTCAAAACCGGCCTCAAACTTATCGGTAGCTTTGGCATCGTCTGCGTATTGATGGTCGTAATTTCGTTTATCGGTTATACCGGCATGAACAACATCAACAATGGTATGACCTCCATGTACTTCGACCGGGCCGTGCCAATCGAACAACTGGGAGTTGCCAACACGGAAGAGTCGAACATGCTGGCTTATATTAACGGCATGCTGGCCTTTCCTGAAAATTCCGCCACGTATGAACAGAGTACCAACACCAGTATAAAAAATTTACAAACTCAGATAGATGCCTATCGTGCCACATCCCTGGTACAGGAGGAAGTCGCCGGGTTGGCACAATTTGACAAAGACTGGCAGCCTTTACAGGCAGAGACGGCCAAAATAATCGGGCTGGTCAAGGCTGGCAAGCCTGATGAAGCCAGAAAAATAATGACCAGCGGTTCGCAGTTTCAAACTTCCTATTCCAACGTGGAAAAAGCGCTCTACACCCTGATAGGGATCAACACGCGGGTCGCCGAGGAGCTCAACACCCAGGGGGATGTGACTTTCGCCTCCTCGCGGAATTTGCTGATCGGGATCGCGGCTTTCGCTATCGTGCTGGCCATTGCGTTGGGGATCATCATCAGCCGTTCAATCACCACACCGCTCTCGATCATGACCAACTCGCTATCCAACATCAGTATTGGTGATCTAAACCGGGATGTATCCCAGGAAATAAAAGATTCACTTTCAAAACGTGGTGACGAATTTGGCACAGCAGGCAGAAGTTTGGCGGAGGCTGAACAATATATGCAAGGCATGGCGCAGGCTGCCAATGCCATCGCTCAAAATAACCTGACCGTCAACGTGACGGCCAAATCCGCCAAGGATGAACTGGGCAACGCCTTCGCAAAGATGATCGCCGGGCTGCAAAAGGTGATCGGCCAGGTGGCCGACAGCGCCAACTCGGTTGCATCCGCCGCGGCACAGCTGGCCAAGGCTTCGGAGCAATCCGGAGAAGCCACCAGCCAGATCGCTATCACCATCCAACAAGTCGCCAAGGGCACCACCGAGCAAACCCAGGGCGTCACCAAGACGGCCAGTGCGGTCGAACAGATGAGCCGCGCCATCGATGGTGTGGCTCGCGGGGCCCAGGAACAGGCCACAGCCGTCACCAAAGCCTCGCAAGTGGCTTCACGTATCAGCACTGCCATTGAGCAGGTCACCAGCAATGCCCAGGCTGTCACCCGTGATTCGGCCGAAGCCGCGCGCTATTCGCGCGATGGGGCCAAGACCGTCAAGGAAACCATCAGCGGTATGGAAGTCATCCGTACCAAGGTCGGCATCTCGGCCACACGCGTTCAAGAAATGGGCACACGCTCTGAAGAGATCGGCGCAATTGTGGAAACAATCGAAGACATCGCCAGCCAGACCAACTTGCTGGCGCTCAATGCCGCGATTGAAGCGGCGCGAGCCGGTGAACAGGGTAAGGGTTTTGCCGTGGTGGCTGATGAAGTCCGCAAGCTGGCCGAAAGATCCAGCCTGGCCACCAAGGAAATCGCCGGGTTGATCAAGGGTATCCAGAAGACTGTCAGCGAAGCCGTAGTAGCCATGAAGGAATCCGCATCAGAGGTAGAAGCCGGGGTGGTACGCGCCAATTCAGCCGGTGAAGTACTCAACAACATCCTGGGTGCAGCCGAATCGGTTTACAAGCAGGCTGAAGAAGCTGGCAGCGCGGCTGCCAGGGTCAGTGCCGCGGCCGGTGAGCTGGTCGGCGCGGTGGACTCGGTCTCGGCCG
>CAIMZS010000394.1 GCA_903846015.1 uncultured Anaerolineae bacterium | reverse complement strand
GTGCTAGAACCGGCACTATCGCAGATTTTTGTTTATAAGTAGATTACAAACCAGCCGTAAGTCGCGCAACTTGCGAAATGGCAGACCAATCCTTGTCGCCCATCCCTGTGGCAATCGCTGTAAGAAAACGATCGCGCAAAATATTTGCAAATGCCATGGGAACACGCGCTTCGGTGGAAGCTTGCACAACAAAGTCCATATCCTTGAACCCTGCTGTAATTTCAAAAGCTGCCGGCTCAAAATCCTTTGCTCGAATACGGCGGGCATAATCTTTCAACGCCGGATGCCCGGTAACAGTCTCGATTAATTCGCCGATAAGTTGCTGCTCAATTCCGCTCCGCTCTGCGAAGGCGAAAACTTCCGACATCATTTCGATTTGGGTTGCCAACATGAAATTAATCGCTAATTTAACATTATTGGCAACGCGGTGATCTGGCCCAACATTGATCACGCGTTGTGTGTAAACCTTGAAGATCGGCTCGCAGCGAGCAATGTCTTGCGGATCACCCGCCACATAGGTAGCCAATTTCCCAGCCGCGGCGGCATCCGGTCTACCCACCACCGGGCCCGCGATATATGCACTGCCATGCGCTTTATGCATTTCAGCCAGCTTTAGCGCACAGCCTGGCGAAATCGTAGCAGTGCCAATATGAATCGAGCCTGGTTTCATCCCTTTTAATAGTCCGTCCTCGCCCCCGACAACTTCCAACATGGACTTGTCATCCATCAAACAGGTAATAATTACATCCGCACCTTCTGCAGCCATCCTGGGTGAACCTGCCTCGATAGCCCCATTTTCAATTAATGGAAACAGTTTTGCGCGAGTACGATTATAAATGGCTACGCGAAAACCCGCATTGAGGATATTTCGAGCCATTGCGGCGCCCATTCGACCCAGACCTACGAAAGCAACACTTAACTTTTCTTCTGGCATGCCTTCCTCCTTACAACCATCTTAATAGACTCGAAGCAGTTCCACCCAAGATTGCAACTTCCGCCGCTTTTTCGAGGCCCGCTGCGCGTACCAGCTCCACCGGGTTTTCGTTTCCCATATCGAAGGGATAATCCGAACCAAGCAAAACATGTTCTTCGCCCACAAACTCCACTAACTGATGCAAAATTGCCGTATCGTGGGTGATCGTATCAAAATAAAATTGTTTGAGATAGTCGGTTGGCCGCCTCGAGATGACTTTGTTGATCTCGGGGCGTTTGGCGTAGCCGCGATCCAGGCGCCCGTGCAAATACGGCAGCGCCCCGCCACCATGCGCGAGCATGATCTTAAGATTTGGGTAGGTCTCCATTACCCCAGAAAGGATTAGGTGCCCACCCGCAATGCTTGTCTCAAGCGGGTTCCCGATTACATTCCACATGTAGTAGTCACGTAGTTCTGTTCGACTGCCACCTTCCACCGGATGAATAAACACAAACGCATCCAAAGCCTGGCAAGCCTCCCAGAAAGGGCGGAAGCGCACATCACCGGGGTAAACCCCGTTAATATGAGTGCCAATCTCAACGCCTTTTAAACCACTCTTGAGCAGGCGTTCCAATTCCTGGATGGCCAATGGAACATCCTGCAATGGAATTACGCCCAATCCCGCAATCCGCTCAGGATATTTACCAACCAACGATGCAATTGCATCGTTCTGGATCTGACAGGCATCCAGCGACTCGGCAGGAAGGGCATCGTAACGAACCAGGGAAACCCACGGACACAACAAAACCCTATCCACACCGGCATGATCCATCTCTGCCAATATTCGCTCAGGGACAACAAACTCTCGGCTGGCCGATCCAATTCGCCTGCCGTTATATTCAATAAACTGCTTGCCGCTTTCCCAGGATACCCGAGGGCGCCAATCTTCAGAAGGCGCGGCATCACGCAATATTTCAGGCACGATAATATGGGCGTGGGCATCAATGATCATGCTAAATTTTCCTTCCCGAGCACCATGAACCCTATCATTTTGGAGGCCAGGCAACTGTATAGAGATGTTTTCCGCCATGAAGTGGACCCTTTACTAACTCGTCCACTTCAGCTTGGGTAAACCTCTGGGTGACAAGCGCCGCATCAGGCAAGGTACCAACCGGGAAACGAGCTAGAATATCGTCATGCAGTTTGACCATATAATCCAAAAGGGCTTCCACCCCTGGACGGGCTTTGTCCGCATTTGCAAGGGTTGCCTTTCCAACCACGCCTTCTGGATTGCCAACCACTTCAATGGTGCCCAGACCAACGTGCCCATACCAGGGAATCGGGCGCTGATAGGCGTTGGCAGCCGAGTCAATATGTCCAGGCGGCATAAACCCGTGCCCTTCCGTATCGATCGCATCCTCCATATGAATCATCTCAGGGAAAAGTGCTAGAGAAAAGGAGGTTTCGCATTCATCAGCATGCACAAATGGGGTCTCAAACGGGCCACCATGGGCCTTATCCTTGATGAAAGGCTGAATGGCGTAGTACCAGTTGAGATTTACCAATACGGAAGGTACCTGGTAGATCTTGGCAAATCGATGAATAGCGCTCGGAATGACATATTCCTGCCCATGTCCGTTGAGTAAAATTTGTTTTCGAAATCCGGCATTCCAAAATCCTGCAATGATCGAGCTCAGATAGGCTGTAAAGGTATCTTCATCAACAGGCACCGTTCCAGGCATGCCAATATGATGATAAGGATGACTGCCGAACCAGATCGGCTGGGAGACCGTACAACCTGTACGCTGTGCAACCGCCTCGGCCATACGAGTTACAAGAAAAGTGTCTTCCCCAAAACAGGCATGAGGGCCATGTGCTTCAGTGCTACCAACCGGGATGATCAGAACATCATTTTTCAGAAGACGAGCTTCGATTTCCTTCATGGTCATATTCTGGTAATAAATACCATCAGGGATGTCCAGATGCCCACCGCTCGGTGGAATTTGCCAATCACTCATAACAGCCTCCTTATATCAAATTTACGATTTTAGATTGAAGATTGAAGAGCAAGTCTCGTGTCTGAACCGCAGATTTTCCCTGATTACGAGGATGCCGCAGATTAGAGCAAGAGCAAGTGTCTGAACCACCTCGTGGCCGTGCTAGAACCGGCACTGCCGCGGGAACCGGGACTACCACCGGCAACGGCAAAGAACACTCAAGGCTTAATAAGTACCTTTATGGCGCCACCTTGCCGCCCAATAAATGTATCAAATGCCGTATTAATTTCATCAAGCGGGAATGTATGTGTGATGAGCGGCTTCATCTTTAATCTGCCATCTGCCATCAGCGGGATCGCTCGTTCCAGGTTCCACATACCCTCTGCTTTTGGGCCAGTAATTAACAAATTCCACTGGACAATCTTGTTAAGTTGAAGCGTGACGGGTTCATGATAGATGCCATTGTAAGAAACCCGTCCATTTTTGCGTACCAACTCCAAAGCCTCCGCCGCCGGGCCGGCCTTCCCAGTACATTCCACCACCATATCGGCTCCGATTCCACCCGTCAGCTTCATCACTTCATCGCGAACATTAACCTCATTGGTGTTCAAGGTGACATCCGCGCCTAACTGCCGTCCAACAGCAAGACGATCTTCACGCGTACCCGTGAGAATCACCAGCCCAGCACCCAGGACTTTTGCCAATTGGGCCGAAATAAGGCCAATTGCGCCAGGACCGGTGACCAGAACCGTTTCTCCAGGTTTAATCCAACCAATGCGCTCATACCCATAGAGAACCGTACCTGCTGTGGTTAGCAGGGCACCTTCTTCAAAAGAGATACTTTCGGGTAATTTGTGGAGAGTATTTACATGGCAGGCAGCATACTGGGCGTAGCCCCCATTGCTGCAAAAACCATAATGACGATGACCCTTTTCTGGCTTACCGTAATTGAGACAGGTTGTATACAAACCGCGAAGGCAGTTGGCACAGCGTCCACAGCCCTTATGCGGCTCCACCGCCACCCGATCGCCCAATTTCAATTCCGTCACATCCGGAGACAGTAAAACTACTGTGCCCGTGAATTCGTGACCCGGTATAAATTCTCCCAGTGGTGGATGATTCTGCCAGCCTTTGGCAATGATAGCCGGATCACTGCCACAAATAGCGATGGTGTTCACCTTTACAAGCACCTCGCCAACTTCCAAAGCAGGCACGGGTCTTTCCGTTACACGCAAATCGCCATAATTAAAGAGTACTGCAGCCTTCATTCTTTCTGGAATTGCCATACGGACTCCTCTCCCAGCCTCAAGCCGGGAAACTTAAAAGATGAACAACTTGTGCCTACATCGTCAGGACAACTTTTACAGCATCGCCAGTTCGCGATAGATCAAAACCGTGCTCCCAATCAGTCAATGGCATCACATGGGTGATAAAGTCAGTTGGGCGAAGCATGTCACGTTCAAATAAGGACAGAACCCGCTCCCAGCTTGTATATTTTGAACTGTAGCTAAATGAAACCGTCAACGCTCGAAAAAGAGCGTCCCGGTATGGAATTGTCATCTCGTCAACTGGCGGCTGGCCCAGGATGCACACTTTCCCCAACCTGCGCGCGAGACGAAAAGCTTGTGAAATCGCTGATGCCGCACCAGAAAGCTCAACAACAACATCAACTCCCTGGCCACCTGTAATATCCATTACCAATTCATGCAGATCAGACTTCGTCGTATTAACCACAGCATCAATCCCAAGCCGGCGGGCCATGGGCAGCCGCGCCTTCTCATCACGATCGACACCTGTGATAATAACTTTTGAAGCACCCACCACCTGCGCCATCCTGGCCGCAGCCAGGCCAATCGGGCCGCAGCCCAGCACAAGCACAATATCCTCAGGAAATATTCCTGTCCGCTCAAGCATGCCATGCGCCGCCACCGCGCAGGGTTCACTGAAAGCCGCCTCGACATAGCCAAGTCTGGCAGGGATTCTGTGAAGAAGCCAGGCCGGAATTTTTATCATCTCGGTAAAGGCCCCATTCTCAAAATAACCGGGTGCTCTTTTGGATGCGCATGCGAAAGCGTTGCCTGTCAGGCATTGACGGCAGCGCCCACAAGCACGTGTGTGCTGTTCCGAAACGACCCGATCTCCCAGCGACCATCCCGAAACTGCCGCACCTAGCTCTATAATCTCTCCAGAAAACTCGTGACCTATCGTAACTGGAGCAGTATAAGGGTGCTGATCATCGTATATCTTCAAGTCGCTGCCACAAATACCGCATGCCCGTACACGTATGAGCACTTCGTCGGCAGCAATTTGGGGTACGGGAACTTCCATCAATTCAAGATGACCTACACCACGCTCAGTCTTTACCAATGCTTGCATGCTAAATTCCTATGAACAGTAATCGAGATAGTCCCGGTTCCCACACGAGAAGAATCTTGCCAACTCTAGTCAGGGTGAAGCATTATACGAATCGCGTTTTCTCGCCGGTCGAAAAAGGTATCCCATGCTCGTGCGAATTCCATTAACGGCATATGATGAGTGATAAGCGGTCGAATATCGACCAATCCTTTTTGCATCAGTAGATTTGCTCTTTGTGAAATTCCTCGCGGATTCGCCACAGAGCCAAAAACATTAAGATGGCCGCGCACGATGGTGCTTAAGTCAACGTCCAGGCGGCGGCCCGGGCTGGTTGCACCGGCTAACACCACCCGCCCACCTCGTCTCGCCATCTCAATTGACTGACGGGCAGCCTCTGCACTACCCGCAAATTCAACCACCAAATCAGCGCCACGCCCGGATGTTAAATCGCGCACTGCACGGATCGGATCGGCAATTTCGCTCAGGTTGAGAGTATGATCTGCACCTAATTTTTTCGCCAAAGCCAGGCGCTCAATATCAGCGTCAAGCCCAACAACGATCACATCTGAAGCCCCCAGGGCGCGGGCAATTTGCACGGCAAGCAATCCCAACGCACCAGGTCCAACAATGACAACTTTTTCACCAGCTTGAACTCCACCGGCACGTTCAAATGCCCATAAAGCGATACCGACTGTATCGGTAAAAGCGCCATGATCACAATCCAGGCTGGCTGGCAGAATATAGGCTGCGCGGGCAGGGATGGAACACAGTTCCGCCAAACCGCCCGGCACGGTGAAACCAATATGGGCATGTCCCATTTCCAAGATGCCATAATTCTCACACAAATTGTAGAGCCCCTCTGCGCAGCGCTGGCACGAGCCACAGCCGACATGCGCCTCCACACCCACTTTATCCCCAATTCGAAAACCAGACACACCCGTCCCAATCTCGATGATTTCTCCCCCCCATTCATGACCCGGGATGTGTGGATAAACCACTCCTGGAAACTGACCCCGGAAAACTTTCAAATCCGTAGCGCAAATGGTGGTGGCCTTAACTCGAACCAATAATTGACCAGACCCAGCCACAGGATCAGGTACAGCAGCTATATTAAACTCACCAGGTTTTGGAAAAACAACAGCAAGCAAAGCGCACCTCAGGTGATAAATGTCAATAAAAGGGCACCGGTTACGATCAAGCCAGCTCCCGCCCACAGGGCAGCCGTCACACGCTCCATGTGACGCCCAGAAACAAGTGGTGACAACCAGATTACCATTGGCACCGACACCATCGTGATAGCCAGCACAACTGCGACAGGAGCGAGACCGAGTGCCACCCAGCGAGCCCAGGTGGACAAACCAACCATTAAACCAGCGAGCAATTTAAAAGCCAGGGCGTCACGGCTGACAGGCTTGTTTAGCCAACGATCGCGTTGAAAAAGCAAAACCACTCCATATCCAATCGCGCTAACTGTTGCACCCACGGTAACACCCAATACCGGTGAAGGCAGTTCTTTCAAACCTGCCCGGATAAAAATTGGGCTGAGTGCCCAACAAAAAGCAGCGCTCAAGCCTGGGATGGAAGTCGACCAATTCATTGATTGCGGTTTCAGATCTTTCCGATCTCCACGCAAGCGTGGATCGCCTGAACCGCCGGAAATAACGATGGCACCTGCGACAATCAAACCAATCCCCAATAAAGCCAAGGTACTTGGGAATTCTTGAATAGTCACAACAGCAATTGCCGTGGCAAAAAGCGGAGTAGTGCCGATCAGCGGGCTGGTTCGCGCCGCTCCGATCCGCTTCTGACTGGCATTCAAAAAAGTCCAGCCGATAAAAAAGTGGAAAAAACCCGCGGCGGCAAAATTAAGCAAGGCGCTGAGCGGCGCAGAAAACAACAGCTTTATATCGACGGTAAAAACAGACGCAATGGCAAGCACTAACGCCGAGACCAGTAATTGGATGAAAGTCGCCAGATACAGATCCATTCCATCCACTGCACGTCTATTTAAACTTTGAAAAAGACCAAAACCCAATCCGGCCACCAGCGCCCAAAAAGCACCATCACTCATAAAATAATCCTGACTCTTGCCCTACGCAGTGGAACCATCAAAATCTTCCGGCAATCTCTGACTCGTGGCTTTCAGTCTTTAAATTAAGGTTCGCAATCTTCCTCGCCTGGAGCGATACGATTCGCCATCCGTTGAACCGCCCAGGTAAAGCTTTGCCATTTCCGGGCTTTCTAACAATTCTTTGGCGGTACCTTCAAACTTGTCGCGACCCAATTCAAGAACATATCCACGATGTGCGGAAGCAAGGCCTTCACGCGCATTTTGTTCCACCATCAATATCGTCAAACCAGTACTATTTAATTGACGGATGGTCTCGAACAAGCTCGCCATGGTCTTGGGGGCTAGCCCAAGCGAAGGTTCATCCAGTATCAACAATGGAGGCTCCAACATCAACGCGCGTCCAATCTCAAGCACCTTTTGTTGACCACCAGAAAGGTTTCCGGCCTTTTCCTTAGCGCGCTCTTTGAGCCAGGGAAAGAGGACCAGGACCTTCTCAAGCCTCTGCTCAATCACCTGCTTATCCTTTACTGTGTAAGCACCCATTAACAGGTTTTCATGAATGGTCATCTTCGGAAATACGCTGTGACCCTGAGGCACATGCGAAATACCTGTCTTCAAAATCTGTTCCGGAGCCATACCGCCGATGGCCTTTTCATTAAAAATAATATTTCCGGATGAAGGTCGCAGAAATCCTGAAATAGTTCGCAGCACGGTGGATTTTCCAGCGCCGTTTGGCCCGACCAGGCAAACAATTTCACCCTTTTCAACGCGCAAAGTTACTGAGCGTAAAATCTCAACACCCGGGACATAGCTCGCTACTACATTTTCAAGCTTCAGCATTGGCATTTTGTGTGCTCCCAAGGTAAGCTTCAAGGACGAGAGGATTGCTCTGGATTTCAGCTGGTCCACCCTCAGCTATTTTTTGACCATGATCGAGAACAATGATATGCTGGCAAAGCTCCATCACTAACCGCATGTTATGCTCCACAAGCAGGAAGGTTTTGCCCTGCATATTCATGTCTTCAACCAGTTCCATCATTCTTTCGATCATCACCGGGTTCACACCCCCGGCTGGCTCGTCAAGCAGGATAACTTCCGGATCCGACATCAACACAGCCGCCAGTTCGATTAACTTCTGTTGACCAAAAGACAATTTGCGTACTTCTTCATCCCTGTAATGAGCCAACCCCACCAGGTTCAACAACTCCAAAGCCCGTTCTTCTTCGTATTTTTTAACCCCTTGCCCCAATAATGTCCGCAACCCCAGTTGGCGAACAGGGACAATCATATTTTCCATAACAGTCATTTTCCAGAACAGGCGGGTAATCTGGAATGTACGCCCAATACCCCGGTGATATATCTGACTGGGCTTTAATCCCTGGATGGGTTTTTGATTCAGATTCACAGTTCCTGAATCTGGTTTATAAAAGCCTGTGATCATATTAAAGAGCGTTGTCTTGCCGGAACCGTTTGGACCAATGAGACCCGTGATCGAACCGCGCTCGACCGCAATCGAACAAGAATCCACCGCCTTGATGCCGCCAAAAGACTTGGAAATATTATCTACAGTTAATATCGACATGACTGGACCTCATCGACTCGTAGCTGGGGTTGGAACTTTTTTGCGCCGCTTGATAGCTTCAGACACGGCCGGCAAGATACCCTGAGGCATAAACAGCATCACCAGCAAAAGAATGCCTCCAAAGATAGCCAAATGGATCTGAGTGCCGCCAAATGCGCCAACCACCCAATTCGAGAGTGGCTGCATAATAAAAGCGCCCAAGACAGGTCCCCACAAAGTGCCTCGCCCACCCAGAATAGTGATCAATACCATGGTCACACTGGTGAAAACATCAAAGACAAACCCTGGCTCGATGTAAGTGAAAAAATAAGAGTAAATTCCACCTGCAACAGCCACAAAATATGCACTGATGCCAAAAGCCAGAACCTTATACATCATCGTATCAATACCAACCGATTCGGCTTTGCCTTCATCTTCGCGAATTGCAATCAAACCCAGCCCAAATTTAGAGTTTCGAATCCACCAGGACGCAAAAATCGTGATGCATAATAACACCAGCATGATATACAAAAACGGAATTTTTATCATCTCAGGAGACCACTGCACACCATCCCAGCCCGGACGGGATTGGGTCATGCCACGAGCGCCATTGGTGATCTTATCCAGATTTAAAGCCAGCAGCCGAAAAATAAAGATGATAGAAATGGTTACTACTACAAAAGCTGATCCCTGGGTCCGCAAGGAAATCCAGCCCATGACCAAAGCCACTCCCACAACAATAAACGCTAGCAGCCATGAGCTGATAAATGGATGCCATCCAAAATGATTATTCGACCAGGCCACCAGGTATGCACCCAGACCAAAAAATGCGGCATGCCCAAGTGACGTATAACCAGCATACCCACCAATAATATTCCAACTGGAGGCCATAACTGCTGCCATCAGCGTCATCACAATAACATGCTGATAATACTGGTTTGGAACTACAAACGGAGAAATCAATCCTGCCACCAGCAAAACAGCGATCAAGACATAAGTAACGATGTTATTCTTTGCCATTAGCCCTTCTCCCGGACAATCTCGCCCATCAACCCCTGCGGGCGCACGATCAATGTGGCAAATAGGAATATGTAAAAAACGATCGGGGACCAGTACAAAGTAATGGTGATGGCTGTCAATTGTTCCATGACACCCAGAATCAATGCTGCCAAAAGCGCCCCAGGCAAGCTGCCCATCCCGCCCAGAACAATGATCGAAAGCGTTTTGGCAACCCAATCACCCTGGCTGGCCGGATTGAAGCTGTAGATCATACTTAACAAGGAACCACCCGCCGCCGCCGTGGCAACCCCCAGCCCGAAGGTAAAGGCGGATACAACCTTAACATTTACACCCACCAACTGGGCAGCGCGTGGGTCCTGGATCGTAGCGCGGATGGCACGGCCCAGATTCGTATTTTGCAAAATATAGTACAGCACCAAAATGACTACAAGGGCCGCACCAAACCCTGCCAACCTGGTAACTGGCAGACGGAAGGTTGCAATCGTTATCGCTGCGGTTGAGTAGGAGGGGGTTACCGAACGCATATTGGTCTGGAAGACATATCCCATGATACCTTCCATCACAAGCGCCATGGCAAAAGTAACCAGCACCGAGGTTTGTTCAGGGTTTTCAATTCGAGAGAGAATATAACGCTGAACAACCCAGCCAAGTAAAAAGAAGACCGGTGCTGTGATCAGGATTGAAACGATTGGATCAATCGCAAAGATCAGGAAAAGCTGGTAGGTAAAATATGCCCCCAGGATTAAGAATGCTCCGTGAGCAACATTGATGATTTTCATGACCCCAAAGATCAAGGTCAATCCAGATGCCATCAAAGCATAAACACCACCAACGAGCAGACCCAGAATTAGGGTTTGAATCAGCAAATGAGTTGAAGGGAATGACATTAGGCGCCTCACCTTCCCCGATGATAAGTCATCGGGGGCGCGGGATGAAATACAACCGGCTCGTGGTTGGGATTGGCTTCACATATTACAGCCAATCCCAACCAGATTGTCATTGCGATAGTGCCCGTTCTAGCAGGGCCGAACCGCGTTTTTTGCGGTGTGGCAATCTCGCTATTGTCATTGCGATAGTGCCCGTTCTAGCAACCGCGTTCTTGGCGGCATGGCAATCTCGCTAACAAGAATAGTCCAAACGACAATCTTTACCAGTTTGGTTTTGGCCAGATCGGATCCTTTTGCTTGGCAAAGTCAGGAGCGACAATGCTTGACGAACCACCCAGCCACTGCAGCACCATGAAAGATCCCTTTGGCTGGCCCAGCTCAGTGAAAGCCAGCGGTCCAACGACGGTCGCAAAGGTGGCCTTATGCATTTCTTCAATCAGCTTGGCATTGTCCAGGCTTTTTGTGTTTTCAACCGCCTGCTGAATAACCTGACCAACCGTAAACGCATTGGCAGAATCTTCAGCAATCGGTTCTACGCCGTACATATCATGATAGGCTTTTACAAATTCAGGGTTGGAAGGTGTGGTCGATGCTTCAAACCAGGAGATAGCCGAGAAAATACCTTCAGTGGATTTGCCCAGGGCTTCGTTGAATTCCTTCGGGAGCGACGGCCCGGTCGTGAAGAAGGCGCCACGCGGCTGGTATCCGGCCTGGATATAAGCTTTAATCTGTCCGACTGAATCTTCAAACATTGTGCCGCCGATGATCAGATCGGGATCTTTATCAGCAACCTTGGCCGCCAGTGACGAGAAATCCTTGGTATCGGTGGGGTATTTTTCGTTCAAAACTTCTGTAAGCCCGCCTGCAGTCAATAAAGGCGTCATGGCTTCCACTACACCAAGGGTAAACGGATCATCCTGGGTGATCACCGCAAAAGTCTTGGGGCGGCTGGCTTCCGGAAGGCTCAAAACATAATTGACGAAGGGAATGCCCTGTGTTGCGGAGGCAGCGGGTTGGCAGAAGAACAGGTTCTTCAAACCTCGATCAAAGACATGCGGCGCACCACCAGCAGGCTCTGGGAATGCATATCCATATTTGTTGGCAACTTCGGATGTGGGAATAACCAGTTTGCTGGAGAAAGGACCGACGAGCAGCTCGACCTTATCCTGGGTTATCAGGCGCTCATAATCAGCGACAGCAGTATCTGGATTGGAAGCATTATCGTAAATGACAAACTTGACCTGGCGGCCAAGCAAACCACCGGACTTATTGACCATGTCGGCCCAAAGTTCATAGCCCTTTTTGGCAGCAGTGCCGGGATCAGAAAAATCACCTGTTAAAGGAAGCGATGCGCCGACCTGGATGGGGGCGGCGGCAGTCGGTGCTGCTGTGGGGACATCGGTGGGGACGACAACAGGTGCAGTGGTGGCCACAACGACCGGAGCTGCGGTTGGCGCAGTAGTTGTTGCTGGTGCACCGCAAGCAGTAACCAACACACTCACTAACAAAATGGTGGCGATCAAATAAGAAATTCTGGATTTCATTTCAGCCTCCTCTGGCTATTGAAAGAAAGATATTTCTCTATTCTATTTTGCAGTGCAAATTCGTTCCATGCCCTGCAGCTTTTTTGTTTAACCCGGTCTTTGCACGGGATCGCACTTGAACTTGCTATTGACTGACCTTCGACTTGCTAGCGTCCATCCAAGTAGGGACGTAGCGCTGCTGCGTCCGGCCTTTCGTTGGCGCTGCGGTCTCTTTCCCGACCGATTATTTCGCCAACGAGCTCCATCTTGTCATTGCGAGCCGCGTTCTTGGCGGCGTGGCAATCTCGATAAAACTTTTTTTCGCTGCCTCCTTTCTTGATTATGATTCCTGCGATACTAGCACGGCGAGAAATCGCCGTGGCAGGATTTTGTTTCAAGCCAACAAGCCCCAGGGGTCTTCTATCAGGCTTGCCAATTCATCCAGGAATTTTGCGCCTCGTGCGCCATCCACCACACGATGATCGCATGAAAGCGTTAACACCATCATAGGACGTACTACTGCCTGGCCTTCCAATGCAATGACGCGATCCGCAATTCGACCTACTGCCAGTATGGCAGCTTGAGGCGCGTTGACAATCGCATTAAATGCATCCACGTTGTACATGCCAAGATTCGAAAGCGTGAATGTTCCACCAGCGATATCTGCAAGATTTAATCGGTGGGCTTGAGCGCGCTCGATCAAATCTTTACGCTGAGTTGCAATCTCACTCAGGCTCTCGCAATTTCGAATCACCGGTACGATCAATCCATCATCGAGCGCCGTGGCAATCCCAATATTAACATCCTCATTTCGAACGATCTCGCCGCGCGCGGGTTGGGCAGGGTTGTTACCCGCCCAGGATGAATTAAGTCGGGGATGATTCTTGAGAGCATGAGCGATGATTTTTACGAGTAAATCAGTGTAGGTCAGCTTGACTCCAGTTCGCTTTTCGACAGTCGGAGCTGCCTTTTTACGCCAATCGATCAGCGCACTGGCCTGCACTTCACGGGTAAGGTAAAAATGAGGCACGGTGGTCCAACTTGCTGACATTCGTTCTGCCATCACCTTCCACATTGTCCCAACGCTCTCGCCGTAGGGGCGCAGAGCTGCTGCGCCCGGCGCTGTTAAGTCCGGCGCTGCTGTGATAGTGCCGGATCTAGCACGGCCACGGCCCGTATCATGGCTGGTGATAACATCCGCTGCCAGCACTGCCCCATCCGGGCCGGTACCATCAATCAGCGCCAGATCCATTTCGAGTTCCACCGCCAACCGGCGCGCCTTTGGTGAAGCCATAACACGGCGATTTATATCGATAGTGCCGGTTCTAGCACGGCCCGTGTCTCCTGCCTGCGGCGCGACAGCCTGTTCACGCGCCTGCATGGCTGACAAAACATCCGACTTTTCAATACGTTTCCCGACAGGTTTTATCGAAGCCAGATCCAGACCGTTTTCCTGGGCAATTTTGCGCGCAAGAGGTGACGCTTCGATAAGGCCGTAGCGCAGCGCTACATTACTGCCCTGGGTTTCTTTTGGGGGCAGCGGGCTGTTAGAGGAACGCGCCATCGGAGCATTCGCAGGCGCAGCAGAGGGAACTGATTCGCCAGGCGCAAGCAGCCAACCCACCGTTTGCCCAACAGGTACCTGCCCACCTTCTTGAACAAGAATACCGCCCAAAATCCCGGAAGCCGTAGCTGCTATTTCTACCGTAACCTTATCGGTTTCAACGGTGATGAGCGGTTCGCCTTTTGTAACAGATTCGCCTTCCCGCTTGAGCCAGGCAACCAGCACACCAGTCTCCTGTGCCATTTCAAGCGCGGGCATGATGATGTTGGTTGCCATTTAGCCTCGCGCCGATTTAACCAATTCCACCACCCGGTCAGTCATGACCGGTTCATGGGTGCGAGTCGTGGGTAACGGCCCGGTAGCAGTGTAATAATGATGTCCCGCCACCATCAAATCGTTGGCGGGGAAACGCGTAATAATCTCATGCCCGGTCTCAGTGACAACAATTTCTTCCTCAATACGGGCCGCGCTCCAACCATCTGTCGACGGCCAGTATGTTTCAAGTGCGAATACCATGCCGGGCTTGATCTCAACTGGATGATCGATTGAAACCAGGCGGCTGATCACTGGTTTCTCCCAAATCGCCAGACCCACCCCATGACCATATTGCAAGGCAAAGGCGGCTTCTTCATTGGGAAAACCGAAATCAGAGGCTTTCGGCCACATTGTGGCGATCTCTCCGGTGGTGCGGCCTGGTCTCACCAACTCAATAGCGGCATCCAGGTATTCGCGGCAGCGTTTATAGGCATCTGTCATGGCATGCGAGGCATAACCTATCGAGAAAGTGCGGTAATAACAAGTACGGTAACCCATGTAAGACTGTAAAATGTCATAATAGACCGGGTCACCTGGGCGCAGCATGCGGTCTGAAAAAACATGGGGATGCGGGTTGCAACGTTCGCCAGAAATAGCATTGACCGATTCGACATATTCCGAACCCAGATCGTACAAAACTTTCGAGACTAATCCAACTGCCTCGTTCTCACGCATTCCAGGCACCATGGCCCGGTAAAGTTCATCATAAGCCGCATCAACCTGCGCTGCCGCATGGGTCAATAGCGCAATTTCATCTTCGGTCTTAATCACGCGCGCTTCCGACATTAGCTGCTGACCATCGACAATATGAAGGCCTTCTTTTTGAAGTGCAAACAAAACCGGCACCTCGGCGATATCCAGACCAACGGGCTCTTTTTCCAGACCACGTTCTTCCAGCTCAATACGGATTTTGCGCGCCACATCTTCAGCGCGACCCATCTCAGGCGACATCGCGCCTCGTAAAAGCGAAATGCCGGGTCGCGAGCGCTGCTCACCCAACCAGGGTGAATAAAGTTGATGGTGCTTGGCAGCTGAGCCAAAATCCCATAGAATGGGCTCATCATTTTGGGGCAGCAGTGTAAAACGGTTTACCTTGTCCTGGGCCCATGTGCCGATATGGGTCGAGGTCAGGTAGCGCACATTGTTCATGTCGAAGCACAGCAGCGAACCCATTTCCGACTGTTTTAGCAGCATTTTGGCGCGTTCAAGACGCTCCCGGCGCAGGCGATCAAAATCAATGCGCTTCTCCCAATCAACTTGCATGGTTCCATATGTTTTTATTGCCACGTCAACTCCTCCATATTGTCATTGCGAGCCGCGTTCCTTGCGGCGTGGCAATCTGGTCTAGGCTCTCACGATAGTGCCCATTCTAGCCGGGCCGATTTTAATTGTCATTGCGAGCCGCGTTCTTTGCGGCGTGGCAATCTGGTCTAGGCTCCCGCAATAGTGCCGGTTCTAGCACGGCCACGGACACGGGGAACCGGGATTATCGCACACCTGTTCCGATGTCCTTCGGGAATGACAATTTGCTTAGCGTTTCTGGCAAAGAGACTTTGCCATTTGGAACACAGCTTCCTCATTAGGGACAGTTAAGTCTTCCAGCGAGGGGGAAAACGGGATCGGGACATCCATCGCTCCGATACGTTTTACAGGCGCGTCCAAATAATAAAAAGCGCCATCGGCTATGACTGCCGCCAACTCCGCAGTAACGCCATATCCTTCGTAGCCCTCATCGATCACGATAGCCCGCGACGTTTTACGAGCTGATTCGATCAATGTTTTCTTATCGAGAGGCAGGGTGGTGCGAGGATCAATAACTTCAGCGCTGATGCCTACTTGCTCAAGCATTTTCGCGGCTCCGAGCGCAACCTGCACCATTGAGCTGGTTGCAACCAGAGTTATGTCAGACCCTACACGTTTAATGTCCGCTACGCCAAATGGAATTGTATAATCATCCGTAGGGACTGGGCCTTTCATCTTATACATCAACTTATCTTCAAAGAAGACCACCGGATTGTCATTTCGGATGGCTGTCTTCAGCAAGCCTTTGGCGTCATAGGGAGTCGCTGGCATCGCCACCAGCAAGCCGGGCACGTGGCTGACCCATGCCTGTAAACTTTGAGAATGTTGGGCAGCCGAACGGCGGCTCGCGCCCATTGTCGTCCGAAAAACAATCGGTACTTTTTGTTTGCCACCAGACATATAATGAATTTTGGCAGCCTGGTTGACGATTTGATCCATGGCAAGGGTTAAAAAATCTCCAAACATGATGTCTACTACAGGGCGCATCCCCGTCATTGCTGCGCCAACTCCAATCCCGCAAAAGCCGGGTTCGGAAATTGGCGTATCGATGACCCGATTCTTGCCAAATTCTTCCACCAAACCTGAAAGAACCTTAAAGGGCGTGCCCGCTTCCGCGACATCTTCGCCGATAATAAATACACTTGCATCCCGGCGCATTTCTTCAGCCAATGCCTCGCGTATCGCTTCGCCAAAAGTCAATTCTCTTTCAGCCATGGTCAACCTCCTGATTTAAATCATATACTGTCATTGCGATAGTGCCCGTTCTAGCAGGGCCGAGCCGCGTTCTTTGCGGCGTGGCAATC
>CAIMZS010000393.1 GCA_903846015.1 uncultured Anaerolineae bacterium | reverse complement strand
CCTTGGGGCACAGCGAACCGGAATTGACCGGGTGCATGGGGTTGCCTTCCAGCTTGACCACATGCCCATCCGCTACGCGCGCAAGCGTACCGCATGCCGATGGGCACAGTGAACAAGCTCCCGCCACAATAACATCATTGGCAGATGTCTTAATACTGGAAGAGCTGGCGGCGGAGACCGACGAATGCCCACCTGGGATGGATGGCAGGGTTTCCAACACTGCGGCGGTGCCCGCTGCTGCTGCAGTTATTTTGAGAAAATCTCGGCGTGAAAGGTTTACAGCCATCTAGTTGCCTCCACAGGTTGTGTTATCCACCGATGGGACGCAAGTCAGGTGCCCGGTATCCAGCGGGAAAGAATCCGGCACCGGGGTGGCTGCGCCGCTGGACATATCGGCAACAAAAGTAGTCAGCGCATCCAACTGCGCCGGGGTGAACTTGCCGTCAAATGCCGGCATGCCAGAACGAACTTTGCCGCTCAAAATCTGCGCACGAATCTTGCCCGCCGACAGGCCGCCGTTGACCAGTTCACGCCCAAACAGACCTTCGCCATGTTTGCCGTGACAGGTCGAGCAGGCGATTTCATAGATATCATAACCATCGGTCGCGCCGGGAGCTGCCAGAACACCCGCAAGTTCGGGAACTTTATCCGGCTTTCCCTTTGATGCCCAGATCAGGCCGCGCAAGGTACGAGGCCCACCGCCGCCCGGGCTGACATGGCAGGTGGCGCAGGGTTCGCCTGTTCGGTTGGCATATTCGGGCAATGCATGGCCAGGAGTGGCGCTCCAAAAAAGAATAAAGGACAAAATACCCAGAACAGCCAGTACTGAAACGACAAGTGACGGTTTCATATTTAACATCCATTCCTCGTTGTCTGAACCGCAGATTACGACGATTACGCAGATTAGAGCAAGTGCGAGTGTCGCTAAAACCGGCACTATCGCAGGAAACGGGACTATTGCCCGTTATCGAGGGTAGATATGCTGTTGCCAGCACATCTACCTCGACAACGATGGATTATTATTTGGTGGGCAATGTCTGAGCCCAGGCTAACACATCGGCAATATCCTGTGCCGACCAACCCAGGTTCATACCAGAAGGCATGGGCTCGCCAGGTACACCGACAGTTGCAACATGCAGGAAGCCCCAGGGTTCATCCGTTGCAATTGTTCCCAGGTATTCAGTTCCGCCTTCATCAACCATAAAGTTAAGGGTTTTGCCATCATCACCGTGACAGACTTTGCAGACCGTGGTGAAAAGAACTTTTCCGTGCCCGGCATTGCCAGTAGACTTGCCATCAGCGCCGACAAACGGGGTGTGATCAGTCATGGCTTTTTGCATAAAAGCCACTTCACGGGCTATTTCATCTGCGTTGAAATAAGATGTGAAATTGTGATCTTTATTCTTCGTCCCATCCAGCCAGGCAGTCAAATCGGCTTCACTCATTTTTTGGGCGTCCAAAATACCAGGGAAACCGGTATAACCTTCGGTACCCTTGGCATTAATCCCATCCTTGCCCTTGTAATCCAGGCCATGACAGGAAGAACATAACCAGGTATCGCCACCTTTGAGTGTGGTATTTTCGGTCTGCGTCTTCCAGAGCGGCTGATCTGCTTCGGGAGCGGTAGCGCCTAACGCATTGATCCAGTTATCATAGATACGCCCACCCTCGGTGGCCGGGCTGGCCGCCGGCAGGGTCTGAACATAGGCGATCACATCCGAATAGTCCTGGTTTTTCCAGCTGTTGTCGATGCCGGATGGCATCTTAGGTCTGCCAGGTTGGCCAAAACGTAACTTCGTGATGAACTCTACGGTGCCATCGGTGGCGATCGATGCCGGATATTCAGGCTCAGCATCTGTTCCGAAATTGATGCCCAATGCCTGGTGACCATGACAATCGGTGCAGTTGTTTTCAAACAACGTTTTTCCAGCATCGGCATGGCCATTGACAGGCTTGCCATCGACTGCGATGGCAGTCACATCGATCTGTTCCTTGCTAACGAACAAAGCCAGGTCAGTGAGAGCCTGGTCATCCATCAAAGCTGAGAAATCATGTTTTGGGTTGGTGGAACCCTTCAAGGCTGCCAGGATGGTATTGGGATCTTTACCCGCATCTACGGCAATACCAACAAAACCAAGATCACCCTTGTAATCAAATCCGTGGCAGGTCGAGCAGCGATAAGAATCTTCAGGGGTGGTTTCACCAGCCTTGGCATTATCCAACCAGAGCGGATTTACATCCTTGGGCGCATCGACGGCCAGTTCTTCAAACCAGATATCATATAATTTTCCGCCGCGCAGCGAATCGCCAGTCAATTCGGGAGCAGCAGTGGGGGCTTCTGTCGCGGGAACAGCGGTTGCAACCGTAGGGGCCTCGGTTGCGGCAGCGGCAGGGGCAGTAGTGGGGGCGGCAGTGGCAGCAGGAGCGCCACAAGCGACCAGGACAGCCGCAAGGATCAGCAGGACACCAACCAAAACAAGCTTTTGTTTCATTTTTTCTTCTCCTGTTTGTTGATAAACAATTAAGATCACAGATTCCGTGCCCCGTGCCCAGTGCAGAGACCGGGGACCGGGACCATTTCTCACATCCCTTTTATAACCTTCGTACGCGTCAAAAAGATGTCACAAAATGTCTCAAATATGTCCTCGTTTATATTCAAACCATTTGAACGCGGTCGTTGGTTCGGAAAGTTGCTATAATGAAATACCAAGCCCGTTCACATTCCCAGATGATTGCTCTTGCTCTAATCTGCGATAGTACCCGTTCTAGCAGGGCCGGTTCAGACCTGCTCCAATCAATGTAATCTGTGGCAAAAAATGAAAATAAACAATCTATTCAACTGGCTGAACAAAGAACGCACCCTGGATTTGAACTTTTTGCAATGGGCTCTGCCTGCCTTTCTCGCAATTACCGCCATCATCTTTGAACTGGTGGAGCATGGCATGGAAGGAGATTGGCTGGGAGCGGGTTTCATGGGAGAGATGATCATTTTTGGCTTTATGGGGCCGATCATCGTTGTCATGATTCTGGCCTGGATGCGCATGTTAATGAAAGCCGAAAAACTTTCGGCTACTGAACTGCAAACGCTGAACCGTGCCCTGGAAAATAAGGTGGTTGAACGCACAACCACACTGGAGCAGCGCAACATTGAATTGGCGCGCGCCAACCAGGAATTACAGCACCTAGATGAGATGAAATCAGAATTTGTCTCGCTGGTCAGCCATGAGCTGCGCGCGCCGCTCACCACGCTCAACGGTGGTCTGGAGTTGGCCCTGCAGAGCCTGGGAACAGAAGGATCATCCGGAATGATCGGCCCATCAGCCCGTCACACCCTCGAAACAATGGTAAATGAAAGCGCCCGCCTGACCCAACTCGTACAAACCATTCTGGATGTCTCACGCTTGGAGGCCGGAAAGCTGACAGTCAACCCAGGTCCTGTGGCGCTTCGCCCCCTGCTGGAACAATCCGCAGAGGTAATCCTGATCCCCCAAAATCGGCCAATCGAATGGAAATTCGGCGCGGACCTGCCTCCAGCCTGGGCCGATGAGATCCACCTCGAGGAAATTGTACGCAACCTGATGCGCAATGCCGATAAATACACCCCACCCGGCTCGTTGATCCATATCAGCGCCGAACTGGAAGGTGACTTCGTTCGCATTTCGATCAAGGACCACGGCATCGGCGTGCCATTGGACCTGCAAGAGTACATCTTTGAACGCTTCGGTCGCGGTCAATCGACTGAAAGTGCGCCACCCGGCTGGGGCTTGGGTCTGTACTTCGCTCGAAAATTGATTAAGTTACAAAACGGTTCAATTGATGTAATCAGTCCGATTTGGAGTGACCCCAAGTCACCAGGCTCTGAGTTTTATGTGTTGGTACCCATGGCAAGCTCAAGCGAAGAATAAACGATGAACACCACAAGCATCCTTTTAATCGATGATGACAACAACCTTTCGACATTGCTGGCCGAATACTTGCGCAACCAGGGCAGCCTTGTTTATATCGCAAAAGACGGGCAAAAAGGGTTGCAGGCCTTCTTTGACCAGAAACCAGACCTGGTGATCCTGGATGTGACCATGCCCATCAAGGATGGCTGGGAAACTCTCAAACGCATTCGCGAATTAAGCCAGACCCCGGTGATCATGTTGACAGCCCGCAGTGATGAAAGTGATATCTTGCGTGGTTTTTCATTGGGCGTTGATGATTACGTCAGCAAGCCATTCTCCTTTGCGCAGTTGGAGGCACGTGTGCGTGCAGTCTTGGCGCGCGCAAACAGCCAGGAGCGGGAATCTGAAATCCTCGAAGCAGGTGATTTGAAAGTAAACCTGGCTGCCCGGCAAGTAACGCGTGCCGGAATCCTGGTACCGTTAACACCCACTGAACTCAAGCTTTTGCTGGCACTGATGAGACACCCGGCTGAAGTGATTTCGGCTGAGGATCTGGTGCGCGAGGTGTGGGGTCCGCAATACAAGGAAGAGATCGGATTTGTGCGGCGCTATATCTGGCACCTGCGCCAGAAACTGGAATTGGACCCGGAAAACCCACGCTATATCCACAATGAGCGGGGGTTTGGCTACCGCTTTGAAGTGATGAAAAGGTAAGATATAATATATTAATCCGGTGCCCCCATGCATGGACAGGGGATAATAATCAGCGCCATATATCGTCATAACCCATCCATGCGTTCATCTGGGTAAATCAATGGCAACAAATAATCTGCCAATCCCTTCCACCACAACCAAATTCGCTTACACATTTCTAAACGCAGTCGGGTTTGGGCTGACCTATCTGTTGGTTGCCCGTGCCAGTTTATTTCTTGTGGTAAAGCCTGAAGGGATAGCCGTGGTTTGGCCGCCCAGCGGTCTGGCTGTAGCTGTTCTATTGCTCAATAATCGCCGCGATAGGTGGGGGTTGCTGTTAGCACTTTTCTGCGCCAATATCCTTGCCAATACACTGGGTGGAAACTCCCTGTTAATCAGTCTTGCATTTGCCATTGCCAACTGCGCCGAATCCGCCCTGTTCGTCTTTCTCATCGATCGTTTTGTTTTAATAAAACAATTTTCCACCAACTTTACGGTCGTTCAACAATTTTTAGTGTTGGCCGCAATCAGCAATGCCGTCACGGCCCTGCTGGGTGCAGCCATCCCAACATTTTTCTTTGGCGCAAATTTCTGGCACAACTGGTTTACCTGGTGGATTGCGGATGGGCTTGGCATCATCGTCATCACACCCATCATCCTGGTATGGGCACAGGGCCAGCCCACCGCTGCGCGCACAAGGCCAAAACCTGCCCGCATAGCCGAAGGCCTGCTTCTAATTATTGTAATGACCGCCGGTTCAGTCTACCTGTTCTTCACCCCATACCAGGTCATCGTTACTTCCATCGCCCGCGCTTACTTATTCTATCCCCTACTGATCTGGATGGTGTTCCGCTTTGAAGCGCGCTTCGTGATTAGCTTGATGGTTCTCACCATGATCCTGGCGGTTACCGGTACGGCTCTGGGCTATGGCCAATTTGCCGAACCACAACAAGCCACCAGTCACCGGTTAATGACAGTTCAGATTTTTATGGGCACTGCAATTTTCATCACCTACAGCCTTGCTACACTCCTGGCTGAGAACAGCCAGGCTCAGACTGCTCTCATGGTCAGCGAACAGCGCCTGCGCCTGGCATCAGAAGCAGCCAATTTTGGGTGGTACCACTGGGATTTTGTCAACAAAAACGGTAATGGATCACCGAAGTTCAAGTCTTTGATCGGCCTGCAGCCGGATGATGATGTACCCATCAACTATGACTCCATTTTCGCCATGATTCATCCGGAAGATCGCGCTGGCTTTTTGGCTGCCATTCAAACCAGCATGGATCCGAATGGCAGCGGAATTTTCAATCACGATTTTCGCATCAGCCTTAAAGATGGCGCTGTGCGCTGGATTCAAATGCGGGGACTGACTACCTTTTCAGAACAGGGCTCCGCCAGATACCCGCTCAGTGCATCAGGTGTGCTCAGCGATTTAAGCGAACGCAAACTTCTCGAGCACAACTTGCAAGAACAGCACAGCTTTCTCAGCCAGATCATCAACACCATGGGCCAGGGTCTTGCCGTCACAGACGCCGCAGGCTGTTTTGAGATGGTCAATCCGGCCTGCGCTGAACTGCTCGGTTATACCAGCTCAGAATTGATCGGTATGCCATCGAAGCGCATGACAGCCATAGAGGATCTCGCCATCCTGGACGAGGCGCACCAACGCCACTTGAACAGGGAAACAACTATCATCCAATGCCGCGCAGTACGCGCCGATGGCAGCTTGCTGCCTGTTCTGATCACAAACTCGCCGCGTATAAAAAATGGACACTACACTGGCGCCATCTCTGTCTTTACCGATTTGAGCGCGATGAAGCAAGCCGAGCTCGCCCTGCGCGAAATCAACGAACGCTTTTCCACCATTTTCCATTCAAGCCCTGAAACCATCGTAATTTCAAATCTCAAGAACGGGGTTATCGTAGATGCCAACCAGGCCTACTGCGCCTTGCTCGAATTGCAGCGTGAGCAAATTATCGGCCATACCGGGCGCGATTTGGGTGTTTGGCTCAATGCAGGTGACCGCGACCAGCTAATCGCCACCATCCGCAAGCAGGGTATGGTCAGTGGTTTCGATATGCCCTTCCGTACCAGGTCAGGCCGCATCGGCACCGCCATCATTTCCGCTGTCATCATTCACATTGCGGGTGAAGAACATCTGCTTCTGATGGGTATGGATAATACTGCTCGCAAACAATTCGAGACCGAGCTGGAACAGCGCGTGCTTGAACGGACCGCCGACTTGCAGATTGCTAACGCCTCCCTCGAAAAAGCCTCGCAGATGAAAGATGAGTTTCTGGCTACCATGAGCCATGAGTTGCGCACGCCGCTAACCGGTATTCTCGGCCTGTCGCAATCGCTACAACAGAATACCTATGGTGAGCTCAATGAAAAGCAAACAGCCGCAATCAAAATTATCGAGAAGAGTGGGCTGCATTTGCACGCAATGGTCACCGATATCCTGGATTTAACCAGGCTGCAGACTGGCAAATTGGAACTTGATCCTTTACCCTGCTCTCTGACCGATATTTGTACAACCAGTCTGCAAATGCTGGAAACCCTGGCCGCAAATAAAAAGCAGACCCTCAGCTTTAGCACCTCACCCGATGTCATCAAGTTCACAGCCGATCAGCAACGCATTCGCCAAATCATCACCAACCTGCTCAGCAATGCCATCAAATTCACACCGGAAGGAGGCGCGATCAAACTCGCGCTCATAGGCAGCCCAGAATCGCGTCAGATAAAGATCAGCGTAACCGATAACGGAATTGGCATCAAACCGGAAGATCTTCCCCGCCTGTTCCAATCTTTCCAACAACTCGATGCGCGCCTGGCGCGCCAATACAATGGCGCCGGTCTCGGGCTCGTACTTGTAAAACACATGGTCGAGTTACATGGGGGCAGTGTCGAAGTGGAAAGTGTTTTTGGCCAGGGCAGTTGTTTTACAGTGATCCTGCCCTGGCTGTGATGCCGAGGGATCTGAACCATTTCTCATGGTACCCGGTTCTGCACGGGCATGGTACCCGGTTCTGCGATAGTGCCGGTTCTAGCACAGCCACGGACAAGGGCCAATGGAAAAATTTCTATCTACCGAAACCATCATCATTGAACTTCTGCTGGTAGTTACACTGGTTGCCATTGCCGTCATGCGGTTGAAAGTTCCTTATACAGTGGCGCTTGTGTTGGTGGGATTGGCATTGAGCTTGCAGAATTCCATCAAGTTTACCTTGACATCCGAACTGATCATGGCAGTTTTTGTTCCCCCGCTGGTATTTGAAGCAGCGCTGCATATCAATTTCGATGAACTTCGTCGTGGGCTGCCGGAAATCCTGATTTTAGCCGGCCCAGGGGTGATCATAACCACCCTGATCGTTGGCAGCCTGCTCAGCTTTACCACAGCGCTGATACTCCCCGTCGCAATGGTATTCGGAGCATTGATCTCTGCCACCGACCCGGTAGCTGTGGTTTCTATGTTCCGGTCTCTGGGCGTGAACAAAAAGCTTGCCGTGTTAGTGGAGAGTGAAAGCTTGCTGAACGATGGCACAGCCATCGTAGTATTTAATCTAGCCATCACCGCGGCACTGGCAGGACATTTTTCCGCATTAGACAGCCTGGGAGAATTTATTCGGGTGGTCGTGGGCGGTACAGCCGTGGGGTTATCACTTGGCTGGTTGGTTGCACAGATGATCAAGCGCATCGACGATTATTTGATCGAGACAACGCTGACCACACTTTTAGCCTTCGGAGCCTTCCTCATTGCCGAGCAGCTGCACTTCAGCGGGGTGTTGGCAGTCGTGACTGCCGGGCTGGTGACTGGAAACCTGGGGCCGCAAGGCATGAGCCCCACCACCCGCATCGTGATCACCAATTTTTGGGAATATGCAGCCTTCCTGGCAAATTCTCTAATTTTCTTACTGCTGGGGTTGCAGGTGAATCTCCCAGCCTTGCTGGGAGCATGGCAGTCGGTGCTCTGGGCAATTGTGGCAGTGACTCTGGCGAGGCTGGTAGTTGTTTACGGTTTTGGATGGCTGATCAACCATTTCCCGAATAATACTTCAGGCACAAACCGCCTGCCTTTGAACTGGCTGCATGTGCTGAACTGGGGCGGGCTGCGCGGCGCGATAGCACTCGCACTCGTCTTCAGCCTTCCTGTTGGGTTGAATACTGGCCAGGCCGAACTGATGAAGTTAATGGCATTTGGTGTGGTCTTATTCACCCTGCTGGTACAAAGCACCACCATGAACACCCTGCTGCGCTCGCTGGGGCTTTTGACGCGCCCGCCTGAACAGGTGGAATACGAAAAACATCACGCCAGGCTTGCAGCCGCGCGCGCCGCTCTTGCCCACCTGGAACGCCGCCACGCCGAGGGCCTCATCTCCAGCCACGCCTGGGACCTTATCAAACCGCAGATGGCGGCCCAGGTGGATGCTCTCTCCAGCGAAGCCCGCAAAATGATCAAATCCGCACCCCACATTGAAGCGCAAGAACTGGAGACCGCCCGCCGCGAGGGTCTGCGTGCCCAGCGCAGCGCCCTCATGGGGCTGCGACATGACGGTGTAATATCACAGGACGTGTTTGATGAATTGGCAGTCGATATCGATGCACTCTTAGAGCAGGCTGGCTGACTGTCATCGCTTGATCTTGCTGGAAATCATCGCAATGGTCACGTTCGTCGCTTCCCCGAAACATATTTCAATACAAAAAACGGGCCAGATTTTTTGATCTGACCCGCTTTTTGTAACCTGCACTGTCACGCAAATAAATCGCAACCAGGCTGGGTGAAACTTCGTAATTGCATCATTTCTTGAGCGAAAGCCTGATTTCCAGCGCTTCATCCGCGCCAGATTTGTTATCGATAGCCAGCACCAGAGTGCCCAGGGCCGGCGTCAGTAACCATTCGGCCGGGTTAATCGTCATGGTGGCGCTGCCCGATGCTCCGGGGGCAATGCCCGCCAGGTAGTCGCCCGTCGTGATGGAGGGTGCAAAAGCATTGAAGGCGGCCACATCCGGCACAGAATCAAACCCGGTTGAGAATACATCGTACCCGGTAACTTGATATGTAAAGCGCGGGTTTGCGGCGTTCAGACACGGCTCGCCCGATCGGCATAATTGGCTTCCTAAAATCACCAACAAAGCCGATGAACTGTCATTAGGCGCATACGTGTTGGCCGGGTTGAGAGCACTGAGCCGTCCGCTGCGCAGGCTGTAAACGAATGTGCCAAACTGCCCGGTGAAGCTGCCAGTGGTTACTGCTCCATAATCAGAACCAAACACAATATAATCCGACCCGTTATTATTTTGCGGATCGACATCCACAAGAATATCAAACTCATTGGTGGATGCGGTTGACCAACGGTTATAAGTATTGAGACCAAAAACAATCAGGGGGTTATTCGGGCCGCCCGCGTTCTGGAATGCTTGTGCGCCGAGATCACGGACATCATAGGCATTCTTCCCAGCCAGGGATCCGGAATGAACACCCCAGGCGTAAAAGTCTGCGTTACCGGCCAATGGAGTACCCGCCTTGTTGCTCACCTTAACAACGGTGGAGGGGTTCTGGGTAGTGACCACGTTTCCCCGCGATGACGTCGCCGATAAAGTGGAGATGGGGTGAGGCACGAGATAATACGGCACATGCAGGGCCACACCATTATTGCCGCCACCTGCCGGTGTAAAGGTCACGATACCGGCAGCATCGAAGAAACCGCTCGAATTACCAGCAGTTGCGGCCGGCACCTGAAGGGTAAACGGAACATCTAAATCCTGGTGGGCAGGGATCGTTACTGTTGCAGATTTCGGCGTCAGAGTATGGGGAACACCGCTCTGGTTGGTAATCGAGACGCTAAAGGTTATCGCACTGGAACCCAGGTTGCGCACCTTGATCTGACCAGTCTGCTTAAGATTTTGCTGTAGTTCCTGGTAGCCAAAATTCATTGCAACCACGCCATTTTCATTGCTCATGGCGACTGCATTGGTCAGAACGGCCGATAATGGCTGCACCAGGCCGGCCCCTGCCAGGCGCGGCGAGAAACCAGCCACAGCGCCAGGGTTACCGCTATTGATAATTGCGGCTTTCAGCTCTTCTTCTTTCCAGGTGGGATGCGCCTGCTTAACTAAAGCCGCCACACCAGTGACATGCGGTGCCGCCATGGAAGTACCGGAAAGGAATTCACCCTGGTTACCACTACCCATAAAGGTGGAGTAGGTGCTAACGCCAGGGGCAGTGATTTCCGGCTTAAGATAGCTGTCGCCAATTCGCGGACCGCCGGATGAGAAGCTGGCTACCGCCGAAAAGCCCGGGTTGGCCACGGCTGCATTGACCACAGTAGCCGAAAGACCATTCGCTGCTCGCAGTTTGGCACCGTCAGATGCGGCGTTTGAGGTCAGGCCACGAACACCAAAGAACGGGATGGTAACCGTATAAGCCTGGCCGTTATCCGGGTTGCTTAAGATCAATCCTTCATAGGGCGGCAAACCAGTGGTGGTATTAACCATGACCACTGCGGCAGCCCCAGCCTGTTGACCATAAATCGCTTTGGCAACACGAGCGCAAACGCCGCGCACAACCACCGCCAGGGTATTCGCAGGCAGTGGAGAAGGATAGGCTGCCACGCTGCAACCAAGTGATTCATTCTCTGCGGTTGCTGGGTTATCCACCAGTGTCAAGATATTACTGTAGGTGCTGCCATCTGCAAAAACAGACCCGTTGGCACTGATGGCTGAAATTACAATACCATTGCTTAAAGTCAGGGTTGCCCCCGGGAAGCCGGCATATGGATCGCTGGCAGCCACGCTGATAGCGCCATTGGCCGTAGAAGGCGAGCCAACGATATAGGGATTGGGCCCGGAATTGCCAGCCGAAGTAACCACGATCACACCAGCGTGCGCAGCATTATCTGCGGCAACCGCGTCGGCAGTTCTGGCGGCACCAAATGGTGAGCCAAGTGACATGTTGATAACATCCATACCATCGCTAACAGCCCGGTCGATCGCATCGACAACCACATCGGTCGAGCCACTGCAACCGAATACGCGATAAGCGTATAACTCAGCCTTGGGAGCAACGCCTGGCCCAATACGGAAAGCACCTGGCGTGTAGATACTGGAGTTATATGCACCTGTATAGGTTGAACCATCGGCATTCACCCCAAACCCTGCGGCTGTTCCAGCTACATGCGAACCATGCCCATTGCAATCGAGCGGGTTCGAATCAGGTATGGGCAAAGAGACACCTGCAGAGTAAGCATCGCCTACAAAATCATAGCCGCCCTTAATCTTGGGTGCTCCCAACCCAAACAAAGCCGGGTCAGCCGGGGCGGCTTCTGCGGCATGCGCCGCGGCATAAGCATCCGGAGTACCAGGTCCACCGAAGTTGGCATGAGTATAGTCAATACCGGTATCAATGATTCCGACCTTGATGCCCTCGCCGTGCAGGTTGGTGGATAAACCAGTGTCCCAAACAGCAGGTGCGCCGATATAAGGAACGCTGGTAGTATTGTCAAGGGTAAATTTCTGCACTGGCAATACCTCAACAACACCAGACAGTGATGCCAACGCAGCCAACTGGTTGGTTCGAATCCGCACACGAATACCGTTGAGCGCCGATTGAAATTGACCGGATACTACTCCACTTACCCGGTTTATATCACCCTTGAGCGAGTCTTGCTTCGCTTTGAGCGAATCCTTAATTACTCTTCCTTCATCATCGCTAAGTTTCCGACCAAGAGCTGTTTGAGTTTCCGCCACAGATTGATCAGCCAACCGGACAACCACATCCACCAGAGCATTACTCGCTCCTAGTGGTATATAGGTTGATGTAACGTCGACAGGGATAGTGTTTGGATCGATAGGCGTACGAGCAGATTGAGCCGCCATCACCGGCACAACAGATGAAACTGCAATAGCGAGTACTAACATATACGACAATACTTGTAAAGATTTCCGATTCATTCGTTGATCTCCTGTTATAAGTAAATGGTAAAGTGGATAAAAATCCAGAAAACGATCACTTGCATCCACAACTCGATAATTTAAACCTGACACCTCCTATTTGAGCAAATCTGTTCCTAATGCAGATTGCCACATCGCGGATCACGCTCCTCACCCTGTCTCGGAACCGGGACTATCGCCTCGTGCTGGAACCGGGACTATCGCAATGAAAATCCATTCAGTTGTCTCACAATCCAACAACAGTCGGACTTCCCGCATCACACCGATCTTATCCTTACCAACCCTTTTCAGAAATATCCTTCGGGAAAGTAAATAGGACTAATAAGAGTATATTACGAATATTCAAATCTGAAAAGGGATTTTTTGGGGGGAGGTGCAACGTTTCAGAAAATTAATCTCGCCAATGAAGTTTTTGGGCTGAAGCCACAGCTCAATTCACCCTATCCCCGATCGGCCAATACAACAGAAACCGGTCTCAATAGAGACCGGCGCACTTGTTACAATACGTTTGCATGTCATTCCTGAAGAACATCGGGACGGGTGTCGAAACCGGCGATCGCTCCATGCCGATTGTGGCCTCGTGCAGGAACCGGGCATCTCACACCGATTAGTTTATTCGCGATGATTATCCATTGATGGCTTTGGAACCCGCAATCGGATAATAATGGTAGTGCCTTTTCCAGGTTGGGATTCCGCACTGATCTGACCGCCATGCAATTCCACCAGTGCCTTCGAGATTGCCAACCCCAACCCCGAGCCATCCTGAATGCGCCCGCTGGTTTGTTTACCCCGATAAAAACGAGCAAAAACAAACGGCAGTTCGGCTTCAGCAATGCCGGTTCCGCTGTCTATCACCGAGATTTGTACTGACCTGGCATCCAACGATTCAGCCAGCAGCTGGATACTTCCCCCGGAATGTACATGCTTGAGGCTGTTATCCACCAGGTTGGCGAGCACCTGTTGCATTCGCTCCATATCCACATTCACCAGTGGCAACGGCGCAAGGCTCCCTTCTAACGCCGGTGAAGGGATAATACTAATGCCCTTTTCTGATGCGCGAATGGCGTATGCCGTTGCGCAGCGTGTGATGATCTCCTCAGGCCGAACCGGGCCGAGCATCAGCGGCAATTCACCCGCCTCGCTGCGTGAAAGAGTACGCAGGTCATCTACCAACCTCGAGAGATGGCGCGCTTCATCGTAAATAATATCGAGCGTTTCAGGCGTGGCTGGCAGCACACCTTCGCTGAGAGCCTCAGCATTGCCCAGGATAATACTGAGCGGATTGCGGAGTTCATGCGCAATATCCGCCGTCATCTGTAGACGCAGATCGCGCGAGCGCTTAAGGCTGGCGCTCATCACATTAAATGAAGAAGCCAGCGCGCCAATCTCATCCCCGGCTGGTATGTTGACTTGCCGTTCAAGATCACCCTGGGCGATGGCTTGAGTGGCAGCGTTCAAATCGCGCAGCGGGCGAATGATATTACCCGCGATCAACCATCCAAACAGTAGTGAGATCAACGTGGCAAACAATACACTCAGAAACAGGCTTGAATTGATACGCTGAATATTATCAGCGGCCATCTCGCCCAAACTTCTTGGAGGGCGGATGGGCACCAGGTATGCCACGATCTTTCCATCTGAAAGGATCGAAAAACCAAAACGGATCAGATCTGGCGCCAACCTGCCAGGCGGAAGGTGTTCGGCCAATGACAACAGCACACTACCCTGCGAATCCACCACAAGAAACTCTTTGGTCTGCCCGGTCTGGGCAGATTTGGCAGCAAAATCCAACAGGCTGTCGGCACCAGTAAAACTGCCATGATCGCCATAATAGGCCGTAAGTTTATCCACCAGCGCCTGGTATTGGGCGTCATTAACAAAACGCCTGAATTCCTGCTGACTGACGCGCCCAGCCAGAAGAGCGATGATGACAATGCCAGAGATACTGACAAGCCAAAAAGCCAACAACAGCTTGACGAGCAGCGAACGTTTAATAAAATTCATTTCAAACCTTTGCTTACTCTTGCTCTAATCTGCGTAATCATCGAAATCTGCGTAAATCTGCGGTTCAGACAATCTGCGGTTCAGACACGGTTGGTAATAAAACGATACCCCACCCCATAGACCGTCTCAATGTAAATGGGATTGCGCGGATCAGGCTCTATCTTGGCGCGTAAATTCTTAATATGCCCATCAATCGAGCGCTCAATCCCCTCAAAAGCCACCCCTTGCACAAAATCAAGCAGCTGCATACGAGAAAGAGTACGTCCATGGGCAGTAATCAATGCCGCCAGCAGGTCGAATTCGGAACGCGTCAGCGCCACAGGAACATCCTGCACCGTGACCAGGTAAGCGTCACGATCCAGGACGACTCCCCCGGCACTGAGCAGGTTGGCTGCCCCAGCAGGCATACTCTTGCCTATACGGCGCAGCACAGTCCGGATTCGGGCAGTCAGTTCACGCAGGCTGAAAGGCTTGGTAATGTAATCGTCAGCGCCAAGTTCAAGACCAACAATCTTGTCGCTTTCTTCCAGCCGGGCAGTAAGCAAAATCACAGGTTCATTGTGTTCTCTGGAGTAATGACGGATAAATTCATACCCGTCCATCTCAGGCATCATAATATCCAGGAGCACCAGGTCCGGGTGCTCGAGCTCTACTTCCGCCAAAGCCTCCAGCCCATTCGCTGCCATCACAACCCGGAAACCTTCCTGAGTCAAATAGGCCTGCAGCAAGGAACGGATGCGTTCTTCATCATCAACCACCAGAATGCATTTTGGCATAGGATTAGTTCCTCACTCAGAACGCAAGGCCTCCATCGGATGCAGATTGGCTGCCCGGTAAGCCGGATATATGCCAAAGAACAACCCGATTGCCACAGAAAAACCAAAGGATAACATCACCGAGGAAAGCGTCACCTGGGCGGTGATAAGACCCAGCATGGTCACCACCCCGGCAATTCCGGCACCCAGAAGAATGCCGATCACCCCTCCCGTAATACTGAGCGTCATGGTTTCGATCAAAAACTGGAACAGAATGTGATCCTTGCGCGCCCCCACCGCCTTGCGCAAGCCGATTTCACGGGTACGCTCACTGACCGAAACCAGAGTGATATTCATGATCCCGATACCGCCCACCAACAACGAGAGCGCGGCAATCGCTCCCAGGAAGGTTGTCAGGGTGGAAGTGACACTCGTCAGGGTTGAGAGCAGCGCAGCCTGATTTTGGATACGGAAATCATCCGCTGCGCCAGCCTTGAGATGATGTTGTTTTCGTAAGATAAAGGTGATCTGCGCCGAGACCGAATCGACTGTATCCGCGGAACTGGCCGATACAGCAATAGCATTAACTGTCTTCTCTCCATTTTCAACTGCATTCGAGCCAAACAATTTACTATAGCCGGTCTCAAGTGGAATAAAGACAACATCATCTTCATTGCTAAAGCCTGAAGACCCCTTGGCCTTGAGCGTCCCCACCACAGTAAAGACCAGGTTATTAATTTTGATGGACTTTCCGACCGCGCTGCTATTGGGAAATAAAGTTTCGGCAGTCGTCGCACCAATCACAGCCGTCTGACTCTGCTTGGTGCGGTCCGCCGTATTGATCCCGCGCCCCAGGGCTATCTCATAAGTATGCACCCGGATATATGACTCAGTAACACCCGTCACTGAAGTCTGCGAGCTTACCGTGCCCTGCGTAACCGTATACCTGCCCTGGTAAGCCGGGGAAATCCCCGCTATCCCGGTCAGGGTTTTTGAAAGCGCCACATAATCGCTGTAGGTCAAATAAGTTGGCGCAAATTGGGAGCCAGGCGACGGACGCTGTGAACGCCCGGCCTGAATATTTAACAGGTTGGACCCGTTGGAAGTGATCCGGCTGGTGATGCTGCTCGTAGCCCCGGTACCGATCGCCATCAAGGCAACAACGGCTGCCACACCGATCACGATCCCCAGGATGGTGAGAGCCGAACGCAGCTTATTCGCGGCCAGCCCGCGCAAAGCAGTCAGGATATTCTGTGCAATTAACATGGCAAATTCCTATACTTCGGCATCGGGACGAGGCGTGCCCGCTTTTAACGGGTTCGGGTTGATGATATCAGAAATAATATGCCCATCGGCCAGACGAATAACACGGTTGGTATGCCGGGCAATAAAAGCATCATGAGTCACCATGATGACCGTCTGACCAAAATCGCGATACAGCGATTGGAAAAGATCCATGATCTCTGCGCCGGTCTTGCTGTCCAATGCGCCGGTGGGTTCATCCGCGATCAGAATGGCGGGGTCGTTCACCAAGGCGCGCGCAATTGCCACGCGCTGCTGCTGTCCACCAGAAAGTTCGCTCGGGTGATGTTTTACCCGATCCTTCAGCCCGACCAGCTCAAGGGTTTTAAGCGCCTTTTCCCTGGCAGCCCGTGCGCTCATATTGGTATAGCTGAGCGGCAAAAGCACATTTTCAAGTGCGCTCGTGCGTGAAAGCAAGTTGAACTGCTGAAAGACAAAACCAATCTTACGGTTGCGTACATCGGCCAACTGGGTATCGTTCATCTTTTCGACCGGGCTGTCATCCAATATATACGTGCCGGAAGTGGGCACATCCAGGCAGCCAACGATCGACATCAACGTACTCTTTCCAGAACCGGAAGGACCCATGATGGCAATCATCTCACCTTTTTGGATGGAAAAAGAGACACCATCCAGCGCGCGCACCTCGTTCTCACCCATTGAAAACACCTTGGTGATCTTTTCCATGTGTATCATACCCCGACCCTCCTGGTTGGGCGCGATAGTGCCGGTTCTAGCGACACTCGCAATTGCTCTATATAATCTGCGATAGTGCCCGTTCTAGCAGGGCCGGTTCAGACCAGTGTTTTTATCCACCAGGAGGCCCTCCACCGCCAGGCACGAGTATTCCGCCGCCCGAACGATTACCCCCGCTGGAAGAAGTGCTGCCGTTATTACTGGTGCCGGTGCCCAGTTCAACCTGGTCACCCGCTTTCAGACTGCCGGTGGTGGTCACTGTAACTTGATTATCAACCAAATCTCCGCTAACCACGACTACACGCTGGGTATTGCCGTTACTGTCGACCACCAAAACATATTCACCCCGTGTATCGCTGAAGACTGCCGCAACCGGGACAGCCAGCACGTTGTGCGGCGCACCCGTTGTAATGATCACATTGACCGTTGAACCGAACAGAACCGCTTCCTTGGTGGAGTCAATCGAGATGGTCACGCTGTATTTGACCAGACCGCTCACGACTGAACCGATGCGACCAATGCGGGCTACTTTGCCAGTTAGAACCACCCCGGGCAGTGAATCCATCGTGATCTGGGCAGGGTTACCCACAAAGACGCTGGAAATGCTGGAGTCATCCACCAGGGTATCCACCTTGAGGGTGCTGCGATCGACCAATTCCACCGCGATATCGCTAGGGCTGGCTGAATTGCCCACACCCGCCTGAACTGAAATCACCTCGCCATCGAATGGGGCGATGATATACATATTATTGATGGTAGCCTGGGCGGAACTCACCTTGGCCTGTGCAGCCGAAACCTGCAGTGGGTCTGCACCGCTCTTAATGTTATCACGGTTGCGGCGAGCATCTGCCAGGGCCGCCCGGGCAAGATCCAGCTTGGCGTAGGCCTGATCCTTGTCATCCTGGGTTGGTTTGCCAACATACCAATTATAGGTAATAACCAGGTTGTTGTATGCCATTTGGGCAGTCGTCAACGCCAGCAGCGCCTGAGTTTTTTGTGGATCACCATCAGGATGAGATCTCACTTCCTTGTACTTCGAATTGGCGATCGCCAGCGTATTTTCGGCGTTCCAGATTTGCGCTTGAGTATTCTTGATCAACGTATCCGAAGCGCGCGCATAATCCAGCGCATACACATTGTTCTGAGCCACTTCCACAGCTTTGCGCGCAGTAATGACATCCAACTGCGCCTGGGCCAACGCCGTGGCGGAATCTTGCAAATCCTGCAAATTACGTTGGGCAGTTGCCAGGTCAGACTGGGCAGAACCGATATTGGATGGGACCGAATCTGGGCGCAAACCCGCCATAATATCGTTAATGGCCACCTTGTCACCCACCTTGACATTGATCTTCTCGACCACCCCGCTCGTGTTCCATTTCAGCGAAGCGAGCTTGTCGGCGCTCAAGCTTCCCGATGTTTGGACTGTGTCCGTGATACTGACAGACGTGACAGCGCCGGTATTACCAACGCTGCTGGTGGAAGTATCCGTGGCACAGCCGGACAACAATAACGCAAAGATCACGCACAGCGTAATGCAGAGCGTCTGTAAGGGACGGATGGTATCCGACCGGTGGTAGGGTTTTATTTTGGACATAGCTTCTTCTCCCGATCAAAGGTTACCCCGATTTGATTACCATTGGAAATCACAGGGCAGAACAACGTGAGTGACGAATTTCACAATTATAGAGAGTTGGCACTGCCCAATGGTGTGTAATTTATCGAGAAATTGTGTGGAAATTGTGTAGAAACCGACCCACTGTCATTAACGATAGTCCCGGTTCCTGCACGAGGAGAGCGTGCTCCCAGCGTGGCAATCCGCTTTACTGTCATTGCGAGCGGCGCCCTCCCGCGTGGCAATCCGCTTTACTGTCATTGCGAGCGGCGCCCTCCCGCGTGGCAATCCGCTTTACTGTCATTGCGAGCGGCGTCCTCCCGCGTG
>CAIMZS010000392.1 GCA_903846015.1 uncultured Anaerolineae bacterium | reverse complement strand
GTTGTGCAGAACGAAGTGTGACCCCCTCCGGCCTTCGGCCACCTCCCCCATTTTCAAAGACCGAAAATAGAGGAGGAAAAGACAGATCTGCCCCTCCCCCATTTGTGCTCTCTCCAAATGGGGGAGGCTGGGAGGAGGTCGCTCTTGCGCTACCCGGAACGACTCTCTGATCCAGGCAAGGCACGGGCTTTCGGGCCATCTTTTACCCGGAAACACGTCAATTCTGCCAGGTGAACTGTTTTATTTGCCCACCGATCCAAATAGGTGCACGAGCCGGTAATAAAGGCTAGGATGGACCTGTGAAAGTACCTTCAGAAGGCACTAAAAACTTGCCCGTTCCATCACCTGCATGATTAAGCCGCTGCAGGCGCGGAGTGACCCAGGGGCGCAGGACGGGTGCGCTTTCAACTGTGTTTTGCTCTTGCTGTGGTGCGGGGGTTTCATTTTCCATTTAATTCTCCTTGTGAACAGCATTGAATAAAAAAAACAAACAGGTCTGGCAGCGACAATGTCCAGTGAAAATTTAATCAAGAATAAGATCTTGAACAAATCTGTTTATTCAAAAAGTGTTCAGGTCAATAGCATTGTTAAAAAACGGAAATTATGCTATATTAGACCAATAATCAACCAGGTTTATTAATTATCGACTATTTATGGAAATTCATAACTCCCCCTTTTTGCAGATGTTCTATTATATAAAAAGCATGAAGATCTCCGGTCTCTTTTCGGAGGATATTTCATTCGCGGAATATGTCATGCTGCGAATGATCACGGAAATGTCGAATGAAACAGCCAGTACGGATGTATGGGTAGCAGATATCGTCAAACGCGTCGAGGTAACGCCGCAGGCAGTCTCAAAATTCATGAACCTGGCCGTCGCGAAAGGATATATCGAGCGTTTTGAAAATGAGAGTGACCGCCGCAGCACAGGAGTACGAATTACCGATCGTGGCAGTGCCGTGCTAAACAAATCTGGAGAGGAACTGACCGCCTTTCGCGAAAGTGTTTTTAAAGAATTCTCAGAAGAAGAATTAATGACGATGAATGGGTTGATGCGCAAGCTTCAAATCGCTGCGCAGGAAAATTATGCCAAGTACAAAAAGAAATAGCATCATTATGGTATTAATTCACTCTACAGGTAAGGCAGACAATGTTAAATAGGTTCAATCAAACTAAAAGGGCGAAGCGCAAATGGTCATAGTATTTGAATACATGTCGGAATATTCCGTCATGTTATTGGCAGCCCTGGCGCTTTTGGTGGTTCAGGCAATCTGCGACCTTTCGCTGCCGGATTATATGGCGGATATTGTGAACACTGGCGTGCTCAGCGGCAACGTCAGTTTTATCGTACAAGTTGGCGGCAAGATGCTGCTTATCACCCTGCTTGGCGCCGCGTGTTCCATCGCGACCGGGTATTATGCCGCCCGGATTGCGGCATTTACCGCGCGCGATATGCGAGCGGATATATTCAAACGGGTACAGACTTTTTCGAACCCAGAACTCGACAAATTTTCGCCCGCCTCGCTGATCACCAGGACCACCAACGATATTACGCAGATCCAACTGCTGATCGTCCTGCTTGTGCGCATGCTCTTTTACGCGATCATCATGGGCACCGGCGGTATTTTCAAGGCCGTGGCCGAAAGCCCAACTTTATCCTGGATCATCATGGGAGCGGTACTGGCCCTGGTGACGGTCATTCTTGTCCTGCTCAATGTCGTGATGCCACGGATGCGCATCATGCAAACACTGGTGGATCGGTTGAACCTGATCAGCCGCGAAAATCTGGAGGGTTTGCTCGTCATCCGCGCATTTAATTCCCAAAAGTTTGAAGAAGCCCGGTTCGACGATGCCAACAAGACGCTGACGGATAACAATCTTTATATTAATCGCGCCATGACGATCATGATGCCGACCATGATGTTTATCATGAACGTCACGACCGTGCTGATCGTGTGGGTCGGTGCGCAGCAAATTTCATCCATGCAGATTGATATCGGAAAGATGATGGCCTTTATGCAGTATGCCATGCAGATCATTATGTCATTTCTGATGCTTTCCATGATGTTTATTATGATCCCGCGCGCGGCAGTCAGCGCCAACCGGATCAAAGAGGTCATTGAAACAGATACCCTGGTGAAAGACAAGAAAATTACGGTTCAGCCCAGTGATGCTTTTGTACCGGATATTGAATATGAAAATGTAAGCTTCTGCTATCCGGAAAGCGATCAGCCGGTCTTGAAAAACATCAGCTTCACAGCAAAACATGGCGAAACGACCGCATTTATCGGTGTGACAGGCAGCGGTAAATCGACCCTGATCAACCTGTTGATCCGTTATTACGACGTGACCGAGGGGCGCATCCTGCTGGACGGTGTCGACATGCGCGATATGAAACGCAGCGATCTGCGCGCTAAAATCGGTTATGTCCCTCAAAAAAGCATGCTGTTCTCCGGAACGGTCAGAACAAACCTGCTGTATGCGGATGGCGGCGCCAGTCTCGAAAAAATGCAACGCGCGGCGCGTATCGCCCAGGCGGATGAATTCATCTCAACCATGACGGATGGATACGATGCCCACATTGCGCAGGGCGGATCAAATTTATCGGGCGGACAGAAACAGCGCCTGTCAATTGCCCGGGCTCTGGTTAAAAACGCCCCCATCTACATCTTCGACGACAGCTTCTCAGCCCTGGACATGAAAACCGACTCAGCCCTGCGCGAGGCCCTGCACCGCGAGGCGCGTGAGAGCACATTGCTGATCGTAGCGCAGCGCGTCGGCACCATCCTTTCCGCAGACCAGATCATCGTGCTCGAAGATGGTGAAATTGTCGGTCGCGGAACGCACCGCGAGCTTCTTCGTAATTGTGAAGTCTACCGCGAAATTGCCCGGTCACAACTTTCGGAGGACGAGCTTGAACAGGCCTAATTTTGACTTTACGCAGGGAACAAAGGCCAGGGATTCACGAAAAACCCTTACAACCCTGGTACGCTACCTGGAGCCTTATCGCGTGAAAATCATCGTCGTGATGGTTTTTGCCGCCTTATCGTCCATTTTCTCCATTATCGGCCCCAAGGTGCTGGGCAATGTCACCACCAAGCTCGCCGAAGGGCTGATCGGCTTCTATTTGCGATCAGGGCTGTTGATGGATTTTACCTATATCGGCCAGATGATTGTGATGCTGATCATCCTGTATAGCATCTCCATGGCGTTTTCTTACGCGCAAAGCTTCATCATGTCCAGCGTTTCCATGGAGGTCACCTACAATCTGCGCAAGGAGCTCGATCAGAAATTGAGCCGCCTGCCGCTAAAGTATTACGATACATCCACACACGGCGAGGTGCTTTCCCGGATTACAAATGATGTCGATACGATCAGCCAGACGCTCAACCAGAGCCTCTCCCAACTGATCACCTCCGTTGCCACCGTTGTCGGTGTCCTTTTGATGATGTTGAGCATTAACATGCTCATGACATTGGCGGCACTGCTTGCGGTGTCAATGTCATTTGGTCTGATCGGTGCGGTCCTCAAGACCTCGCAGCAGTTCTTCAGGGCGCAGCAGCAGTCGCTTGGCAAAATGAACGGGCACGTCGAAGAGATGTATGGCGGGCACATCATTGTCCAGGCCTTCAACCACCAGGCTGATTCGATTGAACGCTTCCATGATATCAACGAAGTACTCAGCGACAGCGCCTGGAAGTCGCAGTTTTTTACAAGCATCATGCAGCCGATGATGCAGTTTGTTGGCAACGTCGGCTATGTCATCGTTTGCATCCTGGGTGGCTACCTGGCGGTGAAAAAGGTGATTGAAATCGGCGATATCCAATCGTTCATCCAATATATGAGAAATTTCACTGCGCCCATCACGCAGCTCGCGGCAATATCCAATACACTGCAGCAGACCATCGCCGCATCGGAACGCGTATTCGAATTTCTCGATGAACCAGAAGAGAGCCCCGACCCCGGTCTCGCGTCTGTAAGCCTGGTTACGGGTCGCGTGTCTTTTGAACATATCACTTTCGGTTACGATGTCAATAAGCCAATTATCCATGACTTTTCAGCCTCCATCCATCAAGGGGAAAAGGCCGCAATTGTCGGCCCAACAGGCGCAGGAAAATCGACGATTGTGAAACTTTTAATGCGCTTTTATGATATCAACAGCGGCGATATCAAGATCGATGGGCACAGCATACAAGAATATTCAAGAAACGAGCTGCGCTCCGTCTTCGGCATGGTCTTGCAGGATACCTGGCTGTACAACGCTTCCATCCTGGAAAACATTCGTTACGGGACTTTTTCAGCGACACGCGAACAGGTTTTTAACGCAGCGAAAGCCGCCCACTGCGACGAATTCATCCGGACGCTGCCGCTGGGTTACGATACCATCATGAACGAAGAGTCGGACAATATCTCGCAAGGGCAAAAGCAATTATTGACCATCGCCCGCGTGATTCTTGCGGATCCGAAAATCTTGATTCTTGACGAGGCGACCAGCTCAATTGACACCCGTACGGAAATACTGATACAGAAAGCCATGGATGCGCTGATGAAAGGCAGGACGAGTTTTATTATCGCCCACAGGCTTTCGACGATCAAAAATGCCGATCTCATTCTCGTAATGAATGAAGGCGACATTATCGAACAGGGCAATCACGTGGACCTGCTTGCCGCAGGTGGAATTTACGCCGGAATGTACAACAGTCAATTCGAAAGAAAGGTGATACAAAATGGCAATTAATAAAGAGACGGACAAATACGAAAAAGATTTTACGCCGAAAACTGCAAACCGGAAAATCAGCAGACCAATGGTTATTTTTGTTACCATTGTGATTTTGCTCGCTGGCCTGGGTATCGCAGGATACTTTATTTACCAGGGATCCTTCTATTACCAGACGGATAACGCCAAGGTGGATACGATGATTTACCAGCTTACCGCAAATGCAAATGGTCAACTGTTAAGATTGTACGTTTCTCAGGGCGATGAAGTAAAAGCAGGCCAGGTGCTTGCCCAGGTGGAAAATGGCCCGTACCTGCGGTCACCCGTCGAAGGCACGGTGACCGACGTCAAGATGCAAAAAGGAAATTATGTTGTCGCATCGGATATCATATTGGTTGTAGCCAAGACGTCGGATATGTATATCACCGCGAATGTGGAAGAAACAAATATATTAAAAATACAAATGGGGCAGAGCGTATCAGTCTCATTGGATGCCTACGGCAGGAGTTTTGATGGTTACGTAGATGATGTCAATACGGTAACCTCGACCAAGCTGACCGGTTCAGCCAGCAGCTTTACCACCTCCGGTACCTATACCAAGGTAACCCAGTTGATCCCGATCAAGATCAAGCTGCTCGAAAACGTGGATCTGGCAAATATCATTGGCACGAACGCAACGGTAAAAATCAGAATCAAGTAAACCCGCTAAGGACGAATCTCGCAGTGCCCAGGTCGAGGCAATCCTGTCGGTTGCCTTTCATTACGGAGCAGGGTCCCTTCCCGGCGTGGCTCGAGGTAGACCCCAGTTCCTGTGGGGCATCTCCGGCTAAATCGGCAGTGCCGGGGAACAGGGACAGCTACACTATACACGGGTTAACAATGTGAGTACAATGATGCGCACTTACTCACTCACAAAAAACGGACAAATACGCGCAAAATTGCGCGGCTCTCCATAAATATGAAGGAATGCACTGGCAAGATATCAACCAATTTCAACCAGTGTGCGCAGCAGATGCCGAAAAGCGTCCACTGCGCACATTTTTTGTTTATAATAGACACTGTTTTGCTTACCCCTTTCGAACATGGAAATCTACTAAATGACATTGATCCCTTCAAACGCAACGGGCCTCATCTTGGACATGGATGGCGTCCTATGGTCTGATTCAGCCCCCATCGGCGATCTGCCCAGAATTTTCTCGCACATCAAGGAACTCAACCTGGCTGTCGCCATGGCTACCAACAACTCCACCCGCACCGTCGACCAATATGTCGAAAGACTGAGCAATTTCGGCGTATTGGTAGAACCCTGGCAGGTGATCACTTCATCCCTGGCAGTGGCAGATATGATGACGCGCCAGCTGCCTGCCGGCGCGCCAATCTTCGCCATCGGTGAGCAAGGTCTGCTGAATGTCTTAAAAGCAGCTCATTTCGAATTGCTGTCCAATCAAGACGCCGAAAACGCCGAGGCTGTGGTGATTGGACTTGATCGTGAGATCAGTTTTGACAAAATGCGCGAGGCCACCCTGCTGGTGCGCCGAGGCAAAGCCTTCTTCGCCACCAACCCGGACCGCACATTTCCAACCCCGCGCGGGCAGATCCCTGGCGCCGGGGCCTGGATATCCGTTATCGTGACGGCGACCGATGTCCAGCCAATCTATGCCGGAAAACCTTTTCCCTACATGCTTGAACTGGCCCTGGAACGTCTCGCCACGCCCAAAGAATCCACCTTCGTGGTGGGCGACCGCATCGAAACAGACATCGCCGGGGGCCAAGCAGTCGGCTGCCCCACAGCGCTGGTACTTTCTGGAGTCAGCACATTAGCCCAGGCCAAATCCTGGCTGCCCGCCATCGACATTATTTCCGAAGACCTTGCCTCGCTGGTTGGCGCATAAAGATGAGCAACCTCAAACCTGGTTACCTGACGATTTGACATGCTCATTTATGACCTGGATTTCTCCGAGCTGACCAATATCGTTTCATCCTGGGGCCAACCCGCTTTCAGGGCACGCCAAATATGGACGGGACTCTATAAAAACTTCTGGGCTGCTCCGGATGAATTTACAAACCTGCCCAAGGAACTGCGCGAAAAACTGGCCGCCGAAATTCGTTTCGAAGTGCTCACACCCACGCTCAAGCTCGATTCGAGCGATGGGCAAACTCGTAAAACGCTTTTCAAGCTGCCGGATGACAGGCAGATCGAAGCCGTGCTGATGCGGTATGAGAACCGCCGGACCCTGTGCATTTCCACACAGGTTGGGTGCGCCATGGGCTGCACCTTCTGCGCCACCGGGCAGATGGGCTTCACCAGGCATCTTTCCAGCGGCGAGATCATCGCCCAGGTGCTGTATTATGCCAGATTCTTACATGCTGAAAACGATGTGGTCACCAATGTAGTCCTGATGGGCATGGGCGAACCGTTTCATAATTATGACAACACCATGACCGCCATCGACCGGCTCAATGACCCGCAGGGCTACAATTTTGGGGCGCGCCGCTTCACCATCTCCACCTCCGGGTTGGTCCCTGCCATCCGTCAATTCGCCTCCGAAAAACGGCAGGTGAACCTGGCAGTATCGCTTCACGCAGTTGAAAACACTCTGCGCAGCAGTATGATGCCGGTAAACAAAAAATATGACGTTGAAGCGCTCATCGAAGCCTGCCGTGAATATGTGGAAGCCACCGGTCGGCGCATCACCTTTGAATGGGCCCTGATCAATGGGGTCAACGATACGCCAGAACAGGCGAAAAAGCTGGCAATCTTGCTAAAGGGCCTGCTCTGTCATGTCAACGCCATTCCGCTTAACCCTACCACCGGGTATGAGGGCAAAGCCACCACGCGTGAACGAGCCGATATCTTCAAGCAGGTGCTGGAGCAAAATGGCATCCCGTGCACCATCCGCATCCGCCGCGGAATCGATATTCAAGCCGGCTGCGGTCAGTTGGCCGCGCGCGCCACCTGAACAAGACACCAACCCCGGTTGGTATCTGATAACTTGCCAGATACCTTAGTTTGAGTTATAAGTCAGACATCCAAGACCCAGAGAGCATACCGACATGAGCACAGAAAAAAGAAATTGGTTAGATCATACCCCCATCCCCGCCCTGTCCTGGCTGACCGTGGAAGTGCTGGTTTTTGCCATCATCGTGTTATTGGCGATTGTGTCGCGCTTTGCCAATATTGATCTGCGCGCGATGAGCCATGATGAAAGCTTGCACACCTATTATTCTTACCAGTTCTACACCGGACATGGTTACACGCATAACCCGATGATGCACGGGCCTTTACAATTTCATTTAATTGCGCTGACCTATTTCCTGTTTGGAGCCAGCGACTTTACCGCGCGCATTCCAGCGGCCACATTCGGCATCCTTTCCATCGCCGCGATCTGGATCTGGCGGCGTTATCTCGGCCGAGCCGGAACCCTGGTGGCAGCCTTGATGGCGCTCATTTCGCCTTTCCTGCTGTATTACGAACGCTATACACGCGAAGATTCATACGTTGCCATATCCCTGTTCATCATGCTCTACAGCATCCTGCGCTATTTTGAAACCGGCAAACCCAAATATGTCTATCTTATCGCCGGCTCGCTGGTCATTCACTATCTGACCAAGGAAACCTCCTTTATTTACACAGCTCAAATTCTGATCTACCTGGCAATCTACTTCCTGGTCCGTATCACTAAACAGACCTGGAAAGGCGGGCAGAATAACTTCCGCGGCTTCCTGGCGACCTTATTCCTTGCCATTGTCTTAATGGGCGCAACCGGACTGGTGGTCATTTCCAATAAGGCGGCCGCCGCCGCCGACGGCGCCCAGACAGTCGTACCCGCCAACCCCACCGCGGAAAGCCCACTTGCGCCTCAAGCCAGTACCAGCGCCGCCCCCGTGGCGATCTTCGGCGGTCTGACTCTGGCAGCGCTGGCAGCTGCAGGTTATTTCCTTGTGCGTGGTTTTAGCCTGGAGAACATTCGCAAAGAGCGTTCCTTTGACTTGCTGATGGTTTTCGGCACCATCGTTCTGCCACAACTCGCCGCTTTCCCGGTAAAAATCATCGGCTGGGATCCTCTGGATTACTCCTGGTCCGGTTTGCTGCACACCAGCGCATTCTTCTTCCCAATCGTCCTGGTCACTTTTGCAATCGGGTATTGGTGGAACTGGAATGTCTGGTGGAAGATGTCCCTGGTATTTTGGGGGCCGTACATTTTGCTTTATACCACCGTTTTTACCAATGGCGTCGGCTTTTTTACCGGCAGCGTCGGCTCTTTAGGTTACTGGCTGGCCCAGCAGGGTGTTCAACGCGGATCACAGCCGTGGTATTACTATCTTTTGATCACCATCCCGATCTATGAATTTTTACCCGCCCTGGCTTGCATCCTTGCGGCTTACCTGAGCCTGCGCAAATCATCGCCCCCCGCCGAGATTACCGAAAGCTACACCCAGGCAGAAGATAACCACACCAACATGACCAGCCTTTTGGGATGGTGGACCATCAGCAGCATCCTGGCATTTAGCTATGCCGGTGAGAAAATGCCCTGGCTAACCTTCCACATGGCCCTCCCGATGGTATTATGGGGCGGGTGGGCCATCGGTAAAATTATCGATAAGATCGATTGGCAGGAGCTGCGCCGCCGCAATGCCCTGCTTGTATTAACCCTCTTAACCGTCTTCACCTTAAGCATCATCGGAATATTCATCTCATTGATGGGCAGCCCGCATCCCTTTGAAGGACAAGAACTGTCGCAGCTGCAGGTCACAACCAGCTTTGTTTTTGCGATGCTCGGCGCAGGCGCCAGCTTGTTTGGCTTATTCCGATTGCTCTCCGATTGGGACTACGCGCAAACCATTTATATTAATGCGTTGATCTTATTCGGCCTGCTGGCGGTACTGACCGCCCGCACTGCTTTCGTGTCCAGCTATATTAATTATGACAGCGCGCGTGAATATCTGGTTTACGCGCACAGTTTTAGCGGTGTCAAAGACGTGCTGCGCCAGGTCAACGATCTGTCCGAAAAAACCGTGGGCGGCAAGGGTATCGCCGTGGCTTATGACGATGCAGTCTCCTGGCCTTTCTCATGGTACATGCGCGAATATCCCAATTCCCGTTTTTATGGCGAACAACCTGACCGCTCGCTGAACGAACTCCCCGCCATTATCGTGGGCGCAAAAAACTATTCCAAACTCGAACCGATCGTCAAAGACAATTATTATCGTTTCGATTACATTCGCATGGTCTGGCCCAACCAGGATTACTTCAACCTGGCAACCCCACGCTCCGATCCGAACGCCCCATTTGATGTCAACTATTCCTGCACTGGCCTCTTAAGCGGCTTCCAACTGGTGCGAAGTTATGATTTTTCCAAAATATGCAGCGCCGTCAGCGACCCTCGTATGCGCGCTGCCATCTTCGATATTTGGCTCAATCGCGATTACACCCTGTATGGGCAGGTTAACAACAGCACAGCCTCGGTCGAATCAAGCTGGTCGCCATCCGACACCATGCGCCTGTATATTCGCAAAGATACTGCTGAAAAAGTCTGGGAATACGGTACCAAAATTACGCCCAAGCCAAAAGAAGACCCGTATGCCAGGGGTATCATCAACCTGCCAGCCAATTATGTCTTTGGAGCGCCAGGCACCGAACCGGGTCAGTTCAACGCGCCGCGCGGCATCGCCTTTGCCAAAGATGGCAGCCTGTATGTGGCCGATTCACGCAATCACCGCATCCAACATTTGAGCGCCGACGGAAAAGTCATCCAGGTTTGGGGAACTTTTGCAGACCAGGCCGCCGGAGATGCCCGCATCGGTACATTCAATGAACCCTGGGGTGTGGCTGTCGGCCCAGATGGCAGCGTTTATGTGAGCGATACCTGGAATCACCGCATCCAAAAATTCAAGCCGGACGGCACGCCCATTAAGATGTGGGGCGTCTTCGGCACCAGTGAAACCCCCGGTGCGCTTTATGGCCCGCGCGGTATCACTGTCGACGTGGAAGGACGCATCTTTGTTGCAGATACCGGCAACAAACGCATCATGGTCTACGACAGTAACGGCGCCATCCTGACCCAATTTGGCAGTGACGGTTTTGACCCCGGTCAATTCAGCGAACCGGTCGACGTCAAGGTGGATGACCAGGGAAACGTCTACGTCACCGATACCTGGAATCAGCGTATCCAGGTGCTTTCATCCCTTGATGGCCTGTTATATACGCCTCTTAAAGAATGGCCCATTTCCGGCTGGTTCAGCCAAACGCTGGACAACAAGCCATTTATCGCCATCCGCAGTGATGGGAGCATATTCATCACCGATCCTGATAGCTACCGTGTGATCCAATTCAACAAAGATAACAAGTTTGTCCAGCTATGGGGAGCATACGGAACAGACAACGCCGGCTTTGGGCTGCCCAGCGGCATCGCCGCCGCTCCGGATGGCAACATCTGGGTTTCGGATGCCGCCAACAACCGCTTGATGCGCTTCAGCCCGCCTGGAAAATAAATCGAGGCGACACCCCGGTTCTTCGCAAGCGCTTGAACCGGGGTGTCGCCTGATGGTATAATTATTCCCGCAATCAGGGAGCAATGCCCTAAATTCAACAGGGAGATACCCGCATGAAACTCCACGAATATCAGTCCAAACAGATTTTCTCCAAGTACGGGATTCCGATCCCCAAAGGGAGAGTCGCAGCCACCGCAACCGAAGCGCGTAGTATCGCTGAAGAGCTGGGTGGCCGCGTTGTCATCAAGTCACAGGTGTTGGTCGGCGGACGGGGCAAGGCCGGCGGCATCAAGGTGGCCAAAGACCCGGCGGAGGCAGAATTATTTGCCACCCAAATCCTTTCCATGGAAATAAAAGGTTTGCCGGTCCGTAAAGTGTTGGTGGACGAAGCTGCCGCGATCGACAAGGAAATCTACCTTGGCATCACCAACGATCGCTCGGCCAAAAAGCCTGTCATTATGGCATCCTCCGAAGGCGGTGTGGAAATTGAAGATGTAGCCAAATCACACCCTGAAAAGATCGTCAAGATGCATATCAACCCGCTGCTTGGCATAAAAGATTACCAGACGCGTGATATCGCCGCCGGGATCGATCTGCCGCGCGAGTATTGGAAATCGTTTGGCGACATCCTTAAAGCCCTGTGGAAGGTCTACGAAGACAACGACGCCACGCTGGCTGAGATCAACCCGCTCATTATCGGCAAAGAGAAGCGGCTGGTCGCGCTTGACGGCAAAATGCTGATCGACGATAACGCCCTCTTCCGCCACCCCGAACTTTCAGAGATGCGCGATACCGATGAAGATGCGCCATCCGAGGTCGAAGCGCGCAAGTACGGCTTGACATTCATCAAGCTGGAAGGCAATATCGGCTGCATGGTCAACGGCGCAGGCCTGGCCATGGCCTCCATGGATATTCTCAACTTCTTTGGCGGCGACCCGGCCAATTTTCTGGATATCGGCGGCGGCGCGGGCGCCGATAAAGTGGCTGCGGCCATGCGCATCATCCTGGCCGACCCGAATGTGAAGTGCATCCTGTTCAATATTTTCGGTGGCATCACCCGCTGTGACGAGGTTGCTAAGGGAATCCTGACTGCCATCGCGGAAGTCAAACCAAAAGTACCGATGGTCGTTCGCCTGGTGGGCACCAATGCCGAAGAAGGCCGCGCCATGCTCGCAAATGCGAACATGATCACCGCCGAAACACTTGCAGATGCGGCCCAGAAGGCTGTTGCCGCAGCGAAAGGATATCAATCATGAGCATCTTGGTAAATAAAGACACCCGCCTGCTCGTGCAGGGCATAACCGGCAGTGAAGGTCTATTCCACACCCGCCAGATGGTAGCTTACGGCACAAACATTGTCGCCGGTGTTACCCCTAGCAAGGGTGGTTCTTGGGTCGATGATAAGATCCCGGTATTTGACTCGGTCAAAATCGCCGTGGAAGCCAGCGGAGCCAATGTCAGCATCATCTTCGTCCCGGCCCGCTTTGCCGCCGACTCAATCTTCGAAGCCGCCGATGCTGGCATCCCGTTCATTGTCTGCATCACCGAAGGCATCCCCGTCAGCGATATGATGCGAGTCCGCAACTATATAGATCAAAAAGGCGTGCGCCTGCTCGGGCCGAACTGCCCGGGCCTCTTAACCCCCGGCGAGGCCAAAGTCGGCATTATCCCCGGCAATATCGCCATCCCCGGAAACATCGGCATCGTCTCACGCTCCGGCACCCTGACCTACGAGGTATTGTATGCCCTTAAACAGGTCGGATTGGGTTCATCTACCACGGTTGGCATCGGCGGCGATCCCGTCAACGGCACCAACCATATCGATGTCCTCCAAATGTTTGAAGACGATCCGCATACCGACAAGATCGTCATGATCGGCGAAATCGGCGGCACTGATGAAGAAAAAGCGGCCGAATTCATCGCCACCAAAATGACCAAACCTGTCGTCGGCTTCATCGCCGGGCAGACTGCGCCTCCCGGAAAACGCATGGGACATGCAGGCGCCATCATCGAAGGCGGCTCTGGCAGCGCCGCGGATAAGATCAGAGCGCTGGAAAAAGCGGGTGTCAAAGTGGCCCGCCACCCGGAAGAAATTCCTTCTCTTTTGAGCTAAAACGTGAGGCTGTCCCACCAGGACAGCCTCTTTCTTTTATGCAATAATTCAGCTTGCTGGACGAGGCCTTCAAGCCAGGTATCTTGGAATATTTCCGCTTATATTACGACTATTTTGATAATGTATGGTATATTCAAAGGGCCGACTTTATTGGGCAGTAAGGAGACCTACGATGATGAAAGTAGCGCTGTTCTTTCGTTTGGAAGCTAAACTGGGAAAAGAGAAAAATGCAGAAAACTTTCCGCTGAACGGCCTTCCGGTTGTACAAAACCAACCAGCCACAACCGTGTGGTTCGGAATTCGAATAGGGCCATCCGCTACCGAAATATTGGATGCTCCCCCAGTGAAAACGGACCGGCAGGTGCAGATTACGAGCCAGGTTAGCGTAGATCTCATCCCAAAAACGGGCGAGCTTTTCTTAATGCCCGCCAGAATCAAGCGAATCGATATTCTTGCCTGACCCGGACATGCCCGCTGAGGGGGTGCACAGAAATTTACAAAAGTGGGGCGACAATAATCATTTGCGAACTTGATGGGGGTAACTGACCAAACCAAATTTTGAACAAAACCACCCAGTTTACGATTTTGGAATGATGAGAATCCAACTGCCGGCCTTAAATCGGCACAGTCCACAACCGTTGAAGCGCTCGAGATCGTCAACATTCACCCCAAGCGTCTTTGCCAATTCTGTCAGCGTGATACCAGCCTGGGTTATTTTATATGGCTGCAAAACAGGAAGCCCACTGACATCTTTCTGATCGACAGGAATGATGACCAATTTTCCAACCCAGACCGGTGTAAACAACTCATACGTGATGGCTAAAATTGCCTGTTGGGTTGTATTATAGCGGTTGGCGAGTAATTCAAGGTTTTGTTTAGCCAATACACGGTGGATGATAAATTTTTTATCCGTACCGAGCGTGGTATCCAACCCAAAAAACACCGCGGGGGTCAGTGTGGCAGTTTTGGTTGGAACAACTTTTTTAGGTACCAGAGTCTTGGATGGCACTGGCGACGGCAAAGGCAGTGGCAGCGTCACCTGAATGGTTACTGTTGGAGACACCGTTGCTGATGGGGAAACCGCTGGTTGAGTATTGGATTGGATGATCGCGGGTACAGCAGCAGCGGGTTTGAATGCAAAAATACCTGCCAGAATGACGAGCAGAACGGTGAGGAAACCAATAAAAGCTCCGAACCACAATCGATATGAACTGGAGGTGATGCGCCGCAATTTATTATGGGCAGCATTTTCAGGATGTTCAATTTCACTCGGAAATTTTCCCCCCTTCGAATTTAGAAAAACGCCGCATTCCAAATACTTTTCGGTAAGACAAACCGCGCCCTGGTGTTCAAATGTCGGAATGGCAAGAGGGTGGCAGTGATGGCAGCGATTGGCCATGGAAGGATATGCTACCAGGCTGTCCGGATCATTTGCGCGCCCAATGGACAGACAATATGCCAGTTTTGTCTTCCCGGAGTATTTTGAAGGAGATGTATTGGTTTGATTCATGTGAAATCAACAGAGGTGGAATGGAAAAATATATAATGGTCCTGCGTGTCAAAGCAGTACACGCAGGCAAAAAGCAGGTTATTAGTGGTGAAAAACAAAATTGTAAACCCCTATCCACTCGCTGGACGGTGCTCCAGGGAAAGTCATGGATGCCGGGCCCTTTATCAAACATCCAATACAACGATCAATATTGGTAATTATTTGCATTACAAATTATACTTCAATTTATTAATGAATTTGCCAAATAACAGGACATATCAACCCCGATGTAATCTTTTTTTGCGATCAAACAACCTGTAAATTCCCCAGGTCCAAAGCTTAAGATTATATATTTAACCGCCAGTCAGGAGTTACTCACGTGGAAGAAGATTCTGCCCCTGCTTCGACCCTATACACCCCTGACCAACAAGAAGATGTGCGCTCACTGGCTAACGGAACCGGGGTTAGCCTGGCTGGATCAGTGAGCGGACGGCTAATCCATGCGCTCACTGATATTTGGTTAGCCCGCTTGCTCGGTCCGGGTGGGTTCGGTATTTACTCAATAGGATGGAATCTTCACCACCTGCTTTATCCTTTTACATCCCTGGGACTTCCAAACAGTACCATTCTCTTTGGGGTTAAGTACTGGAAAAATGACACAGTCCGATTTAGAGGGGTCTTTTGGGCAGGAACGTTGGCACTCTGTATTTCCGGAGGGATTACAGCCCTGCTGGCCTGGATTTCAGCAGATTGGCTGGCATTGTCGGTGTTTGGCAAACCTGAGACCGCCCAGATAATCAAAACCGTCGGCTTGATGATGCCATTCTTTTTGATTTTGTCCAATTCAAGCGCAATGACGCGCGTCACACGCCGGATGCAGTTTTCAATTATTTCAAACGAAATCGTCAGTACGGTCAGTATGCTGGCGATTTTTGCAATACTCTATTGGATCTCAGGCCAGTTTTGGGCTGTTCTGGTTGCGATGGTTGTTTCCTACAGTCTGGCAGCCTGCATCGCGACTATCTTTGTCTATCGCTTATTTCCTGAGCTGCGGCAAGAATTTAGCGGGCAGTTGACGCAAGCGCTTAAAGAATTGCTTGGCTTTTCCATCCCAACCATGCTGGCTGGGATTTTTGGGGCCAGCGACCTGTGGCTAAACCGCGTGCTTGCTGGAATATTCTTTCCAGCCGAACAAGTGGGTTTATACCAGGCTGCTTCACAATTTAATAATTTGTTTGGGATTTTGCTATCCAGTGTTGTGGCCACCTTTATGCCCATTATAGCCAGCCTGCATCAAACTGGTCAGACACAGCGTTTGAATGATCTCTACAAAATCACAACCAAATGGAGCTTGTATCTCAACCTGCCAGTTGTTATTGTTGCTTTGCTATTACCGGGTGATGTGATGCACTTTTTTTATGGGACAAAATATGTCCAGGGCGCTGGTTTATTGGTCATCCTGACCATTGGTCAACTGATCAACGTTGGTACTGGCGCCACCACCGGGCTGTTCCTGATGACAGGCCGCCAACACGCCTATTTGAAATTAACCATCGCCAGTTTTATTCTCAATATCCTTGGATCCATCATCCTGATCCCATACCTGGGGATCAGCGCCATGGCGGTCGGCCAACTCCTCAGTTCATTGTGCGACAACATCTTTGGAACCATCTGGTTGGCGCATGATACCGGCCTGTGGCCGTATGATGCCCGCTATCTAAAGGGATTGCTGGCAACTGGGATTGCCGCGGCAGTAATTTGGTGGGCGCCAACCCTGAATGTCGGCCCAATGCTCGTCTTTATTTGGCGTTCAGGGTTGGGACTGGTGGCCTATGCAGCCACTCTTTGGTTGCTGAAGTTAGACCGGGAAGATTTTGAAATGCTGAATAGTATTACCAGTCGCGCCAGAGGAATTTTTTTCAAGCTGCCCAAGAATAAGGCTGGGCAGCCAACCGATGAAGGTAAATAAGACTCAAGGCCACACAATGAAAATTCTCATATCAGCATTCGCCTGTGCCCCCAATGCAGGTGGTGAGTACGGACGCAGTTGGAATATCATCACCCGGCTGGCGAAAAACCACCAGGTCTGGGTTATTACCACTCCAGCTTTCCGGGCTGAGATAGAGAGTGTTCTAAAACAGACGCCCGCCCCAAACTTGCATATTGAATACCTTGAATCTGTATACAATCGCTGGCTGGTAAATAAATTGAGGCGCGCGCCTTTAGTGCGACCCATAATTGCCAATCTTGATTATTATTTTTGGCAGTTGGCGCTTTATCCACTGGCGCTCCGCCTGCAGCGAGAAAATCAATTTGATATTACCCAACATATCAGTTATATCCGTTATTGGACACCCAGCCTGCTGGCATTGCTGCCCGTGCCATTTGTGTGGGGAACGGTCGGAGGCGCCGAGATTGTCCCGCGTGAGATGCTAAAAGCTCTCAGTTGGCGCGGTCACCTGCTAGAAAATCTGCGCCTGGTGGCCCAGAATCTGGCTGAATTGGATCCGCTGGTAGGTTTAACCGCCCGTCGAAGCGCAGCGGCCCTCTCAATGACTGCCCGCACAACCGAGCGGCTCAAACGGCTGAGAGCGCCTCATATCATCGAAGCGCAAGATTCAGGCATGGGCATTGGCAGCAGCGCCGACCAGGCTGCCTTATACAACCTCCAACGACCAGCGTCAACCTCTGTGCTGCGCTTTGTCAGCGTTGGGCGATTGATCGAATGTAAAGCACATTTTCTCGCCATCCTGGCCTTTGCCCGCCTGGCAAACCGCCATCAAAATGTGGAATACTGGCTGGTGGGGGACGGTTTTGAGCGCTTGAAATTACACCAGCTATGCAAAAATCTTGGGCTGGAAGAGCGTGTGCATTTTACCGGCCTTGTGCCCCGCGCGCAGGTTTTTGCCACCCTGGGACAAAGTGCCATCCTGGTGCATCCATCTTTACGCGAGTCAGGATCTATAGCCATCCTCGAAGGCCTGGCTGCCGGGCTGCCCGTAATTTGCATGGATATTAGTGATCCGCTTTGGATGGTGGATGCCAAAAGCGGTTTTCGCGTACCAGCCAGGGAACCACAGCAAGTAATTGAAGATATGGCAAATGCCATGCTCACCCTGGTCGAAGATAGCGTCCTGAGAGAAAGCATGGGGGCAGCAGCGCGCGAAAGATCAAAATTATTTAGTTGGGATATCACGGTGAATCATTTCGAAAAAACGTACCAACAAATACTTGCCAGGAATTCTTAGCGCAAGAATTTCATCATCACAAGGAATTTACAAACATGCGACTGCCCGATTTCTTGATAATTGGTACCGCCAAAGCTGGGACTACTTCGCTTTTCTATTACCTTCTTCAACATCCTCGAATTTTTATGCCTTCCATCAAAGAAACTTTCTTTTTTTCTCATGCAGGCATGAATCTTTATGATTTTAAATCCTATGGGGATTTTCAAAAATCGGTCGCAGCCTCGCCAACTGACGTGAGCAAATACGCAAGCTTATTCGAGAATATCCCGGCGGCCACTTTGTGTGGTGAGGCAGGCACAATGTACCTGGCGTCAGAAAGCGCCCCCAGGCGCATCCAAGAGTATATACCTCAGGCAAAATTGATCGCCATTTTGCGCAACCCGGTTGAGCGCGCTTATTCCAACTACCAGTTTTTACGCCGCGATGGGCATGAACCCATCGATTCCTTTGAAAAAGCCCTCGATGCGGAAGCCCAAAGGATAAAAGAAAATTGGTTCCCAACCTATTATTATTCTGAATTGGGTTTCTATGCTCGCCAATTAAAAAGGTACTATGCGATTTTCCCTTCCAATCAAATTCGCATCTTTTTGTACGAAGACTTGCAGACCCCAGACAAAATGGTATCCGATATCTTTAATTTTTTAGGCTTGCCAGGGCTGCCTGAATTAAATACCAGTGCGCGCGTCAACATCTCCGGCACACCCCGGATTCCAGGATTATACAATTCCATTAAACAAACTACCCGGCTTAAATCCTGGATCCGCTCCATTATGCAAACCACCTATTGGAGTAAGCTGCGCGCAAATTTCGAGGCTGTTATGTTAATTCCTTCACCCAGGATGGCTTCAGCAACTCGCCAACGCCTGATTGATTTGTATCAAGAGGACATTCAGGCTTTACAAGGACTGATTAATAGGGACTTATCATCATGGAGCAAGTGATGGAATCCGCCCAAGATAAAAAAATCAAAGTATTGTACATTGGCGGATGGGGCCGCAGTGGCAGCACAATCCTGGGAAAAATTCTGGGGCAGACTGATGGTTTTTTCCTCTCGGGAGAAACACGTTTTTTCTGGAAACGCGGTTTACTGGAAAATTGGTATTGTGGGTGTGGGCTGCCTTTTCATGAATGTTTTACCTGGCAAGAAATCGTTCGACAGACAGCTTTCGACAAAGAAGATGTCGAACAAATGCTCCTGTTTATAGACAGGCTAAAAGCAAAATCCTTGTTTTTTAAAGCGGGATTGATGCGGGAGATTATCCTTTCGGGAGCATTTGGGCAATTGACCAATTTGTATACCAGTATGACGGGTGTGACTGGAGCGCGAGTGATCGTGGACACATCGAAGCATCCTGGATACGCCTGGATGCTTAACCAAACACCGGGTCTCGAAATCTATCTTTTGCATCTGGTACGTGACCCGCGCGGTGTCGCAAATTCATGGGCAAAAAAAAACTTGGATACGCGCGGAAATAGAAGTACGATGGCACACTACAATTTCTTTCAAAGTACACGTCAATGGTTGGCGTGGAACATGCTTTATGAAAATATTAAAACCGATTTTCCTGAACGCTATTTGTTCATGCGCTATGAAGATTTTGTACAACGCCCACAGGCGCATCTGGCCCATATTTTTGAGTTTTTAGGCGAGCCGAATCAACATTTGATCAATGATCAAAAAGATACTTTCTTAAAACCTACTCATACCCTGTCGGGAAATTACAATCGATTTGAAACCGGGATTGTACGTCTCACCCCGGATGATGACTGGATAAGAAATATGAACAAATATCATAAATCAATCATTTCACTGCTTGCTTTCCCATTGATGTTAAAATATCATTATAAATTTTAACTGAATTCTACATTTTCAACATAGGCTTATATTTCCACCTTCAAGAACATCATTCGGGCTTCACCTGGCAAAATTTCTCGGAGCAAACACATTGACTTCTGATAAAATAAAAGTCGTCTTCATCGCAAGTTGGATGCGCAGCGGCAGCACCATTCTTTCATCTATGCTTGGTCAACTTCCAACAGTATTTAATGCCGGCGAGTTCGGTTTTTTCTGGGAAGAGGGATTAACCAATAACAGCCAATGTAGTTGTGGCCAGCCCTTTTCTGATTGCACAACCTGGCAAAAGATTGTCGCAGCTGGTTTTTCAAATGAGGCCCAAATTGACACCACGGCCTTAACGCATCACATTTTTTTTCGTAATATTAATATCCTTCAATTTAGAAACCTGTCCAATCCAACCGCCGAGCTGGCGGAAAAAATCAGGCTTACAAAACAGTTGTACCAGGCTGCCCAAAAAACAACCGGCTGTGACGTGATTATTGACGCAACAAAAATCCCTGCTTACGCTCTTTTTTTGCGCCAGATTCCAGATCTGGATGTGTACATTATCCATCTTGTAAGGGACCCGAGAGCCGTGGCATATTCCTGGGCAAGAAAAAAGATCAAGCCAATATCGGCTCATGTCAGCGCAATTAGATGGCTTTATTTTAATTTCCTGATTGAAATTTTTCTCAATAAGCCCTCTTCTAAATACATGTTCTTGCGGTATGAAGATTTCGTACAATCTCCGCAAAAACACCTCGAACGGATAGGCAATATGGCCGGATTTGCCTGTCACCCGGCTGCGCCTGTGCAAGAACACACTTTTTCCGGCAATCCGGGCAGGTTTGAAAATAAATCTCTTGTGATCAATCCGGACGATGAGTGGAAAAATCAAATCAACAGAAGAAAGAATTCGATGGTTACCCTTATTGATTATTCGTTGATGAAAAAATATGGATATTTGTAGACCCATTCTGACCGAATTAAAAAAAATAACGCAGCCTGGCCGCGCGAAATTATGATTCAAAGACACCTTTTTCGACAAAATAGCGCCTATCGTTACTCAGCATTAGCATTCCTGCTGGTTCTTGCCGGGAGTCTAATTTCATTTTACCTGGTTTTCAATCACCAAGAAAATTGGCTGCTTTTAGCCCCAGGCCTGGCAATTGGGCTGATCGGATTAATTGGGATCATTAGATACAAGGCTAAAATCTTTTCGCTTGCCTTGTTTTTACTTCTTTTCGGTTATGCATTCCTCGGCAAGAGTTTCGCTTACATTCGGATCGGTTCAGTTTTTATCGGGGAACTTGTCCTGGTAACTGGCATACTTGCCTTGCTGGTTTCTCTCCGCTTCACTGCGATCAAAAATAATATTGGTTTGGCCTTTCAAAAACCGGAAATCAAAATATTACTTCTCCTAATGACCTGGGGAATGCTGAGAACGATCCCTAATTTGCCCTATTTTGGGATGGACGCGATCCGGGATGCAGTAATCTGGGGTTATGCTGTATTTGCATTGTTGATCCTGGCGCTTTTC